>SHXN01000004.1 GCA_009693305.1 Limnohabitans sp.
TGCAAATGCGTCACCATGCCCCAAGCGCGACTGAGTCGCTCGGTTGCAACGTCTAAGGTGTGCGCTAAGTCATTCCATGTGGCTGGAAAATCGGGCTCAGTGACCAAGGTCAGTGCAGCGTTGCAAATATAGAGTAAGTCGTCGATGTCGGATTCAATGTGTTCGGGTTCGATTTCTGAAAAACGTGGCAATCCGGAAAAGTCTAATAAAGGGTTTAGTATTGTTGAGTTCATAGATTCAGTGAATATTTTTTTGAGCTGATTGCAAGGTATTGGCTAATAACAGAGTGATGGTCATAGGGCCAACGCCTCCGGGCACGGGGGTGATGTGACTGGCAACTTGTCTGACGCCTTCAAAGTCGACGTCGCCACACAACTTGCCTTCGTCGTTTCGATTCATTCCCACATCTAATACGACTGCGCCAGGTTTGACCATATCGGCGGTGAGAATATTTCTTTTGCCAACAGCGGCAACAATGACATCGGCTTGTAATGTGAGTGCTTTGAGATTGTGGGTTTGGCTGTGGCAAATGGTGACGGTTGCGCTTTGTTGCAAAAGCATCATGGCCATGGGTTTACCGACGATGTTGCTGCGACCGATGACAACTGCATGCTTGCCTTTTAAATCATAAGAGATGCTCTCGAGCATCTTCATACATCCATGAGGCGTACAAGGCCAGTAACCTGGTAGCCCTGTTATTAATGCGCCGGCACTGGCAACATGAAATCCATCGACATCTTTGTCGGGTGAAATGGCTTCAATCACGCGTTGGCTGTTGATATGGGAGGGCAGTGGCAATTGAACCAAGATGCCATCAATTTTTGGGTCTTGATTGAGCGCATGCACACGCGCCAATAATTCTTTTTCTGTAGTTTGTGCATCGTATTTTTCTAACAGCGAATAAAAACCGACATCTTCGCAAGCCTTCACTTTGTTTCGCACATAAACCTGACTGGCAGAATCTTCGCCAATCAAAATAACGGCCAATCCCGGTTGAACGCCTTTTGCAACCAGTGCAGTGACTTGTTGAGCAATATCAGCACGAATTTTTTTAGAAAGAAGATTGCCGTCGATGAGTTGGGCTGTCATGTGTATCGATCTCAGGGTATGTAATGAAAACGCCCACATGAGCGGGCGCTGATCAGGTTGCGTAGTTTATGTTTTGGTTCCTGTCGGACCTAATGCTATTTTAAGTAAATCTGCCACGGTATTGGCGTTTAATTTTTCCATGATATTGGCGCGATGCGCTTCAACGGTTTTAATACTGATACCTAAATCATCTGCAATTTGTTTGTTAAGACGACCTGCGACGATTCGCTCGAGCACTTGAGCCTCGCGTGAAGTGAGTTTGGCCATCAGTGCATCGCGATTAGCCGCTAATTGGTAGTCTGCAAAAGACTCTTTGGCTTGTTCGAGCATGCGTTCAACGAGCGAGACCAATTCTTCTTCTTTGAATGGTTTTTGTATGAAGTCCATGGCACCTTTTTTCATGGTGTCAACTGCCATCGGCACGTCGCCATGTCCCGTAATAAATACGATGGGCAATGGTGAATTGCGTTCCACCAATCGATCTTGTAATTCAAGACCCGTCATGCCGCCCATGCGAATATCAACAATTAAACAAGCGACTTCTTTGGGGTCGTATCGATTTAAAAATGTTTCAGCAGAATCAAAGCAACGAACGCGATAGTCTTTGCCCTCTAACAACCACTGCAAAGAATCACGGACCGCTTCATCATCATCGACGATGTAAATAGTGCCTTTTTTAGGAATCAAACTCATTGAAAACTCCGAGTAACTGGGTATAGCGCTTATGATTAGGAAGACAAATGTTCAGTCCAAGCAGGGAGCCAAAAGGAAAACTGACATCCAATGATTTCTGTACGATTATAAAGGTTCTCAGCCTGCATTCTTCCTTGATGGGATTCCACAATACTACGGCATAAATTCAGTCCAATTCCCATTCCTTCTGTTTTTGTAGAGAAAAATGCCTCAAATAGCCGGTTTAATACCTCGGGAGCTAAGCCTTTACCGCTGTCTGTCACCTTGAACAAAACAGCCGATTGCCCCTTGATTTCAGCGGGCATGACATGAAGTTGAACCAAACGTTGGTGATGGGGTCGGTTGGCTAGATCGATGGACTCGGCGGCGTTCTTCAATAGATTGATCAAAACTTGTTCAATCAGGATGGGATCTACCATGACTTGAGGCAGGTCGTGAGCAAAGGTGTAATTGAGTTTGATCATGTGTCTGCGAAGTTCGATATTGGCGAGTTCCAAGGCTTCTGTCACCATTTCAGTGATGTTCGATGCCATGCGGTTGGCTTCACTTCTTTTGACAAAACTTTTAATGCGCTGAATGATTTGACCTGCTCTTTGCGCTTGGTGTGCTGTTTTTTCTAATGTTTTAAGAAGTTCTTCATCCGATATTTGTTTGCCTTGAATGCGCGAGACCATGCCGTTGCAATAATTGCTAATCGCTGTGAGCGGTTGATTGAGTTCGTGCGCAACGCTGGAGGCCATTTCACCCATGGTGATGAGTCGACTGGCCGATTGCGCGCGTTCTGCTTGTAGGGCAGACTGCTCTTCGGCCAGACGTCGCGGGGTGATATCCGTTGCAATCACCATCTGCGCCAATCGTCCATCCACCCAATTGAGATATCTGGATCGAACTTCGAGCCATTTATTAAGTTCAGGGATGAAAATTTCCGCATTTTCAGTCAAGGTTTCGGTGATACCCGCCACTGGAAAACCTGCCAAATCATCGACTGAATCATTTGCGTTGGATGATTTTGTTTTGGATGTTCCTGCTTGCTTCACCATTTGTAGATGGCCTTCGCTGAGATTGCCAAACCACAGTCGATACAGTTTGTTGGTGAATAAAAGCTCGGAGCTTCCCAAAGGGGCGACCGAGACCGACGCGTCCAATGCTTCGAGTACTTTAGTGAATCGTTTATATGAAGCGGTGAGTTGTTCTCGAATTCGATTAGGTTCTGTGATGTCGGTCATGGACGTCATCCAACCCGTGTGCTTCGATCGTGCGTCAACCAAGGGCGAAACATACAAGCGCGCATCAAATACCGTTGCATTTTTTCTTTTGACGCGCACTTGAAATCCGGTCGACGTGGTTCTGCCTTGTAATTCGTCGGCTAATTTACTGGTTAATATTTCTTTGTCCTCATCGGGCCAATACGGAAAAGGGGGCATTAGACCCACCAACTCTGCTTCGGTCCAACCCGTCATTTGACAAAAAGCAGTATTCACATAAGTAATCTTGCCGTTCAAGTCCATGGCCCGCATGCCAGTCAAAATTGAGTTTTCCATCGCCCGTCGAAAATTAGTTTCTGCAATCAACGCTTGCTGCGCTTGCAGTCTTCGACGCGTGTGTCTCCAGGTTCCGATGAGAAGCCAAATGGTGATGCCACTGAGCGCCATCACAAGCCAAAACATACCGTTTGCAATGAGGCCTTGTGAAGTTCGGTAAATTTGGGCTCTTAAATTCAGGCTATTGCCAACAGGCGACACGGGAATGGTGAACTCAAAAGTTTTATTAGACCAAGGGAGGAGTGAATTTTTGCGATTGATCGAGGAGATCGATTGACCTGCAAGAATATTTCCTTTGCCGTCTAAAAAAGCAACCGCATGGTGCGATCGAATGTCGGTTGGGATGGTGTATCGAAGTAATCCATCGATCGAAAAATCAGCCATTACCACACCTTCAAATTTGGAGTGCATGGAGATGGGTAAGTGCAACTCCAAAATGCTCTCTATACTTTGCCCTTTTGTGTTGGAATAAACAGGCTCTGAATAAACTGAAATCTTTAAATCTTTTGCAAGATTGAATGTGTTGATGGTCTCCAGTTGTTTTAATTTCTTACCCACAGAGTGCATTTGATTGAGTTGCACAGATGGCGCTGAAAAACTAGACTTGATTCGTTGGTTTTGATCGATCCAAGTGATTGCGTTTATTTCAGGATATTGTGTAACCAAGCCTTGAGATTCTTTGATGAATTCTTCGGGGCCGATTTCTTTATTGGATATTTCTCTTGCGATGCGCATCAATTGCTCTTGTCGTTCCAGCAATTTCAATCGCAGTTGTTGCTGTGCGTATTCAAGCTCGCGTTGCGCGCTTTCTTGTTCTCTTTCGATCTCTTCAACTCGAAGATAGGCAATCGTCACAACAATGGCCACAAAAAACAGGGTGACCGCGCCCAATGGGGCAAGCAAAGCCAATCGGTCTTGATGGCTCGGGCTTTGGACTCGCCACCAATTCAGCCACTTTTGGTTTAGTTTTTTGGGAATAGCTGATATTTGAGGGTAATTGAATTGCACAAGCATAGTTTAGTAATAAATAATGAAGAATCAATGCTTTTAAATTTTATATTGTGAAATTTATATTTACTATTTGAAATTTTAATTAAAATGTAGGAAAATATGAACTTCGGATATAAAACCAGAAATAGAGCTTGAAACGAATAAGGAGCATCGCATGTCAGCACCACCTCATGATTTAAAAACTTTCGCCATTAACGATGCCGATAGTCAAGAGACGCGTGAATGGTTGGACGCTTTAACTGCCGTCATTGCCACCGAAGGGCCTGAGCGTGCACATTTCTTATTAGAGCAATTGTTAGAGCATGCGCGAGAAAGTAGCATTGATATGCTGTTTTCTGCCAACACGGGCTATATTAATACGATTGAACCCGATCAAGAAGAGCGTTGTCCAGGAAATATTGAAATAGAAGAGCGTTTGCGCGCTTATATGCGTTGGAATGCCATGGCCATGGTGGTCAAGGCCAATCGACACAACCCAGAAGACGGTGGCGACTTGGGTGGTCATATCGGTTCATTTGCTTCATTGGCGCATTTGTTTGGCGCGGGTTTCAATCATTTTTGGCATGCTGAAAATGAAAATCATGGCGGTGATTTGTTGTTTATCCAAGGCCATGTTTCACCTGGCGTTTATGCACGTGCATTTCTCGAAGGTCGTTTAAGCGAAGAGCAGTTGTTAAATTTCAGACAAGAGGTCGATGGCAAAGGACTATCGAGCTATCCACACCCGAAGTTGATGCCCGAGTTTTGGCAGTTTCCAACCGTATCGATGGGCTTGGGCCCTTTGATGGCTATTTATCAAGCACGTTTTCTCAAGTATTTACACGCGCGCGGCATTGCCAACACCGAAAACCGCAAGGTTTGGGTTTTTTGCGGTGATGGCGAAATGGACGAAGTCGAATCTTTAGGCGCGATTGGTTTGGCGGCGCGCGAAAATTTAGACAATCTTATTTTTGTTGTTAACTGCAATTTGCAACGACTCGACGGCCCCGTGCGTGGCAACGGAAAAATCATTCAAGAACTTGAAAGCGGGTTTCGTGGCACAGGTTGGAATGTGATCAAGCTCATTTGGGGTAGCAACTGGGATCCTTTATTAGCCCGCGATAAAGACGGCGCATTGCATCGCGTCATGATGGAAACTCTGGACGGTGATTACCAAGCGCTTAAAGCAAATGACGGTGCGTACGTCAGAAAACATTTCTTTGGCAAAGACCCTAAAACATTAGAGATGGTTGCCAAGATGAGCGATGACGAAATTTGGAATTTGCGCCGCGGCGGTCATGATCCACAAAAAGTTTATGCGGCTTATGCAGCGGCAGTCAAACACAAAGGGCAGCCCACGGTTTTATTGATTAAAACCGTCAAAGGTTTTGGTATGGGTTCTGCAGGCGAGGGTAAAAACACGGTTCATCAAACCAAAAAACTCACCGACGAAGACATCAAAATTTTCCGCGATCGATTCAATATTCCAATCCCAGATAGCGATTTAGCCAAGTTGCCTTTTTATAAGCCAGCCGACGATACACCTGAGATGCAATATTTACATGAGCGTCGCAAAGCTTTGGGTGGTTATTTGCCGCATCGCCGTGTGAAAGCCGACGAGCAATTTACGGTGCCAGCTCTAGAAATATTCAAAGCGGTATTAGAGCCAACTGCTGAGGGCCGTGAAATTTCTACGACGCAAGCCTATGTTCGGTTCTTAACTCAGTTGTTGCGTGATCAAGCCCTAGGGCTACGCGTGGTTCCTATTTTGGTTGATGAGGCGCGTACTTTTGGAATGGAGGGATTGTTTCGACAAATTGGAATTTATAACCCTGCAGGCCAACAATACACGCCTGTAGATAAAGACCAAGTGATGTATTACAAGGAAGATAAGCAAGGTCAAATTTTGCAAGAAGGCATCAACGAAGCGGGTGGTATCAGCAGTTGGATTGCTGCGGCAACTTCTTATTCGACCAACAACCGCATCATGATTCCGTTTTATGTGTATTACTCAATGTTTGGTTTTCAACGCGTTGGAGATTTGGCTTGGGCGGCGGGGGACATGCAAGCCAGAGGATTTTTGCTGGGCGGCACATCGGGTCGCACGACTCTCAATGGTGAAGGTTTACAGCATGAAGATGGGCACAGCCATATTTTGGCAGGCACGATTCCCAATTGCATCAGCTACGACCCCACCTTTGCGCATGAAATTGGCGTCATCATGCAACACGGACTCAAACGCATGGTCGAAAAACAAGAAAATATTTTTTATTACCTCACGCTTCTCAACGAAAACTATCCCATGCCAGGCCTAGAAAAAGGGACCGAAGAGCAAATTATCAAAGGCATGTATTTGTTGCAAAAAGGCGAGGACACCAAAAAATCATTGTGTGTTAATTTATTAGGGTCAGGTTCTATTTTGCGTGAATCGATTGCTGCGCGCGAATTGCTTACCAAGGATTGGGGCATCGCCGCTAATGTTTGGAGTTGCACCAGTTTTAATGAGTTGGCACGCGACGGCGCTGCCACCGAGCGTTGGAACCTGTTGCATCCCTCACAAAAACCACGCACAGCTTTTGTCATCGAACAATTAGGTGCGTATGCAGGCCCCGTAGTTGCTTCAACTGACTATATGAAATCATTTGCCGATCAAATTCGTGCCTATATACCCAAGGGACGAACTTATAAAGTTTTAGGAACCGATGGTTTTGGTCGTAGCGATTTCCGCAAAAAATTGCGCGAGCATTTTGAAATTAATCGGCATTACATTGTGATTGCCGCACTCAAGGCTTTGAATGAAGATGGTGAATTGCCTCTAGAAAAAGTGGTGGAGGCCATTACCAAATACGGCATTCAAATCGACAAAATCAACCCACTGTACGCATAAAGTCGGAGAAAAAATCATGGCATCAATAGAAATCAAAGTCCCTGATATTGGCGACTTCAAAGACGTGGCAGTGATTGAGTTATTGGTTAAACCAGGCGACATCATCAAAGTGGAGCAATCCCTTGTCACGGTCGAATCAGATAAAGCTTCAATGGAAATTCCTTCTTCTGCAACTGGCGTGCTCAAAGAACTCAAAGTGAAGATGGGCGATAAACTCAATATTGGTGATTTGTTGGCTGTTATAGAAGTATCGGGCGAGGCAGTTGTTGCCACTCGTGCACCTGCCGCTGTCGTTGCGTCTTCTGCGCCTTCACCCGCTGCAACTGCTGTCACCGCTCAAGCACACCATCTACAAGAAATACCATCAGGTCAACTCCCGCACGCGTCACCATCGATTCGAAAATTTGCACGCGAGTTAGGTGTTCCTCTAAATCAAGTCAAAGGCTCGGGCAACAAAGGCAGGATCACACTTGAAGACGTTCAAAACTTTACCAGCGCAGTGATGTCGGGTGCGATGCAAACCAAAGCGCAACAAAGCAATGGATCTTCCGGCAACTCAGGCGCAGGACTTGGCTTAATTCCATGGCCCCAAGTGGACTTCGCCAAGTTTGGCCCAATAGAGCGCAAAGAAATGGGTCGCATCAAAAAAATCAGCGGTGCCAATTTGTTGCGTAACTCCATCATGATTCCTGCGGTGACCAATCACGATGATGCTGACATCACAGAATTAGAAGCATTCAGAATTTCTACCAATAAAGAAAATGAAAAATCGGGCGTCAAAGTGACGATGCTTGCATTTTTAATCAAAGCCTGCGTTGCAGCGCTCAAAAAATATCCCGAATTCAACAGTTCTCTCGATGGCGATGCGTTGGTTTATAAAAATTATTGGCACATCGGATTTGCGGCCGATACGCCCAATGGTTTGATGGTACCTGTGATTAAAAACGCCGATCAAAAAGGCATCTTGCAAATCAGTCAAGAGATGTCGGAACTCGCCAAAAAAGCACGTGAAGGAAAACTCAGTCCTGCAGAAATGACGGGCGCATCTTTCACGATTTCAAGCTTGGGTGGTATTGGTGGCAAATATTTCACTGCCATCATCAACGCACCTGAAGTGGCCATCTTGGGTGTTTGTAAAAGCACGATGGAGCCCGTGTGGGACGGCAAACAATTTGTACCTCGTTTGATGTTGCCCTTGAGTTTGACTTGGGATCATCGCGTGATCGACGGTGCAGCAGCCGCGCGATTTAACGCGTTATTAGGTCAAACTTTGAGCGATTTTCGCCGCGTACTTCTTTAAGGATTGAAAATGGCAATCGTAGAAATTCAAGTCCCCGATATTGGCGACTTCAAAGATGTGGCAGTGATCGAAATATTGGTCAAGCCGGGTGACACCATCAAGCCCGAGCAAAGTTTGCTCACGGTTGAGTCCGATAAAGCATCGATGGAAATTCCATCTTCTCATGGTGGCGTGGTTCAACAAATCAAAGTCAAGTTGGGAGATAAAGTCAATCAAGGGGTGGTTGTTTTAACTTTAGATGCGATTGACGCAGTACAAGCTTCAAGTGCACCACCAGCACCCATTTCTGAACCCGTTAAGGCCCCTGTTAGTGTTGCACCTGTAACCACTGCGCCCATTGCCAGCAGTTTTGCTGGCGCTGTTGATATGCAATGCCATTTGTTGGTCTTAGGTGCGGGCCCTGGTGGTTATTCAGCCGCATTCAGAGCCGCCGATCTCGGATTGAAAGTGATACTGGTTGAAAGATATGCAGCCTTAGGTGGTGTGTGTCTTAACGTGGGATGCATTCCATCCAAAGCTTTGTTGCATGTGGTGTCCGTGATGGATGAAGTGAGTCACATGGCAGATTTGGGTGTTGATTTTGGCAAACCCACGGTGAGCATTGATAAGCTCAGATGGCACAAAGAAAAAGTCATTGGCAAATTAACGGGTGGATTGGCAGCCATGGCCAAGATGCGCAAGGTCACCACCGTGCGAGGTTACGGTGCGTTTGCAGACGCCCATCACGTGATTGTTGAAGAAACAACAGGTTCTGCACAAGAAAAAACCAGCACACAAAAAGTGATTGGCTTTAAAAACTGCATTATTGCGGCGGGCAGTCAAGCGGTGCGTTTGCCCTTTATGCCCAAGGATCCACGTGTTGTTGATAGTACGGGTGCATTGGGTCTCAAAGAAGTACCCAAGCGAATGCTTATATTGGGTGGCGGCATCATTGGTCTTGAAATGGGAACGGTTTACAGCACGTTGGGTGCTCGTTTAGATGTGGTCGAAATGATGGACGGATTGATGCAAGGCGTCGATCGCGATTTAGTCAAGGTATGGCAAAAAATGAATGCGCATCGCTTTGACAATATCATTCTTCAAACCAAAACTGTCGGTGCAAAAGCTACGCCAAAAGGTATTGAAGTGACGTTTGAAGGCGCAGGCGCACCCGCACCTCAAACCTATGATTTGGTTTTGCAAGCGGTTGGAAGAAGTCCCAATGGCAAAAAAATTGCTGCAGAAAAAGCGGGCGTTGTTGTGAACGATCGAGGCTTTATCCCTGTTGATATTCAAATGCGCACCAACGTGCCTCATATTTTTGCGATTGGCGATATCGTTGGGCAACCGATGCTGGCGCACAAAGCCGTGCATGAAGCGCATGTCGCTGCTGAAGTGATTGCGGGTGAATTACAAAATAATACGCAACTGGCCAGTGCCGCGTTTAACGCGCGAGTGATACCGAGCGTGTCGTATACCGATCCCGAAGTGGCTTGGGTGGGTTTGACCGAAGACCAATCCAAAGCGCAAGGAATTGCAGTCAAAAAAGGTTTGTTTCCATGGGCCGCATCAGGTAGAGCGATTGCCAACGGACGCGATGAAGGCTTCACCAAATTATTGTTTGATGATTCGCCACAAGCGCACGGTCACGGCAAAATTTTAGGTGGAGGCATGGTGGGCACCCATGCAGGCGACATGATTGGTGAAGTCGCATTGGCTATTGAGATGGGTGCAGACGCAATCGATATCGGTAAAACCATTCATCCGCATCCAACCTTGGGCGAGAGTATTGGCATGGCCGCTGAGGTGGCTCACGGCAGTTGCACTGATTTACCACCCGCCAAGCGATAAAGGATGAAGCCCACCATGTGGCGGGCTTTGAGTCAGGGTTGGGTTGCGTTTTTTAGTTTTTCTGCATTGACGCGACGCGCGCCATTAAATCTTTTTTCCCAATAGGCTTGACGCATATCTTCGACTTTTACTTCGCCGCCTTGTCAGGGCGAATGAATAAATTGGTTGTCGCCGATATAAATGCCCACATGACTGAAAGTTTGCTTGAGGGTATTGAAAAATATCAAGTCGCCAGGTTGTAATTCTTGTTTTTCAATTTTGTCCGTGACGGCCGCCTGTTCTTTGGCCCTGCGGGGCAAAACCAATCCGACGGTTTGCTCATACATGCTGCGAACAAAACCACTGCTATCAAAACCATTTTCAGAACTGCCACCGCGTTTGTATGGAACGCCTAAAAAATCCATGGCCTTCATAATCAGTGCGGACGCTTGCTGACCAACGTTTTGCTTGAGTTGATTGATTTGGGCAATGACACCCTTGTCTTGTAAAAATTTTTCGATGTCATCTGTTGTCTGCGTAGGGCGCGCCGCCTGAACCCATCCAGCCCAAAACATCAAAATAATTGCTAAGTAACGCATGCCTCGATCATACCTTTTTACTGAGGCCTTTTGGCCTCATGGTTGACAAATGGATCTTTGGATGTAAGTTACAAGATAACTGATGTCACTAAAATTGAACCATGCTACTCAATCACCAAGACTCTCAATTGATTTTGATTGACTATCAAGATCGCCTCATTCCTTCATTGCATGAAGGTGCTCTGTGTATTCAAAATGCATTGCACTTGGCAAAAACAGCCAGTGCCATGCACATTCCGATATGGGGCGTCGAGCAAAATCCAGATAAATTGGGCCCCAACCAAGCCGAGCTCAAGTCTTATTGTTCAAAAACCTTATCTAAAATGTCTTTCAGTGCGGTGGCCGATGGCTTGATGGATTGGCTCGTACCCCCGCTACGGCCCAAAAGTGGCAATGCAAAAAGTCTTCCCAAGCATTTACAAAAAAACGACGATGCGCCACAAATGCAAAGACCCTCGTTGGTGTTGGCTGGTTGTGAAGCCCATGTTTGTTTGATGCAAACAGCTTTAGAGTTGTTGGACAACGAATTGGAAGTTTGGGTGGTCACAGACGCGTGCACATCCCGAACAGAAAGAAACCGTGACGCGGCTTTCGATCGTTTAGCCGGCGCTGGCGCAGAATTATTAACAACCGAAATGGTCCTCTTTGAGTGGGTAAAAAACGCGGATCACCCATCATTCAAACTCGTTCAATCGCTCATTAAATAAAAAAATGGAGTTTTTATATGCAGTCCTATGATGATTTTTATCGACAGTCCATTGAAAAACCCGAACAATTTTGGAGCGATCAAGCGCAACTGATTCATTGGCATCAACAACCCAAGCAGATTTGTGATTACTCCAACCCTCCGTTTGCCAAGTGGTATCAAGGGGGGCTGACCAATCTTTGTTACAACGCGGTTGATCGACATTTGGCGCAAAGGGGCGATCAACCCGCTCTGATTTATGTGTCTACCGAAACCAATATAGAAATTACTTACACGTTTTCTCAATTGCACGCCGAAGTGCAAACCATGGCTGCCATCTTGCAAACATTGGGCGTCAAAAAAGGCGATCGCGTTTTAATTTATATGCCAATGATTGAGCAGGCTGCTTTTGCGATGTTGGCCTGTGCGCGCATCGGTGCTATTCATTCGGTTGTGTTTGGTGGATTTGCGTCACACTCTTTGGTTTCTCGAATTGAAGACGCGACTCCCAAAATTGTGATCAGCGCGGACGCGGGTTCTCGCGGTGGAAAAGTGATTTCTTACAAACCATTGCTCGATGATGCCATTTCATTAAGTCAACACAAACCTCAAAGCGTTTTGATGGTGAATCGAAATTTAAGCGACTATGCAACTGTGGATGGTCGCGATCATGATTATTCGAGCTTGCGTCAAACGCATCAATCCAAAAAAGTTGATTGTGAATGGTTAAAAAGCACGCACCCCAGTTACACCTTGTATACCTCGGGAACAACAGGTAAACCCAAAGGCGTTCAAAGAGATACAGGTGGTTATTGCGTCGCATTGGCTGCGAGCATGAAACACATTTTTGAAGGGCATGCGGGCGAAACTTATTTTTCAACCTCTGACATTGGTTGGGTAGTGGGGCACAGTTACATCATCTACGGCCCACTCATTGCAGGAATGGCCACCATCATGTACGAAGGCCTTCCAACGCGCCCCGATGGTGGCATTTGGTGGCAGTTGGTTGAGAAATACAAGGTTACCGTGATGTTCAGTGCGCCAACGGCGGTTCGGGTTTTGAAAAAACAAGATCCTGCCTATCTTTCAAAATATGATTTGTCGTCGCTCAAGGCCTTGTATTTAGCGGGCGAACCACTCGACGAGCCAACTGCCAAATGGATTTCTGAAAGTTTAAACAAACCCATCATAGACAACTATTGGCAAACTGAAACAGGCTGGCCCATTCTTACGATCGCTAACGGCGTCGAAAAAAAGGCCAGTAAATTTGGTAGTCCGGGTGTCGCTATGTATGGTTACCGTGTCAAATTATTAGACGAGAGCACTGGAAAAGAGTGCACAGGTGCTAACGAAAAAGGCGTTGTCGTGATTGAAGGGCCACTACCACCTGGTTGTTTGCAAACGGTGTGGGGTGATGACCAACGATTCGTTAAAACCTATTGGACTAGCGTTTCAGGGCAAATGGTTTACTCCACATTTGATTGGGGCATTCGCGATAAGGATGGTTACTTCTTTATTTTGGGACGCACCGACGATGTGATCAATGTGGCGGGACATCGTTTGGGTACGCGTGAAATTGAAGAAAGCATTTCAAGTCATCCCAATGTGGCAGAAGTTGCTGTGGTTGGTGTTGCTGACGCGCTCAAAGGACAAGTGGCCATGGCCTTTGTGGTGCCTAAAGATGCCACAGGTCTTGATGAACCCAGTCAAAAATTAAAACTTGAAGGTGACATCATGAAATTGGTTGATCACCAATTAGGAGCAGTCGCTCGACCATCGAGGGTCTTATTTGTGAGTTTGTTGCCAAAAACACGAAGCGGCAAATTGCTTCGGCGAGCGATTCAAGCGGTATGCGAAAACCGCGATCCTGGTGACCTCACCACGATTGATGACCCCACTCCTTTGCAACAAATCAAAGAGCAACTTTCCTGACGCAAGCCTGACCTAAAATGTCAATTTTCTTAATTCATTTTTTTTAATTCATCATTTCAGTGGCAAAATAGGCAAGTTCTAGATTGATTCTGATCTAAATCGCATTCACTATCCGGTTCAGCCGTGTCGTGAAGGTTTTTTTCTAACCAGCTAATGTTCCCCCAAGGGGAATGGAGGTCAGCGCAATGAGTGACTCAGCTCGTACGGATTCGTCCGTCTATCAAACCTATTCTAATAATACCTATTTATTTGGTGGCAATGCACCTTATATCGAGGAGATGTACGAAAGTTATTTAGCCAATCCTGGCAGTGTTCCAGATTCATGGCGTTCTTATTTTGATGCGCTTCAGCATGTTCCTGCAGTTGATGGTTCGCATGACAAAGATGTCCCTCATCTTCCCGTGATCAATGCGTTTGCCGAGCGCGCCAAAGCGGGTGGAACCAAAGTGGTGATGGCCAGCGCGGATGCCGAAATGGGTCGTAAGCGCACAGCCGTTCAACAATTGATTGCGGCCTATCGCAACGTTGGACAGCGATGGGCCAACCTTGATCCTTTGCACCGAACAGAGCGTCCACCGATACCCGAGTTAGAGCCTTCTTTTTATGGGTTCACCGATTCCGATCAAGAAACTATTTTTGACACCAGCAATACATTTTTTGGCAAAGACCGCATGAGTTTGCGCGAATTGCTCAATGCACTCAAAGAAACCTATTGCGGAACGCTGGGTGCCGAATACATGTACACCACCAATCAAGCGCAAAAGCGGTGGTGGCAGCAAAAATTAGAGGGCATTCGCAGCAAACCCAATTTCACAGTTGATAAAAAAAAACATATTTTGGATCGACTGACAGTTGCTGAAGGACTTGAGCGTTTTTTACATACCAAATATGTGGGACAAAAACGGTTTTCTCTTGAAGGTGGCGAAAGCTTTATTGCTTCCATGGATGAACTCATTCAATTGGCAGGTGCAAGAGGCGTTCAAGAAATTGTGATTGGCATGGCTCATAGAGGTCGACTCAATGTGTTGGTCAATTGCATGGGAAAAATGCCCAAAGATTTGTTTGCAGAGTTTGACCACACCGCACCCGAAGAATTGCTTTCGGGTGATGTGAAATACCACCAAGGCTTTAGCTCGGACGTCACCACGCCAGGTGGTCCCGTGCATTTAGCTCTTGCTTTCAATCCATCGCATTTAGAAATTGTCAATCCAGTTGTCGAAGGTTCTGTTCGCGCTCGAATGGATCGTCGCGGTGACCCCAAGGGCGATCAGGTGTTGCCAGTGTTGGTGCATGGTGATGCGGCCTTCGGTGGCCAAGGTGTCAATCAAGAAACCTTAGCCTTGGCGCAAACGCGTGGATACACAACAGGTGGTACGGTTCACATCATCATCAACAATCAAATTGGATTTACCACCTCGGACCCCAGAGATATGCGTTCAACCGTGTATTGCACTGATATCGTCAAGATGGTTGAGGCACCTGTTCTTCATGTCAATGGTGATGATCCAGAAGCAGTTGTTCTTGCTACGCAATTAGCTTTGGATTTTCGGATGGAGTTTCGTCAAGATGTGGTGGTTGATATCACATGCTTTAGAAAATTGGGCCATAACGAGCAAGATACACCGAGCTTGACTCAGCCCTTTATGTACAAAAAAATTGCAACGCATCCTGGAACTCGCAAACTGTACGCTGACAAGTTAGCTGCACAGGGTTTGGGAGATGTATTGGGCGACGAAATGGTGAAGTCTTATCGTGCCGCCATGGAAGCGGGCAAGCACGGTTCTGATCCCTTGCTCACTAATTTCAAAAGCAAATTCTATGTTGATTGGTCGCCATTTTTAGCAAAAAAATGGACCGACGCGGGAGACACTGCGATTCCATTGACCGAGTGGACGCGTTTAGCAGAAAAAATTACCACATTGCCTGCCACTATTTCACCGCATCAATTGGTTAAAAAAGTAATTGACGATCGTGCTGCAATGGGCCGAGGTGATACTCCTGTAGATTGGGGAATGGGCGAGCACATGGCTTTTGCGTCACTGGTTGCGAGTGGATTTCCTGTTCGCTTATCGGGTGAGGATAGTGGCCGAGGAACATTCACGCATCGCCATGCAGTGATCCACGATCAAAACAGAGAAAAATGGGATACAGGTACTTTTGTGCCTTTGCAAAACGTGTCGGATACACAAGCGCCATTTGTTGTGATCGACTCGATTTTGTCTGAAGAAGCAGTGCTGGCTTATGAATATGGCTACGCATCCAATGACCCTAGCACCTTGGTGATTTGGGAGGCGCAATTTGGCGATTTTGCCAATGGTGCGCAAGTTGTGATTGATCAATTCATTGCATCGGGTGAAGTGAAGTGGGGTCGTGTCAATGGTCTCACATTGATGTTGCCGCATGGTTATGAAGGTCAAGGCCCAGAGCACAGTTCTGCAAGGCTCGAGCGTTTTATGCAATTAGCGGCAGATACCAATATGCAAATCGTTCAACCCACCACAGCAAGTCAGATTTTTCATGTCTTGCGTCGTCAAATGGTGCGTGATTTGCGCAAGCCACTCATCATCTTTACGCCCAAGTCCTTGTTGCGCAACAAAGACGCGAGGTCGCCTATTTCTGAATTTACAAAAGGCGGATTTCAAACGGTTATTCCAGAAAACAAAGAACTCAAAAATGACAAAGTCAAACGAGTGATTGTTTGCTCAGGAAAAGTTAATTACGACTTGGTTAAAAAGCGTGAAGAAAAAGAACTCAAAGATGTGGCAATCTTGCGCGTTGAGCAACTCTATCCATTTCCACACAAAGCGTTTGCCAACGAGCTCAAAAAATATCCCAATGTAACCGAGTTGGTATGGACACAAGACGAGCCGCAAAATCAAGGCGCATGGTTCTTCGTTCAACGCTACATTCATGAAAACATGGACGTTGGACAAAAATTGGGTTATTCAGGACGCGCTGCGTCCGCATCCCCTGCCGGGGGTTATTCCCATTTACACCAAGAGCAACAAAAGGCCTTGGTTGAAGGTGCATTCGGAAAGATCAAGGGCTTCATCCTCACCAAATAATTTTTTATACAAAAGCTAATCTCGAAAGAAAAAATGTCTATTATTGAAGTCAAAGTTCCTCAGTTGTCCGAGTCGGTTGCAGAAGCGACCATGTTGCAATGGAAAAAGAAAGTCGGTGATTCAGTCGCTGCAGATGAAATTCTGATTGAAATTGAAACCGACAAAGTCGTGCTCGAAGTTCCTGCACCGTCTGCAGGTGTTCTTTCAGAAATTGTGATGGGTGGTGGCGCCACCGTTTTAGCCGAACAACTTATTGCACGTATCGATACCGACGGAAAAGTAAGCGCGACTGCAGTAGCAGCATCGCCAGCAACAACTGTTGCTCCAAAAGCTGTTGCAACGCCTGCACCCACATCTCAAACACATGCGGGTGTTGCGATGCCAGCGGCGGCCAAAATATTGGCCGATCACCAACTTTCTGTGGGCGCAGTGAGCGGCACTGGCAAAGATGGACGCATTACCAAAGGCGACGCGTTGTCTGCCATTGCGTCGGGTGCCAAGCCAGCTGCTGCTGCGGTTATTTCTCCGGGAATTCCAACATCCTCGTTGCCACAGGTCAGCGCACCATCGGTGCAGTTAGGCGATCGACCCGAACAACGCGTGCCTATGACGCGCTTACGTGCACGCGTTGCAGAGCGCTTGCTTCAGTCTCAAGCCACCAATGCGATTTTGACCACATTCAATGAAGTTAATATGGCACCCGTGATGGAGATGCGCAAAAAGTTTCAAGAAAAATTTGAAAAAGAACACGGCGTCAAACTCGGATTCATGAGTTTCTTTGTTAAAGCGGCCGTTCATTCACTCAAAAAATATCCAATCCTCAACTCATCCGTGGATGGCAACGACATTGTTTACCACGGCTACTTTGATATTGGAATTGCTGTGGGTTCACCCCGTGGATTGGTCGTGCCCATTATCAGAAACGCTGATCAAATAAGTTTTGCAGATATTGAAAAGAAAATTGCCGAATACGGTACCAAAGCACGTGACGGCAAATTGGGTATCGAAGAAATGACGGGCGGTACTTTCTCTATTTCTAATGGCGGCACATTTGGCTCTATGTTGTCAACGCCTATCATTAACCCTCCACAGTCTGCGATCTTGGGAGTTCACGCCACCAAAGACCGCGCGGTTGTTGAGAACGGGCAAATCGTGATTCGTCCTATCAACTATTTGGCGATGTCTTACGATCATCGAATCATTGATGGACGCGAAGCCGTATTGGGCTTGGTGGCGATGAAGGAAGCTTTAGAAGATCCATCGCGCCTTCTCTTTGACATTTAATTTTAAAAAAATCATGAGTAAACAATTTGACGTCATCGTCATCGGCGGTGGTCCCGGTGGTTATATAGCGGCGATTCGTGCCGCTCAACTGGGCTTTCAAACAGCGTGCATTGATGCATGGAAAAATACAGTTGGCGGCCCTGCGCCTGGCGGCACCTGTACCAATGTGGGATGTATTCCTTCAAAGGCCTTATTGCAATCGTCCGAACACTTTGATCACGCCAGCCACCATTTTGAAGATCACGGCATTTCGGTCAAGGGTATCAACATGGACATTAAAAAAATGTTGGCTCGAAAAGACTCGGTCGTGAAGCAAAACAATGATGGTATTTTGTATTTATTCAAAAAAAATAAAATTACTTTTTACCATGGAACTGGATCATTCGTTCAAGCCGTCGATGGCGTCTATCAGATTCAAGTTGATGGCTCTACCAATGAAACTATCAAAGGCAAACACATCATTGTTGCAACTGGATCGAGCGCGTGCGCATTGCCAAGCGCACCCTTTGATGAAATCAATATTTTGTCTAATGACGGCGCGCTCAAAATTGATCATGTGCCCGCTCAATTAGGTTTAATTGGCTCGGGCGTGATTGGTCTTGAGATGGGATCTGTTTGGCGCAGATTGGGTTCAGAAGTCACCATTCTCGAAGGACTACCTACATTTTTGGGCGCTGTCGACGAACAGATTGCCAAAGAAGCCAAAAAATCTTTTGATAAGCAAGGCCTCAAAATTCAATTGGGCGTTACGGTTGGCGAAATTAAAAACTCCAAAAAAGGGGTTTCGGTTGCGTACAAAAACGCCAAGGGCGAAGATCAAGCGTTGGATGTTGATAAGTTGATTATTTCGATTGGTCGAGTTCCCAACACCGAAGGACTCAACGCAAGCAAGATGGGATTAAAACTCGACGAGCGCGGCGCAATCGTTGTTGACGACGAGTGCAAAACCAACTTGCCCAATGTGTGGGCGGTGGGCGATGTGGTGCGTGGCCCCATGTTGGCTCACAAGGCGGAAGAAGAGGGCCTTGCCGTTGCAGAGCGTATCGCAGGACAACACGGTCACATCAACTTCAACACCATACCTTGGGTCATCTACACCAGTCCAGAAATTGCTTGGGTTGGCAAAACCGAACAGCAACTCAAGGAACAGGGCATTGCTTATAAAGCGGGCACTTTCCCATTTCTTGCCAATGGCCGCGCTCGCGCATTAGGCGAGACAACCGGCATGGTCAAATTTTTGGCCGATGCGCAAACCGATGAAATTTTGGGTGTTCACATTGTGGGACCCATGGCCAGTGAACTCATTTCTGAAGCAGTTGTGGCCATGGAATTCAAAGCAAGTGCAGAAGACATTGCAAGAATTTGTCACGCGCACCCCAGTTTGAGTGAGGCCACAAAAGAAGCCGCACTGGCGGTTGATAAACGGACACTCAATTTTTGACGACCGCTTGACCGCAGCTTTAATTGTGTGATTGGTTTACACCAGAATGGGTTTTCCAATAAAACATCTACACAGGCGATATAGTTACGCATCATGTCCGTTCTCCAAGCCTATCAAGCTGAAATCAAAAAACGCGGTTATCAAAGCGATGCTGCGCAACTCAATGCCGTTGCCGCTTTGCAAAGGTGTGCTGATGACTGGGCGGTTTATAAAACCAAACGATCCAACAAAATAAAAAAAATCATTAATCATTTGCCTGTTCCCAAAGGCGTTTATTTGTATGGTGGTGTCGGTCGCGGCAAAAGTTTTTTAATGGATTGTTTTTATCAGTCTGTTCCTATTCAAAGAAAAACGCGATTGCATTTTCATGAATTCATGCGCGAAGTTCATCGCGAGTTAAGAGAACTGCAAGGCACCGTTAATCCGCTTGACGAATTAGCCCGCAGAATTTCCAAGCGATTCAAACTCATTTGCTTGGATGAATTCCATGTGGCTGATATCACCGATGCCATGATTTTGCATCGACTGCTCAGCGCGCTCTATGCCAACGAGGTGGGTCTTATTACCACATCCAACTTCAAGCCCGATCTACTTTATCCCGATGGTTTGCACAGAGAACGCATATTGCCTGCAATCGACTTACTCAATCAAACCATGGATGTGGTTCAGGTTGACGCTGGCGTTGATTACCGTCTCCAAACACTCAAGCAGGTGCAACTCTACCAAACGCCGTTAAGCAAAGAAGTTGAAGCGGAAATAAATGCAACTTTTTTAAAGCTTGCAGAGGCGGTTGATGACTCGCCGACGCTCCAAATTGATTCCCGACAATTCCAAGCGGTTCGTCGTGCGGGCGGCATTGTTTGGTTTGATTTTCAGGTGCTGTGCGCTGGCCTGCGCTCCCAAAACGATTACCTAGAAATTGCCGCACAATTTCATACGGTTTTTCTCAGCAACGTACCCAAAATGACAGGGGCAATGGCGTCGCCCGCTCGTCGTTTCACTTTGCTGATCGATGTTTTGTATGATAGGCACATTAAATTAATCATTTCAGCCGAGGTGCTACCTGAGCAGTTATATACCCAAGGCCCATTTTCACATGAGTTTCCTCGAACCGTATCTCGACTCAGAGAAATGCAATCTGCCGAATTTTTGTCACTTCAGCGCCGTCATGTTAATACGAGCCTAACATGATCAGACCAGCTATTATTGCTTATCTTTTTTTGTTCGCACCGCTATTTTCGTGGGCGCAAACACAAACTGAATCAACGCCACTCGATTCCCAAATCATCAAAGGCATTGACGTTACCCAAGAAAGAAAAAAATTAGAACAACAAAAAACAGCAGCGAATGATTTATTAAAAACTGAAAACAAAATTTGCTACTCAAAATTTGCTGTCAACGATTGCAAAGTGTCCGCCAAACAAAAAAATACAGCCGCTCTCAACGAAATTAGACGTCAAGAAATTATCCTCAATGACATAGAACGCAAGAAAAAAGCGGGGGGTGCAATCGATCGATACGAAGAAAAAATGTCGCTCGAAAAAGCGCTTGAAAATGAAAAAAAACCGTCAAAAATCTCTTTATGCGAAACTTGAAAGAGAAAAAAATCTAAAACAAAAACAAGAAGACGCTGAAAAAAAGAAACAAGAAGAGTCCAACAATATAGAAAATAAAAATGCACAAATCAAATCGGTTCAAGACAAGCAATCTAGCCAGGAGCAAAAAGCATCCAATGTTGGATCAGAAAGATCAAAACACGAAAAAAAGCTGTTGGATGCTCAAGAACACAAAAAATCCGTTTTAGATAAAAATGCCACTCGTACAGGCACGCCCGCTGATTCTTTACCCATTCCGGGTCAGCAGACTAAGTAGCCCTAAAAAATGTCCGACCATTCGCAACTCCAAAAAATTGTCCTTGAAGTTTTTGATTCTTCAGGACCCTTATCTCGTTCTACCGAACAGTTCAAGCCCAGATACGGTCAAACGCAAATGGCATTGGCTGTGGCCAAGCTCGTCGAAGAGGGCGGCTCATTGGTTGTAGAAGCAGGTACGGGTGTGGGCAAAACTTATGCGTATCTTGTCCCGGCCTTGTTAAGCGGCGAAAGAATCTTGCTCTCTACCGCCACCAAAACATTGCAAGATCAATTATTTTCTCGAGATTTACCCAAATTGCTCGAAGCGCTCAATTTGCCGCTTCGAACCGCGCTACTCAAAGGTCGTTCCAGTTATTTGTGCCAGCATCGTCTCGATTTGGTTCATGAACAAACCTTGCTGGTTGACAGAAGTGCGGTTGATCTTTTAGTTAAAGTAAAAAAATGGGCGCCTCAAACCATGACGGGTGACTTGTCGGATTTGCCAGGTCTTGATGAACGATCGTCTCTCGTTCCCTACATCACATCATCGCGTGACAACTGCATGGGCTCCGAGTGCAGTTATTGGCGAGAGTGTCATGTCAATCAAGCGAGACGCG
This sequence comes from Limnohabitans sp., assembly GCA_009693305.1. Classification (GTDB taxonomy): domain Bacteria; phylum Pseudomonadota; class Gammaproteobacteria; order Burkholderiales; family Burkholderiaceae_C; genus Limnohabitans. The sequence goes on from SHXN01000004.1 coordinate 21,786, forward strand.
AGGCCATGGCCGCAGATATTGTGGTAATCAATCACCATCTGTTTTTTGCAGATTTAGTGGTGCGCGAATCGGGTATGGCCGAAATATTACCAAGAGTTCGTGTCGTTATTTTTGACGAGGCACACCAACTCAATGAAACGGGCACACAGTTTTTAGGTCAGCAAATCACAACAGGGCAGTTGCTCGATTTCACACACGACTTATTGGCCGCAGGCATTCAATTGGCCAAAGGTCTTGCTGATTGGACAGCCATTGCTTCGCAAATCGAATTGGCTACACGCGATTTGCGATTAGCCATTGGCAAGCATCCCAATTCCACCAAACTCAAATGGGTCGGTGAAGTACCTGAAGGCATCCATACCGACCAATGGAATTCATCGTGGGACGCGCTGGTATTCGCCATTGAACAAGCAATGACGCATCTTGAAAATGTTTTACAAACCGCACCAGACTTTGAAAAATTGCAAGCAAGAGCCACTGAAGTTTTAAACACCATTTCATTCTTTAGAAAGCCGTGTGAAATCGGTCAGGTGCGATGGGTCGATGTCACCAGTCAAGCTCGATTTGTTCAATCGCCATTGGATATTGCGCAGATTGTTCAGTCCCGAATGCTCCAAACAGAATTTGTCAGTAGTGAAGTCAGTACACCCGACAACTCCACCAGCAACTTGCCTCGAAGTTGGATTTTTACCTCTGCCACATTAGGCACAGACGATCAATTGAGTTGGTTCACACAACCCTGTGGTTTATCTGAATCCACCATACTGAAAGTTGATAGTCCATTCGATTATGGGCAACAAGCTTTTTATTATGTGCCTGCAGATATGGTCGAGCCCAAAAGCCCTTTGCATTCAGAACAAGTCGCGGTGTTGTCACAACAAGTGGCTCGCGCATTGGGAGGTCGAACTCTCGTATTAACAACAACACTAAGAGCTCTTAATTCCATTGCCGACATTTTGAAAGAAGATTTAGATCAACCCGATGACCCAGAAGTTTTGTATCAAGGTCAATACCCCAAGCGATACCTCATGGATCGATTCAGGCAAGCGATTGAGCCGCAACAGCGAGGATGTGTGCTCGTTGCGTCTGCGAGTTTTTGGGAGGGCTTTGATGTACCAGGTGAGGCCTTGCAGGCCGTCATCATTGATAAATTGCCTTTTCCGCCGCCTAATGATCCAATGGTTGAGGCGCGATCACAGCGTTTAACCAGTATAGGAAAAAGTCCATTCAACGATTACGCCATGCCTGAGGCCGCTATTTCACTCAAGCAAGGTGCTGGTCGACTCATTAGGCGAGAGAGCGATCACGGTGCGCTCATCATTTGCGATAAACGCTTAATCACAACAGGTTATGGCAAAAGACTACTCACCAGTTTGCCACCAATGCGGCGCATTCAAAACCGATTCGAATTCGATGCGGCTATTCAAGAACTTACCAAAAACGATACCAAGGTTTTTTAATTTCGTCCGTTCAAAGCTTGGGTAGTGTGGGTGCTGGTGTTTTTTTGTCTTTGCCATAGGTGGAGTCAAAAACCCGTTGGGTATCATTTTTTAATTGCGTCAAACCCAATGCATTATAAGATTTGATTAATATTTTTAAAGCTTCTGCATTGGCAGGAACGTCGGGATATTCAGCGATTGTGCTTTGAGCGCGATTGATCGCCGCAACATAAGCTCCTTTTTGAAAATAAAAATTAGCGACTTTTATTTCAGACCGAGAGAGGTTATTTAAAATAAATTGCATTCGAAGTTTTGCATCTTCCGCATACTTAGAATTGGGAAAGCGTGCGACCAATTCTTTGAATGCGGCAAATGCATCTTTGGCGGCCATTTGATCGCGTTCAGAAATATCTTGTGAGACGATGCTTGAAAAAAATCCCGAATCATCGTTGAAATTCACAATCCCTTTCAGAAAGTATGCATAGTCGAGTGCGGGGCTGGCAGGGTTCAATTTAATGAATCGATCCAAGGTGGCAGTTGCCAATATAGGGTCATCATTTTTATATTGCGCATAGGCTTTTTCAAGTTGAGCTTGTTGGCCTAAAACCGTGCCCGTTGCGCGACCTTCTAATTTTTCATACAGCCCGATGGCTTTGTCGTATTTCAGATTTTCCATTTGCTCGCGAGCTTCTGCGTAGATTTTTTCTGGCGTCCATCCCGCAGTTTGGTCTTTTCCATCCAAAGCGCAACCCACCATGATGAGAGAAATACAAACAACAGATAATCGGAAGATCCTATACACGGCAAACCCTTTTCTTTTAAATCCAAACACTGGCTCTATTATCGACTATGAAAGATCAAACGCTTGAAGACGAAGATTTTTCGATGGCCTCGGTCGACACCGAGGTTGAGCAACGATTGTTGTCCGTTCCAATTTCAATGCACGGCCAAAGACTCGATCGCTTTTTAGCGGACTCCATTCCTGAGTTTTCGCGCAGTTATTTGCAACATCTCATGAGCCTTGGCTACGTCAATCTTCACTCAGACAAGCCCATGAATAAGGCCTCGTATCGAGTGAAGGCAGGCGAAGAATACCAAATTGACCTTTTTCCCACCGATGAGTCCAATGCGTTTGTACCGCAAGAAATCCCCATCGACATCGTCTACGAAGACGAATCCATTTGGGTCATTCATAAACCTGCGGGACTGGTGGTCCATCCAGCGCCTGGAAACTGGAGTGGCACCTTGCTCAACGGCTTATTGGCTCTGGACAGTCGGGCGATGAGCGTTCCAAGGGCTGGCATCGCCCACCGATTGGATAAAGATACCAGCGGCTTGGTGGTTGTTGCACGAACCCGTCAAGCGATGGACGCCTTGGTCGACATGATTGCAAAGCGTGAAATACAAAGGGAATACCTTGCCATTGGACACCGAAGTTGGAGCGGGCCGCAGGTGCGCGACATCCAATTACCCATTGGCAGGGATCCCAAAAATCGAATTCGGATGGCGGTGGTCGACTTATCCAAAAATACAGGAAAAGAGGCGCACACCACACTCAGTTGCTTAGACACCCATGGCGAGGGCTGCTTGGTTCATTGTCAGTTGCACACAGGCAGAACCCATCAAATCAGAGTTCATATGGCGGCTATTGGGCACCCCATTTTGGGAGACGTGATTTATGGAGGCAAGCCCTTAGAAGGCATCGGCCGGCAAGCCCTGCATGCCTTTCGATTAAGTTTTTCACACCCTTTTACCCATGAATATTTGAGTTTCAAGCTCGATTTGCCATCCGATATCCAGAATGGGTTGAGGCTTTGGGGCCTCAGTTACAATGAGAATGCAGGGTAAAAATGATGTTTGCAAGCGATTGGGCATTTACCTTTCCTCAATTTTAGAGTTTGACACGGAATAAAACATGAATACGGCGGATGCCAAACGTATCCTTGAAACAGCATTTATTTGTTCTCATCAACCGATGACTCTTCGTGATTTGAGAACACTTTTTAATGATGATATGGGCGTTGATACGCTCAAAACCCTGTTGGAATCACTGCAGTTGGATTGGACATCCAAGGGCGTTCAATTGGTTCAAGTCGCAACGGGTTGGCGCTTTCAAAGTCGCCCCGAAATGCGCGAGTATTTGGATCGACTGCACCCCGAAAAACCACCCAAATACAGTCGCGCTGTGATGGAGACTTTGGCCATCATCGCTTACCGACAACCCGTTACACGGGGTGATATGGAAGATATTCGCGGTGTCACCATCAATTCATTGGTGATCAAACAATTAGAAGACCGTGGATGGGTTGAAGTGATTGGCCATCGCAAAACCGTCGGTAGACCCGGCCTTTATGCAACCACCAAACAATTTTTAGATGATTTAGGTCTTACATCTCTTGAGCAATTGCCGCCGATGGATACAGGAATGGGCGCACGCGAAGAGAACTTCATGCCATTACAAAATTCAATCGATGTCAATCAACTCACCATGGCTTTGGAATCCGAACCAGAGCCTATTAATGAGACCTTCACTGAAGCACAAGGGCCTACCCCGCAACAAGATGACATCCCCACGAGCCACTGAATCCAACAAAAGTATTCTAGAAGATCCATTGCAAGCCTGCCAGGCTGAGTCTGGCGATATAGATTTTGACGATATTGTCTCAGGCGTCTTTGATGAGCCGTCAGACCCACTACAACTGCAAACACCCAAGCGTGTTTTATTACCTCAACCCGATACGCCCAAATTACACAAAGTATTAGCCCAAGCAGGCTTGGGATCGCGGGTCGATATGGAAAAATTAATTGCCGAGGGCCGCGTGAGTGTCAATCAAGAAGTGGCCCATGTGGGGCAACGCATTCAATACGGCGATCAAATCAAGGTGAACGGTAAACCCGTCCAAGTCAGAATTGCGCCTTCTGCACCCCGTGTCCTTGCGTATCACAAGCCCGCAGGTGAAATCGTCTCTCACGACGACCCGCAAAACAGACCCACGGTGTTTCGAAAATTACCCAGAGTTTATCACGGCAAATGGCAATCAGTGGGTCGACTCGATCTCAACACAGAGGGTTTACTTTTATTCACCGATTCGGGTGAGTTGGCCAATCAATTGATGCATCCGCGCTTTGGCTTAGAGCGCGAATATGCGGTGCGTGTATTGGGCGCATTAAGCAACGAAGAAAAAAAGAAACTTTTGGATGGCGTGCAGCTCGAAGATGGACCTGCACAATTTGCCAGTTTAGAAGACGGCGGGGGCGATGGTGCTAATTGCTGGTACAGAGTCACCATCAACGAGGGGCGCAATCGAGAAGTCAGACGCATGATCGAAGCCGTTGGGCATGCTGTCAGCCGATTGATTCGTATTCGTTATGGTGCGGTAGCACTCCCACGTGGCCTTCAACGGGGCGATTGGATGGAACTGGGCGAACTCGATATTGAGCAACTTTTAAGAACGGCTGCTAAACCCATCAAAAAAAGTACGTCACTTATTGGGGCCGAAAGCCTTTATCGACAAAGAAAAGACGATGCGGCTTCAAAATCCAGAAAAAGAAGCCCCCGAAAAGCGACCGCCCCAGGTCGAAAGTCGCGTTAAACCTACTTTCAGTTATTAAATTCTGTTTCTAAGGGTGATGCAGTCCCTTTTTATAGGGGAATTCACTGGTTCAAGCTAAAATAGGTAGGCTTTGAGCCACCCTGGCCTTTTCTTCATTCTCAAGGAATTATTTCAATGGCAATCGAACGTACTCTCTCCATCATCAAACCTGACGCTGTTGCAAAAAATGTCATCGGTCAAATTTATTCACGCTTTGAAGGCGCGAGTCTCAAAATAGTGGCTTCACGCATGGCGCATTTGTCAAAAACTGAAGCCGAAGCTTTTTATGCGGTTCACAAAGATCGCCCTTTTTTCAATGACTTGGTCAAATTTATGATCTCTGGTCCTGTGATGATTCAAGTGCTAGAGGGTGAAAATGCCATTTTCAAAAACCGCGATCTAATGGGGGCCACAGACCCCCAAAAAGCAACTGCCGACACTATCCGTGCTGATTTTGCTGACAGCATTGACGCTAATGCAGTGCATGGTTCTGATGGTCCCGATACAGCCCGTCAAGAAGTTGCATTCTTCTTTGCAGGTCTTAACGTTTTCAATCGTTAATTTTTTAAAAGCGATTCATCATGTTGGTCAATTTGTTGGAATTCGACCTCGATCGATTGACCGAATGGTGTGAAAGCGTGGGAGAAAAAAAATTCCGCGCAACCCAACTATTTAAATGGATCCATCAAAAGGGCGCCAGTCAATTTGATGACATGACCGATCTTGCAAAGTCTTTGCGTGAAAAACTTCATTTAATGGCTTGCGTCACGCCAATGCCGATTTTGTCGAGGCACGATTCTGCCGATGGAACCATCAAGTGGTTGTTTGACGCAGGAGACGGAAACGCTATCGAAGCCGTTTTTATTCCAGAAGAAGACAGAGGCACGCTGTGTGTTTCTTCGCAAGCGGGTTGTGCGGTGGGCTGTCCTTTTTGTTCAACGGGTTATCAGGGTTTCAGCCGCAATTTAAGCACTGCCGAAATTTTGAGTCAGTTATGGACAACCGAGCATTTATTGCGAAAAGAAAAAAATCAAATCGAGCGCGTCATCACCAACGTGGTCATGATGGGCATGGGCGAACCATTACAAAATTATGACGCGCTGATTCCTGCTCTCAAAACCATGCTCAGCGAGCACGGGTATTGCCTCTCGCGCAGGCGTGTCACCGTATCCACATCGGGCGTGGTTCCCATGATCGAGCGATTAGCCAACGATTGCCCCGTTGCTTTGGCTGTTTCATTGCACGCACCCACCAACGAATTGCGAAATCGTTTGGTCCCCCTTAACATCAAATATCCTCTCGAAGAATTGTTAAGCACTTGCAAAACTTATTTGCTTAAAGCACCACGAGATTTCATCACCTTTGAATATTGCATGCTCGACGGCGTCAATGATTCGCCCGAACACGCACACGCTTTAATTCAATGGGTTCAAAACAACCCAAACGGTTCTATTCATTGCAAATTCAATCTCATTCCATTCAATCCATTTCCGCAGTCGGGTTTGTTGCGTTCGCCGCATTCGCGCGTGCGCGCGTTTGCCGATTTGTTAAGTGCGGCAGGCATTGTCACCACCATTCGAAAAACACGCGGTGACGATATTGACGCAGCTTGCGGACAACTGGCAGGCGATATCCAAGATCGAACGCAGTTGAAAAAAAGAAGACAAAATTCTGGAGTGATTCCTTTGGTTCAGGTGCCCGTATGAATAATTCTCTTTTGCCTATTCCATTTTCTGCGCCACTCGCCAGAAAAACACAACAAGCCCAAGTGGTTTGGGGTTCGCGCGTGGTCACCGTTGGCGGCTCAGCACCCGTTCGCATTCAATCCATGACCAATACCGATACGGTAGATGTGATTGGTACAGCGATTCAAGTCAAAGAACTTGCTCTTGCGGGCTCAGAGATGGTTCGCATCACGGTCAATACACCAGAGGCCGCTCAAGCTGTTCCGCATATTCGCGAACAACTCGACAAAATGGGCATTGATGTTCCATTGGTGGGCGATTTTCACTACAACGGTCATCGCTTGCTCACCGATCACCCCGATTGCGCACAAGCACTTTCCAAATACCGAATCAATCCTGGCAACGTGGGTAAAGGTGAGAAGCACGACAAACAATTTTCACAAATGATTGAAGCCGCCATTCGTTGGAACAAAGCGGTTCGAATTGGCGTCAATTGGGGTAGCTTGGATCAAGAGTTACTCGCGCAACTCATGGATGAAAATGCCAGTCGCTCAACGCCTTGGGACTCCAAGCAAGTGGTGTATGAGGCCTTGATTCGATCTGCTATTGATTCTGCAAAACTGGCCGAACAAATCGGTATAGCCGGTCATCAAATCATTCTCAGTTGCAAAATGAGTGGCGTGCAAGATTTGGTTGCTGTTTATCGTGCGTTGGCCAACCGTTGTGATTACGCCCTGCATTTAGGTTTAACAGAAGCGGGTATGGGCACCAAAGGTACCGTTGCTTCGTCAACTGCGCTTTCAATCTTATTGCAAGAAGGAATCGGCGACACCATCCGCGTATCCCTCACACCGCAACCAGGTGAAGCTCGCACGCAAGAAGTGTTAATCGCTTCAGAAATTTTGCAATCCATGGGTATTCGAACTTTTGTTCCAAGCGTGACCGCGTGTCCAGGTTGTGGCCGAACAACCAGCACCACATTTCAAGAATTAGCGATGCAAATCGATAATTTTTTACGTGCTCAAATGCCTGTGTGGAAAGCCACCTATCCAGGCGTCGAAAACCTAAAAGTTGCAGTGATGGGTTGTATTGTTAACGGACCAGGCGAAAGCAAACACGCAGACATTGGCATCAGTTTGCCAGGCACAGGCGAGGCGCCTGCAGCCCCCGTTTTTATTGATGGTCAAAAAGCGCTCACCCTCAGAGGCGAAAACATCGCTCAAGAATTTCATCAATTGGTTGAGCAATATGTACAGCGCAAATACGGTGCAACTGCAACGTCGCCTACTCACGCTTAACTCATGGCAGAAAAAATATCAGCAGTTAAAGGCATGAACGATCTCTTGCCCGATCAAACGGCTAGGTGGGAGTGGCTCGAGGCCAAATTTCGTTTAGTCATGCACACTTATGCCTATCAAAATATTCGAACACCGATTGTTGAGACCACTGCTTTGTTTGTTAGGGGATTAGGCGAAGTCACCGATATTGTCGAAAAAGAAATGTATTCGTTTGAAGACAAGTTAAATGGAGAACACCTCACGCTCAGACCCGAAGCAACAGCGGGTGTTGTTCGCGCAGTCGTTGAACACAATTTGTTGTACGAGGGCGGTCGCCGTCTTTACTACATGGGCCCTATGTTTAGACACGAGCGACCACAGCGTGGACGTTATCGGCAATTTCATCAACTTGGCGCTGAGGCACTGGGTTTTTCAGGCCCAGAAGTAGACGCTGAATTAATTTTGATGGCGCATGCGTTTTGGAAATCTTTGGGTTTGCAGCACGTGCGTTTAGAACTCAACAGTCTGGGCCAACCCGACGAGCGACTGCGTCACCGTAGTGATTTAATCGCCTACTTTGAAAAAAAGCAACATTCACTTGACGAGGACACCAAGCAACGTCTTCATGGCAATCCATTGCGCGTGTTAGATACAAAAAATCCAGCGATGCAAGAGTTGGTGCAAGGCGCGCCTCAGTTATTTAATTATTTAGGTGCTGAGTCGCAATCACATTTCAATGCAGTCAAAAATATTCTTGATGCGCAAGGCGTCGCTTACACCATCAATCCTCGATTGGTTCGAGGGATGGACTATTACAACCTTACTGTGTTTGAATTCATCACCGATCAATTGGGCTCACAAGGCACCATCTGTGGTGGTGGTCGATATGATTATTTGATTGAACAAATCGGCGGCAAGCCCGCGCCTGCCGTGGGCTGGGCATTGGGTGCTGAGCGAGTGCTCGAATTACTCAAAGAGCAAAACGCGGCTTATCAAGCGCCTGCCATCGATGCTTATGCCATCGTGCCCGACGCGGCCTCGCTTCCCCAGGTGATTCAAACCATTGAGCAATTGCGTCAAATGGGCATTCGGATTCAAATGCATTCGCCCGCTCACTGTGCAACGGGTTCAGGCATGGGAAGTATGAAGTCACAATTTAAAAAAGCAGATGCCAGCGGTGCCTTGCACGCGCTCATTTTTGGGGAACATGAGTTGTCCAATCAACAAGTCACCATTAAATCACTCAGGGATGGAGAAGGTGAACAACGCCTGGCCCATCTCAATGAATTACACGTGTGGGGCCCCGCTCTACAATCTCAATCTTCATAGACATTGACAACGCATAGGATTCGCATGGCTTCCCATCTTGATTTACAAGAACAAGAACAATTAGATGATTTCAAACATTTTTGGAATCGCTGGGGTAATCTCATCTCTTGGATACTCATTTTCATTTTGGGATCCTATGCTTCATGGAACGGATGGCAGTATTGGCAACGACAACAAGCCGCCCAAGCCGCTGTCTTATTTGAAACCGTCGAAAAAGCAATCACAACGTCAGACATTCCATTGCTCGATCGTTCTTTGGCCGATATCAAAGACAAATTTGGTTCTACTACGTTTGCGCATCAGTCCGCCATGCTCGCGTCCAGGGTTTATGCCGATCAAAACGATTCAACCAAAGCACAATCTGCTCTTGAGTGGGTTCTCTCACAGTCCAATGATTCAGGCTACCAGTCTTTGGCTCGTTTGCGTTTGTCAACGCTTGCCATTGAAAATAAAAAATTCGATCAAGCCAAAAGCATATTAGACACAAAATTTCCAAGCGCATTTCAACCCTTGGTTGACGATCGACTCGGTGATATTGCTTTGCTTGAAAAAAAGCCCGATCAAGCAAAGACTTATTTTTTGTCTGCATGGAAGGCCATGGACGTTCAATCAGACTATCGTCAAATTTTAGATATGAAATTGGCGGCACTTGGGGTTGATCCCAAATTAGAAAGCGCAACCAAGTGATAAAGATTTTTCAATCATTCATGAATCAATGGGCGATTTTGATTCCTGTTGTGTTTCTTTCGTCTTGTGGTTCCCCAAGACCGCAACCCACCGAACTGGGTCCTATCAAAGTGGCTCAAGAATTTCAACAGTTGTGGACAGCCAATTTAGGACGATCGGTCAATCTTTTGCAAATGATTGCCAACGTCAATGGAAAAATTGCGTTTGCCAGCGATTCAGGCGTTGTTGCTGTTATTGATTCATCCAGTGGCAAAGAATTATTTCGTACGCAGTTGCCCGTCAAAATCAGCGCAGCTATGGGATTCGAAGGCAAGCGCCTCGCGCTCGTGAGTCAAAACAACGAGTTGATTGTTTTAGAAGAGGGTGCCATCAAATGGAGATTCACACTAGAGGCCCAAGTCTACACAGCGCCACTCGTCGCTGGTGAACGTGTTTTTGTTTTGCTTGCCAATCGCACGATTCAATCTTTTGATGGTGCTACAGGTCGTGTTTTATGGACACAAAAGCGCACAGGTGAAACACTCGTGTTGCAACAACAGGGCGTTTTAATGCCGTTTCAAAACACGCTCGTCACGGGCTATTCGGGTCGCTTAGCCGCGCTCAATCCAGATACGGGTGTCAGCCTATGGGAAACAACACTTGCGGTGCCTAGAGGCATCAATGATTTGGAGCGACTCGTTGATTTGGTGGGTCGAGCCAGTCGACAAGGAGATTCTATTTGTGTGCGTGTGTTTCAAGCGCAAGTGGGTTGTGTCAATGCGCGACGTGGTGAATTTTTATGGGCCAGACCTTCGGTTGGCATTCAAGGTATTGATGGAAACGCAGATGTTTTATTCACCACCGAATCCAATGGCGTTGTGCTCGCATGGGACCGCAAAAATGGCGAACGCATTTGGGATACCGATCGACTCAAGTACAGAAATTTAACGGCTCCATTATTTACGCCTAAAGCCATTGTCATTGGAGACAATGGTGGAAACATTTATTTGCTATCACCCAAAGACGGCTCGCTACTCAATCGAATTCAAACCAAAAGCGATGGATTTGCTTCCCCCCCAACCAGCATCGATAATGGGTTTGTTATTCTCACGGCATCGGGCAATTTATTGGCCTATCGATTGCCATAACCAAAGACTCCATGTGAAACCCATTATTGCCTTGGTAGGGCGCCCCAATGTGGGCAAATCAACCCTCTTTAATCGAATGACTCGATCGCGTGATGCCATCGTGGCCGACTACGCCGGTCTCACACGTGATCGTCACTATGGCAACGCCAAGTTGGGCAAACATGAGTTCATCGTCATCGACACGGGTGGATTTGAGCCGGATGCCACCGACGGTATTTTTAAAGAAATGGCCAAACAAACGCGTCAAGCCGTTGCAGAAGCCGACGTGGTCATTTTTGTCGTTGATGCAAGAGCAGGCGTTTCTGCGCAAGACCATGACATTGCCAACTATCTTCGCAAGCTGCATAAAATTTGTTTACTCATTGCCAACAAAGCCGAAGGTATGACACAAGGCATTCAATTGGCAGAGTTTTTCGAACTCGGTCTTGGAGAAGTTCTGCCTGTGTCTGCGGCTCATGGTGAAGGCATCCGAAGCCTCATCGAAATTGCAATTGAATCATTGGCTTTGCCTGATGTACAAGAAATTGAATCTTCTGAAGACGAAGAAAATCGTCCCATCAAATTAGCCGTTGCAGGAAAGCCTAACGTCGGTAAATCTACGCTGATCAACACATGGCTGGGTGAAGAGCGTCTGGTTGCTTTTGATTTGCCAGGTACAACACGCGACGCCATCTCTGTTCCTTTTGAGCGCAAGGGTCAGATGTTCGAGCTGATCGATACAGCGGGTTTGCGCAGAAAAGGAAAAGTTTTCGAAGCGATCGAAAAATTTTCTGTGGTTAAAACATTACAAGCGATTGAATCGGCCAACGTGGTTTTGTTATTGATCGACGCAGAGCAAGGCGTCACAGATCAAGACGCGCACATCGCAGGTTTTATTTTGGAATCAGGTCGTGCGGTGGTGCTGGCCATTAATAAATGGGATGCGGTCGACGCCTATCAACGCGAATTGGTGCAACGCTCCATCGAAACTCGATTGGCTTTTTTAAAGTTTGCCAAGCTTCATTTGATTTCAGCAAAAAAACGCCAAGGTTTGAGTCCTGTCTGGGATTCCATCATTCAGGCCCAAAAGGCGGCGATGGTCAAAATGCCTACGCCTGTTTTGACGTGCATTCTTCAAGAAGCCGTTCAGTTTCAGGCGCCTAAGCGTTCAGGGATGTTCAGACCTAAACCTCGATACGCGCATCAAGGTGGAATGAACCCGCCTGTGATTGTGGTCCACGGCAACTCACTCGAACATGTAACCGATTCTTACAAGCGTTATTTAGAAGGCCGTTTTCGAAAAGAATTCAAACTCGAGGGTACCCCTATGCGTATCGAAATGAAAACCTCTCATAACCCTTACATCGACCAAGAATCCTAAAAAGTTAAATTAATTAGTTAATTAATACCCTTTTCAAAAAAGGCGCTTACTCTGTGGTAAGGTCAAACCCTCACCACTTTAAACACGGAGAATATCGTGAGCAACAAAGGCCAACTCTTGCAGGATCCATTTCTAAACATTCTGCGCAAAGAACATGTACCCGTTTCAATTTATTTGGTTAACGGCATCAAATTACAAGGACAAGTCGAATCGTTTGATCAGTATGTTGTTTTACTAAGAAACACAGTTACGCAAATGGTTTACAAGCATGCCATTTCAACCATTGTTCCAGCACGAGCTGTTAACTTCAATGTCACCGAGGGTGAAGAAACGCCCGAATCTTAATGAGTCTATTCACGGCAACTTTTTGTTTGATCGTCTTTGTTTGAAGTTTCTCAACCTGAAACAGCATCTGCCATTTTAGTAGGTGTTGATTTAGGCTTGCCTCATTTTGATTCGCAATTGATTGAATTGGGATTGCTGGCTCAAACCGCTGGTTTAATACCCGTTTCAAAAATAGTTTGTAAGCGAAAAGCCCCTGATCCTGGGTTGTTTGTAGGTTCAGGTAAAGCAGACGAAATCAAAGCCATGGCTAAGCAACACCATGCCACCGAAATTTTATTTGATCAATCTTTAAGCCCTGCACAGCAACGAAATTTAGAGCGACACATTGGCTTACCTGTCAATGATCGAACCTTGTTGATACTTGAAATTTTTGCGCAACGCGCAAGAAGTCACGAAGGCAAATTACAAGTCGAGTTGGCACGATTACAATACCTCAGTACGCGACTGGTTCGGCGCTGGTCTCACTTAGAGAGACAGCGCGGCGGTATTGGCAACAGAGGCGGTCCGGGTGAAACCCAAATTGAATTGGATCGCCGCATGATTGGCGAGTCCATCAAACGAACAAAAGAACGATTAGAAAAAGTCAAAAAACAGCGCAATACACAAAGACGCCAAAGACAAAAATTTTCTGTTTTTAATATTTCTTTGGTGGGATACACCAATGCAGGTAAATCATCTTTGTTTAATGCACTCGTCAAAGCCAAGTCGTATGCGGCAGACCAGTTGTTTGCCACTTTGGATACAACCACGCGACAAATTTATCTCAATCAAGGCACTGATCAAGGCATACAAGCGTCGCTATCCGATACGGTGGGTTTTATTCGGGATTTGCCACACGGACTGATCGATGCATTTGAAGCCACTTTGCAAGAGTCAACAGACGCAGATTTGTTATTGCAGGTGGTGGACGCATCGCATCCCGACTTTTTAGAGCAAATGGCGCAAGTCGAAATGGTTTTGGAAGAAATTGGCGCCTCTGATATCGATCAAATGCTTGTATTTAACAAGCTGGATGCACTTTCAAGCGAACAAATGCCTTTGACACTCAGCGATAATTACGAAATCAATGGTAAAACCGTGCAGAGGCAGTTTGTGAGTGCAAAGACGGGGCAGGGCTTGGACCAGCTTCGAGAATTCCTCACCATCGCCGCAAAAAACCATCGACATGTGACTTTCCCCGATGCCACTATAACCAACCATGTTTAAGGGTTATACAAGTCGATTGAGTTTAGGCACAATTGAAACTTTCACTTTCCCACTGAATCCATCATTCACATGAATCTTTATTTCAAATTTTTAAGTCCCCGTGTTTGGCTAGAC
>SHXN01000127.1 GCA_009693305.1 Limnohabitans sp.
TCTACTGCAGAATCATTCCACTCCAAGGTTGCTTCAGGTGGTGCAGTAAACATGGTGTATAAACGTGCGGTATCTGCGCCATATTTTTCGATTAATTCTTGTGGGTCAACGCCATTGTTTTTACTTTTGCTCATGGTGCCCACGCCTTCATAGGTGATGTCGGTACCAGCGGGCAAATCACCTTTGGCATCAATTAATTTGGCGCCAATGACTTTGCCTGTTGCATCGTGCACGTCTTGCACTTCGTGCGGCCAAAAATAATCGATGCCGCCTTTGGCGTCTTTGCGTGAATAAATGTGGTTGAGCACCATGCCCTGCGTGAGCAATTGTGTAAACGGTTCATCGATTGTGACCAAATCAAGATCGCGCATCACTTTGGTCCAAAAACGCGCATACAACAAATGCAAAATTGCATGCTCAATACCGCCGATGTATTGATCCATGGGCATCCAATAATTGGTACCTTGCGCGACCATTTTTTGTTCGTTGGTTGGATCGCAATAGCGCATGAAATACCACGACGAATCGACAAACGTATCCATGGTGTCGGTTTCGCGCTTGGCTGGTTTGCCGCAAGTAGGGCATTGAACGCCTGCATGAAATGCATGGTGTTTGTTAAGCGGATTGCCCGAACCATCGGGAATACAGTCTTGCGGCAAAACAACGGGCAAATCTTTTTCGGGAACTGGTACTGCACCGTGTTCATCGCAATGGATGATGGGAATGGGTGTGCCCCAATAGCGTTGGCGACTCACGCCCCAATCGCGCAAACGGCAAGTTGTTTTTTTCTTACCGAAACCTTTGGCTCTTAAATCGTTGGCGACTGCATCTACGCAAGCTTTGAATGGAAGTCCATTGTAAGCACCCGAATGAATCGCAGTGCCTTTGCCTTTTTCTGCATACCAGTCTTGCCATTTTTGATCGTCAAACAATAGCCCTTGTTTGTTGTTGTCATTGACTTGAACAACTGGTTTGATGGAAAGTTTGTATTTGAGTGCGAATTCAAAATCTCTTTCATCATGCGCAGGCACGCCCATGACTGCGCCATCGCCATACGACATCAACACATAGTTGCCAACCCAAACCGCAATTTTTTCGCCTGTTAAAGGATGATCGACAAACAAACCCGTTGGTATACCGACTTTTTCTTTGAGCGCCAACTCGGCTTCGGTGGTGCCGCCTTTTTGGCACTCTTCGATGAATGCCGCCACTTGAGGTTGTATGGTGGCCGCGTGCGTGGCCAATGGGTGCTCTGGCGCGACTGCGCAAAAGGTAACGCCCATGATGGTGTCGGCGCGCGTGGTAAACACATACATGCGACCGTCTTGTATCAATTGCGATTGCGCATTGTGAATGGTGTGTGTAAATGCAAATCGCACGCCTTCTCTTTTGCCAATCCAATTTTCTTGCATCAGTCGAACTTTTTCGGTCCATCCATTGAGGGTGGCTTGTTCGTTTCCGATTTGCACATGATTGAGTAACTCATCGGCGTAATCGGTGATCTTGAGGTAATAGCCCGGTATCTCGCGCTTTTCAACCACAGCGCCTGTGCGCCAGCCTTTGCCGTCAATCACTTGTTCGTTGGCCAATACGGTTTGATCAACGGGGTCCCAATTGACGACTTGTGTTTTTCTGTATGCAATGCCTTTTTCGAGCATCTTTAAAAACAACCATTGATTCCATTTGTAATACGTGGGATCGCATGTGGCAACTTCACGACTCCAATCGATGGCCAAGCCCATGGCTTGCATCTGTTTTTTCATATACGCAATGTTGTCGTAAGTCCATTTTGCAGGCGGCACGTTATTTTTGATGGCCGCGTTTTCTGCAGGTAAGCCAAAAGCGTCCCAGCCCATTGGCATCAACACATTGAGACCTTTCATGCGCAGATAACGCGTCAACATATCGTTGATGGTGTAGTTTCGAACATGGCCCATGTGTAATTTGCCACTGGGGTAGGGCAACATCGAACAAGCGTAAAACTTTTTCTTCGATGCGTCTTCGGTGACGCGATACACATCGTTGCTTTGCCAAATTCGTTGAACGGCGCTTTCGATGTCGTTGGGTGAGTATTTTTCTTGCATGGAAATAAAAAAAAGGCCCTACCCCTTGACGAGGCTTTTCAAAATGAATGTGGATTGATTTTACGGCTTTGTTGCCGTCGCTGCACCCGGCCCTCTGTTGCGCGGTTGAGTGACCAAAGCAATGCGCCACAAGCCCGCTTGCTGAACAACGGCCATGATTTGGGCCACCTCGCCATAGGGGACTTGTTGATCTGCACGAATTTGAACCTCTAACTCGGACGCGACGGGACTTTGCTGCTGCAAAGCAGCGGGCAAATTGTCGAGAAGAATGGGTTTTTCGTTAAGAAACAACTGCGCTTTGGCGTCTAGGCTCAGAGTCAGGATGCGAGGCGGGTTGCCCGTACTGGCGTCATCAACCTGCGGTAAATTGAGCCGCAAGGCACTCGCCATCAACGGCGCAGTGATGATAAAAATAACCAAGAGCACCAACATCACATCAACCAAAGGGGTGACATTGATTTCGCTCATAGGCGAATTTTTGGAGTTGGATTCAAATTGACCAAAAGCCATGATGCTTCAAGGATGGGTGAGTGCGCTGTTTTGCCACAAATGGAGTAAGTCTTGCGCAAAGCCTTCTAACTCTGCTTCTAAATTTGCAATTCGACGACCCAATAAGTTGTAAGCCACAACCGCGGGTATTGCCACAGCCAGACCTGCGGCGGTCATGATGAGCGCTTCACCCACGGGAGTGGCCACGCGCGCAAGTGTGAACTGACTCGATTGACCAATGGCCGTGAGGGCATGAAAAATTCCCCACACGGTGCCAAGCAAGCCTACAAACGGGGATGTTGCGCCGATGGTGGCCAATGTAACTTGTCCCCATTGCATGCGGGCTTTTAAGTCGCGCAGTTCGTCACGCAGCACACGCGTGAATTGAGCGGGTTGCGCCATTTGGCTTGCGTTCCATGCGCTGGATTGAATTTGATTTTTGGCATTTAAAAGTGGCGTCATCCATTGTGATGTGTCGACTTGTTGTGCTTGTTGAAGTGCCAGCTCTTGTGTGTTGGCCGACCAAAAGAGTTGCTTGACATTTTGAATAGAACGATTGGCAACACGCAACAAAAGCGATTTATAAATAATGATGACCCAACTGATGACCGACATGGTGAGCAATAAAAATGCAACGATTTTGCTCAGTGCATCGCCTTGAGAAATTAATGAAAAAAAGTTCATGATGGGTAAAAGATTAACGCAGGCCTAAAACATCAAACATATCGAATAGGCCTGACTTTTGTTGAGATAAAAACCGCACGGCGCGCAAACTTCCCTGAGCATAGGTTTGTCGCGAAGCCGATTTGTGTGTGATTTCGATGCGCTCACCCGTGCCTGCAAATAACACCGTGTGGTCGCCAACAATATCGCCTCCGCGAATGGTGGCAAAACCAATGCTAGAGGGATCTCTTTCGCCTGTATGACCTTCACGCAAATAAACTGCACAGTCTTGAAAATTGCGACCCAAGGCCCCTGCAATAACCTCGCCCATTTTGATGGCCGTGCCTGATGGCGCGTCCACTTTGTGGCGATGATGCGCTTCGATAATTTCGATGTCATAGCCTGTTGACAAAGACTTGGCGGCAAGTTCTAACAATTTGAGTGTGACATTAACGCCCACGCTCATGTTGGGCGCCATCATTATGGCAATGTCTTCGGACGAGAGTTGAATTTCATTTTTTTGTGCTTCGGTAAAACCTGTGGTGCCAATCACAATTTGCACACCTTTCTGACGACACGCTTTTAAATGCGCCATGGTGCCTTCAGGCCGCGTAAAGTCAATCAGCACTTGTGCGTTTTGAATTCCTTTTGCAATATCTGATTGAATCGAGACGTGACTTGCATGACCTAAAAATCCTGTGGCATCGTTGCCAATGGCAGGACTGGCGGGTACATCTAAGGCGCCAGCGAGTTGACAATCGTCTGCCTGGAACACAGCCTCAATGAGCATGCGGCCCATTTTTCCGCTGGCACCTGCAATCGCTATTTGATGAAGAGATGAGCTCATAACTTTTTACCGTGATGGGGATTCAAGTGGTGGATAGTTGAGATTGACAGGCGCCGTTTGTAGAGGCTGGGCTTGATCTGTTTTTTTGATGGGCTTGATGGCGTTGATTTCTGACTCAGAAAGCTCTAACTTAGGAATTTTGCGTGACTTGCTAATTTTGTTGTCAATGCCTGCGGCAAATTCGGACTCGGTGGGAAGCGCATCGCCATCAAAGCGCTCGAGTAAATTGTTGGCGAAGTAAACCGAAAATTTGCGCTGTTGCGGCGGCGTGCCTTGCCTTTGAATAGTGAAAGCGTAATCCCAGCGATCAGAATGAAACAAACTGCTAACCAAAGGCGTTCCCAAAATTTCTCTGACTTGTTCGCGTGGCATGCCTGGCTTTAACACTTGTACTTGTTCTTTGGAGACAAAGTTGCCCTGCACCACTTCAACACGGTAGGGTGTGACGACATCGACAGCCCAACTCAAAGGTTCTTTGACATAGGTGCACGCACTCAATGCCAATAAATACCCTAAAATAAGCAGGGGCTTGGAGATGAACCTAAAAAAAGCGCGCATGATTGTTAAATAAAGAGTAGCGATGATAATGTCGATTGTAGCTACCCTCGCTGTCCATTCATTTGTGACCCATGACCCGCCATGCCCTCATTCCAAGACCTTAAAAAAACTGGCCTTAAAGTCACGGCCCCTCGGCTCAAAATTTTGAGCTTGTTTCAAAACGCGCAACAACGCCACATGACAGCCGAGGACGTGCATCGCTTGGTACTTTTTGAAGATGCCGATATCGGCTTGGCCACAGTTTACCGCGTGTTGAGTCAATTCGAGCAAGCAGGCATTTTGTCGCGCAGTCATTTTGAAGGCGGCAAAGCGGTTTATGAAATCAACGAGGGACAACATCACGATCATATTGTGTGTCTCGACTGTGGTCGTGTGGAAGAATTTTTTGATGCCGAAATTGAAGAACGCCAACACGTAATCGCAAAAAACAAAGGCTTTGAAATTGCCGATCACGCATTGAGCTTATACGCCCATTGCTCACGTCATCCGTGCCCACACAACATCAGAAAATAATAAACGATCAGGCGATTAGTTGGGCTTGGTCATAGCCAATCGATGGCGCTCAACAAATTCTTCGTAGGTATTGATGCCACGCAGTTGCAAGATGGTGTTGCGCACTGCCGCTTCAACCAACACAGCAATGTTACGCCCCGCCACCACTTGAATCACCACTTTGAGCACATCGATTTCTAACACATCTTGCGACAAAGGTTCGTGTGGCATGCGGTCGTAATCGCGCTCTAAGGTTTCGCGGCGAACCAAATACACGATGAGTTTTAGACGCATTTTTCTGCGCACCGCTGTTTCGCCAAATATCGCTCTGATATCAAGCAAACCAATGCCGCGAACTTCCAATAAATTTTGAAGCAGCTCAGGGCAGCGTCCTTCAATCGTGTTTTGATTGATGCGAAAAAAATCGACGGCGTCATCGGCAACCAATCCATGTCCGCGTGAAATCAATTCAAGTCCAAGTTCGCTTTTGCCCAAACCCGATTCGCCTGTAATCAAGACACCTAAACCCAAGATGTCCATAAAGACACCGTGCATGGTGAGTCGATCTGCAAAGTGTTTCGATAAATAGGCTCTCAGGATATCAATCACGAAAGCGGCCGATTCGTGCGTAGAAAAAAGCGGCAACTGCGCTCGATCGCACAAATCGATCAATGCTTGCGGAACTGTTTGCCCATCGCCCACCACAATGACAGGCGGTAGCAAGGTAACAATACGATTGATGCGACGCTCGCAATCTTCTTGCGTCGCATTGGTGAGATAGCGAATCTCACGCTCGCCTAAAAGTTGCAAGCGATAAGGATGAATGTAATTGAGATAGCCGACCAAATCGGCGCCCGAACGCGCCGCTCGCACGGCCACTTCATCGAAGCGACGCTCGAAAGCACCGACACCCGCGATCCATTCCCATTTGAGTTTTTGTCGAAAGGCTTCGAATAAAACATCGGCACTGACAACGGTGGGCTTCATTGCATCAGCGCTCTTTGGTTTTTATGCCGTTTGAACAGAAGTCCAAGTGGCTATGATTTGATGAAGCTCAATCGCTTCTAATGGTGACTTGAGTTTTTCTCTTAACTGTGTATCGCTTAACAATTCGGCAATTTCTGAAAGTATTTCTAGATGCTTTTGTGTCGAGGCTTCGGGTACGAGTAAAAAAATTAAAAGACTCACGGGTAATTCGTCGGGAGAATCAAATCCAATGGGTTGCTGCAATTGAAATACAGCCGCCATTGGCGTTTTGAGTCGTTTGATGCGCCCATGTGGAATGGCAACGCCATTACCCAAACCTGTTGAACCCAAACGCTCGCGTGCAAACAAACTATCTGCAACCATCAAGCGATTAATGCTGTGCAATTGCTCAAACAACAAACCCGCGTCTTCAAAGGCGCGTTTTTTACTGGTGACGTCCACCTGCACGAGAACTTGAGCAGGTGGAAGAATGGCTGCGAGTCGATTCATTGAGGGGCTGATTATGCACCTAGTTAAACAAAAAACATAGGGTATATATTTAGCTAATTTGTATTATTTTTATATTAAATTATAAAAAAACCGCCAATTGCTGGCGATTTTGATGATTGGCAATCGTTTTGAATTAATTGAGATAACTTCTTTTGTGGCCTTCGTGGTGGTGATCTTGTAATCGGTCTTTGTGCCTCACGACTTGTCGATCGAGTTTGTCGACCAATTCGTCAACCGCGGCATATAAATCTTCGTTTGCACTTTGCGCAAATAAATCATTTCCTTTGACA
>SHXN01000128.1 GCA_009693305.1 Limnohabitans sp.
CGGGGCAAAAGCCCTCAGTGGGGGAAGAAATCGCTTGAAAATGCTCAAAAAGAGAGTGATTTTTCAATCAGGTCATAGAAAATTTCACATGGCGAAGATTTGTTGCCTGGGAACTCGTTTAAACTGAGTTTTTCAGACCATTCATAGATATAACGTCCAACCAAAGAGACAGGCGTAAAACTTTTAACGGGATCGTAAGGTGGATTTTTTTTGAGTAAAGGCACTTGCATCATGGGAGTATTTGACGCAAGAAAAAAAGTATGCCCATCAGGCTCAGCTTTGGATACAAATTCGCCTGCAATTGCGCCATCCGCACCGGTTCGATTTTCAACGATCACCGGTTGACCCAATGTTGAAGACATCGATTGAGCCAATATTCGAGCGACAGCATCTGTAGAGCCCCCTGGAGGAAATTGAAGAACAATACGAATCGGTTTTGAAGGCCAGGACTGTGCATGAGCTCATGGTGCGATCAAAACAAAACATGCAGTCAAAATGAAATAAAGAATTAGTTTTTTCATATGCGCTTACTTAATAAAATTATTCACTTCGAATCAATTTTCCTGGTAATCGTCCTGTATGCTCTCCATGCTCCATCACCACTTGACCATTAACCAAAGTCGACACATAACCACTGGCCTGCTGAACTAAACGCCGACCACCAGCGGGTAAATCGTTCACCATTTGAGGATTTGACAAGTCTAGTTTTTCATAATCAATGATATTAATATCCGCTTTCATTCCAGGAACCAAAGCACCACGATCAAACATACCCAGTGCGCTGGCATTGCGTTGTGTTTGCGCATGCACTAAAAATTCAATCGGCAATTTGGGGCCGCGCGTTCGATCACGCGCCCAGTGCATGATTAAATACGTTGGATAACTCGCATCGCAGATATAGCCACAATGCGCACCTGCGTCTCCAAGTCCAAGCAGTGTTGCAGGATGCGTCAGCATGGCATGAACAACATCCAAATTATTTTCTGTGTAGTTGTAAAGAGGAAAGTAAAACTTTTGTCGGCCCCCATCTTGAAGCATCATGACATAGGCAACTTCAGCTGCAGATAATCCTTGGCGTGCGGCTATTCCAGAAATACTTTCTTCAGGTAACGGTTCATAGTTTGCTCGATCGTAGATAGGAAAGTATTTATGAAAATGTTGAGTGATGCTTTCAAGTCTGCGGTTATCGGGCGCGTTCATCGACTCCATCAAAATACGTTTTTTCATTTGAGGATTTTGTAATTCACGAACACGTTCAGCCAACGATAAATGTGCAATTTTTTGATATCAAGCCGTCAAGAAAAAAGGTTGCATGGAACATTCCAATCCATGAATCATCCCAATGCCACGACAGGCCACTTGAGCCTTGATATCGAGCCCCTCACTTCTCGCAATTTCTGTACGTCGCAACACTTCACGCCAACGTTGAGGTAAAAAATCGTGTTGCAATAAGGTATAGGACATGGGCCGACCGCTGGCTTTAGTCACGTCACGAATCATATTGAATTCAGCGTCTAAATCATCCCAATCGGAAATCAACTGCAATACACCTTTTCTTGTTTCTCCTATTGCGGTTGCTATAGCGATGAGTTCTTGTGCGTCAACACCCAGAGAAGGCACTGCAGCACCCCGTTTGGTTCGGTGAACCACAGTTCTTGAAGATGTAAATCCTAAAGCGCCAGCAGCAATGGCCTCTTTAGCTAATGCTGCCATCGTTTTCATATCACCTAAGGTGGCGGCTTCTCGATTAGCACCACGCTCACCCATCACAAAAACACGGAGCGCACCGTGCGGAATTTGAGCACCCACGTTCATGATTCGAGGAATACGCGACATCGCATCCATATATTGTGGAAATGTTTCCCATTCCCACTTCACGCCTTCTGCAAGAACCGCTCCAGGAATATCTTCAACACCTTCCATCAATTCCATCATCCACTCGCGCTGATACACACGCGCGGGCGCAAAACCAACACCGCAATTGCCCATCACTGCTGTGGTCACACCATGCCATGAGGATGGAGATAAATAAGGGTCCCAGCTGACTTGTCCATCGTAATGCGTATGAATATCGACCCAGCCTGGAGCAACAATAAGACCATCGGCATCAATAGTCTGCTTTGCGTGACTTGATATTTTTCCAACCTCAACCACACAACCGTCTTTAACAGCAAGATCGGATGTGATGGGATGAGCGCCCGTGCCATCGACCAACGTACCGCCCTTAATAATCAAATCATGCATCTTCTTAATCTCAGTTATTTATCTGTCCAAGGCATCTCTTTCCATAGCTGCCGAAATAAAGTATCCCCTGCGCGTAATTCAGCATCATAAGTTGTGGATGTTAAAAATCGAACGGGCGCATAAGCACGTTCAGTAGCAAGTTTAAAAGCCGGATCATTCGTTGCTTTTTCTAAGGCTTGTACCAGTCGGTCACGAATTGCCATGGGTAAACCTTTGGGTGCGGCAATTCCACGCAAAGAGGCCATATCAAATGCAAAGCCCTGCTCTATAAATGTGGGCCAATCGGGTGCCATTGAAATTCGTGCTGGCGTCATTTGACCCAAGCAAGGCAGTGGCGATCCACCTTTGAGGTACTATAAAGCCTCACCCACATTGATTGTTGCAACTGTGATGTGTTTTCCAATGATTGCTGAACGAGTCTCAGCAGATCCTTTAAAAGGCACATGGGTCATTTTGACACCAGCGGTTTTTTCAAACATCATCATTGCCAAATGATCGTAAGAACCCACGCCCGTGCTACCAACGGTGACGGCACTAGGGTTCGCTTTAGCAAAAGTTGCCAACTCACTCAGAGTTTTGATTGGACTTTCGTTGTGAACGCAAAATGTTCCAGGGTCATCCACGATGTTTCCCAATAAATCAAAACTGTTGATCGTCCATGTTGTTCTACGTTCAATAGGAATCGTCATCACTGGAGGCGTATTGATAAAGCCAATGGTGTAGCCATCAGACGCGGCTGATGCGATTGCAGAAAAACCAATCTCACCACCCGCCCCACCTTTATTAACCACAGTAAAGCGCGCACCATCACCGATGGCTTTTTCTAAAAAAGGCACTAACTGCCGAGCGACGATATCCGTTCCGCCGCCAAGCGAATAAGCAATGATCATATTAATCGGCTGGTCCGCAGGCCAAGCCGCATAAGATGGTGCCGATAACAAAGCAACCGTTGCTATCAACATTAAAAAAAAGGAAAATATTTTTTTAAGATGAAACATAGTTTTGAGAAAAGTATGAATATTTGCGCAAGTTAATCAACGCGTGCACCTGAGTCACGAACCAGCTTCGTCCATTTGACTAATTCAACTAACGCAAAATCGTTGAAGTCTTTACTAGAAAGAGGTGTCACGATCATGCCCTGGCTAATCATTTTTTCACGAATAACTGGATCATTCATAACAAGTGTTGAAGCCTGATACAACTTTTCAACGATGTCGCTGGGCATTCCTGCTGGCCCACTCAGGCCCCACCAAGGACGAAGATCAAAACCTGCGACCACATCCGATATGGGGGGTACTTCGGGGGCAATAGGACTGCGGTCTTTGGTCGCCACACCGAGTGCACGCAACCTGCCTGATTTGACGTACTGATAAATAACGGGCACGTGATAGAACGTCATTGATACTTCGCCGGACAACAAATCATTGAACCCTTGTGAAATATTTTTATAAGGCACATGCCGAATATCAATGCCCGCCATGGTCTTTAACAACTCGCCACACATGTGAGGCGATGTTCCAGATCCAGCAGATATATAGGTCAACTTACCCGGGTTTACTTTTGCGTATCCAATCAGTTCAGTCAAGTTTTGAGCTGGAATTTTTGGATTGATGACCAACATATTAGGCGCCGAAACCAGCAATGCAATGTGAGTGAAGTCTTTGATTGGGTCAAAGGGCACCTTGCCATAAAGCGCGGGGTTGGTTGCGTGGGTGGCGCTTGTTGAAAACGTCAAGGTATAACCATCGGGCGCCGCACGTGCCGTACTTTCTGCTGAAATATTGCCTCCTGCACCCGCTTTGTTATCGATAATAATGTTTTGACCCAGTACTTCACTTAGTTTTTGGGCATAAATCCTTGCGATCACATCGGTTGTTGTACCTGCCGAATAAGGCACAAAAAACCGAATAGGTTTATTGGGATAAGTTGTTGATTGACTATAAGACTGCGGAAGTACCGCCATCAAAATAGTGGCGGCCATTGTGCGACGTCTTTGCGTCAAAAAAGTAAAAATAGTTTTCATAAGGCGTAGTCATCGAAATAGGATTTAACTATTTCCATCCTCATTTTGAATAGATTTCTAATCTTTGCCTAAAACCCAATAAATAATGCTAGGCAAAACCCTCAGAAAAAATTGTTTTTCTAAGCTAGCGCAATCTCCGCTCCAAGCAAAGCGATTCGGAATCGGTTTTTCAGATATGCCCCCTCGCGTGGCGGCAACACGATGGGTAGTTTTTCAGAATCGACTTTAACCTGAGCCAATAAAGGTCCCAACCTGACTTTGCCTTTTTTATAGATTTCATACCTTAAGTTTTCCAACTCTGGCTTTTTTCTAACCATCACGGATTGGGCAAAGCCTGCAGATTTAGCTATTTCTGCTAAATCAACACCGTGTCCTGTTACCGTTTGCTGCATACCCGTTTCACCATAATGCTCGTTGTCAAGAACGACAATGGATAGGTTGTGTGGCTGATGGGCTCCGATCACGGCCAAAGAGCCCAGTCCCATGAGCATTTCGCCGTCTCCTGTAATGACCAATACATTTCGCTTGGGCTGTGTAAGCGCCAGCCCAAGACCTATCATTGCCGCGCCTCCCATTGCGCCCCATAGAGGAAAAGACAAAGGGTGATCTCCAGCCGCTGTGATATCCCATGCTGGAGCACCGAGTCCGGCGATCACCAACAAGTCCCCCCGTTGGTGTAATAAGTGATGAACGACATCACGACGGTGTAGTGCTTTTTTCATTGGGAGACTGTGTGGGTTAGTTTTAAAAAATCCTTAGCGCCGATGACCTTTTGACCAATCAAAACCGCCATGGGACGCAAGGTGTTGTAAGACATGCGCAATACACCAGAGACTTCTTCAATCACATCTTCATGGGTATCCGCACGCTTGACAATCACACCCATCGCAGCAAGCACCGTCTCAGTGGCTTGACCCATGGGAACTTGTGAAGGATTAAATTCGGCATGGTCTCCACGCATCGTCACTAACATGATCAATGGAAATTGGCACGATGTACTCAATGAAAGCATGTTGATGCAGTTACCAACACCACTACTTTGCATCAACAAAATGCCCTTAACGCCACCCAGCCATGCACCACCCAGCAATGCCACGCCTTGCTCTTCACTGGTTAAACGAATGACCAACATGTCTTTGTCTGCCTCACAAAGTCGTATCAAGTTTGCATGACCAGCATCTGGAACCATCGCGATCTGCCTGATCTGGTGTTCACGCAATAAGTGGTAAACAGGTCCTGACCAGTGGTTGGCTTGCATTTTTTTTGTATGTTTCAAATGGAGTCTCCTCAGTTCATACATCCGGTACGATCTCGTTTCTCAATTAACGCATGTGAGCCCTATCGAAAACCCTAGTGTTGAAAATTTGAAGTGTCACTAGGATGAAAGAATCAACTCATTTTAAGAATTGTATGACTTTCAAAAGACTTATTCAGTTAGTGGCGTTTGATGTCGCTTGCTTTTTATTTGCAACTAGCGTGATGGCCCAATCAAACTGGCCCAACCAACCGATCAAAATCATCAACCCCTTTCCCACAGGTGGAACCGTCGATCAAATCTCAAGACTCTTACAACCCCACCTGCAACAAGCGTTGGGTCAACCCATTGTCATTGACAGTCGCTCGGGGGCTTCGGGCTCTATAGGTACAGCAATGGCTGCAAAAGCAGCACCTGATGGCTACACATGGGTGATGGTTTTTGACACACACGGTGTTAACCCCAGTCTTTATCCCAACCTGCCTTTTGACACATTAAAAGACTTAGCACCCGTCATGCAAATTGGTACAGGATCCATGGTCGTCACCGCACACGCCTCTACACCTTATAAAAGTTTCAATGACGTGGTTCAGGCCGCAAAAAAGAGCCCTGGCACCATTGGTTATGGAACGATCGGTTCTGGCAGCATAGCTCATTTAGCAATGACTTATCTGGGCAATGCGCTCAAGGTGGATTGGACCCACATTCCTTACAAGGGTGGTGGTCCTTTGGCGACAGATGGGGTGGCGGGTCATGTGCCTGTGACGATGGCGACCTATGCGTTATGGGTGCCTCACTTTACAAGTGGAAGACTACGCCCACTTGCAGTGACTTCACCCAAAAGAATGCCTGAACTTCCAGACGTACCTACCCTTCAAGAGCTGGGTATTGATGGTTTTGAAGCGCAAGCTTATTGGGGCATGCTCGGTCCTGCTGGAATACCAGCGCCCATCGTCAGTCGAATGAATGCAGAGGTTGCGAAGGTTTTGAAAATACCGGCTGTGCAAGAACGTTTAACGCAGATGGGCGTTGTCGTCACTTCGTCTAGCCCTGCTGAATTTGACCGCTTTATTCGAAGCGAGGTCGATAAATGGGGCAAAGTTGTGAGAGAAAACAATATCAAAGCAGGTCAATAGGAAAAAAATGACTCCATGTTCAAATCAATTGCATACACAAATTCAAAAATTTTTAAAAATTTTAGTATTTGGAATTTGCTTGAGCTTTTTAATTTTAAAAGTTCATTCACAAAGTTACCCCAACCGTCCCATTACCATCGTTGCCCCTTATGCGGCGGGTGGCGATAGCGACTTTTCGGGTAGAAATCTGGCTACCGTTGTTTCTAAATAT
>SHXN01000005.1 GCA_009693305.1 Limnohabitans sp.
TGCTCCTGCCAAGGTTTTTGGCAATTTGGGTGCAATTGAATCCTTCTTTCATGAGGCAAAAAATCTGATATCGTTCAGTTTGGCTGAGGTGTTTATAGGTCTTGGCAACTTAACTGTCCAGGTCAAGAAGCCATGAATCTAGATCATTCCCAGCCTCTCAACTTTTAGTCAACGATGCACTTCGTTCTTGAATCCACCAAATAAAATAATATAAAAGAATATCAAAAATATTTTTTATAAAAAAATAGATACTTAATATCTAATTAAGAAGATAAAAAAAGAGCAAACTAAGTCAACTGTTAAGAGTGGGACAATAGCCCCATGCACCCCAATACCTTGTTAGAGGCTAGCGCTGAGCTGATTCGCCTTTGTTTACGCTTTGAACATCCTGCCTATGCGGCGGTTTCCAAATTCTTCAGAGACAACCGACGTATCCATGCCTTTGGTCCGCGCGAGCGCGCCATCATGGCCGAGACGGTTTACAACGTGTTGCGATTCAAGTTGCGATACGAACATTTAGCCCCTTCGGGTTCAGGACCTCGCGAGCGGCGTTTGGCTATTTTGGGATGGGCATCTTATTTAGACGATCAAGCCAAACAAACCTCTGCATACGCAGGGCTTGGCGATCGCAATTTTTTAAAGTCTGCTCTGAACGAGAATGAAAGAAATTGGCTGGATCAATGCGATGGTATTCAAACCAGGGATTTGTTGGAGCGACATCAACACAACTTACCTGAATGGTTATTGATAGCACTCAAAGAGCAACTGGGCGATCAGTTTTGGCCTTTGGCGCAAAGCCTTCAACGCACAGCCACTTTAGATTTGCGTGTCAACATACTCAACGATAAACGTGATGCGGTTCAAAAAGAATTAAAAAAACTGAACATCGCATCAACATTGACGCCGTATTCACCATGGGGTTTGCGAATTCAAAACAAACCTGCTCTCAACAAGCTGGCTATTTTTGAGCGGGGCGCCATCGAAGTGCAAGACGAAGGCTCTCAACTCTTGGCTTTGTTGGTGGATGCCAAGCGCGGTGAAATGGTTGTTGATTTTTGCGCAGGTGCTGGCGGAAAAACATTGGCTTTAGGCGCATCGATGCGCAGCACGGGTCGTTTGTATGCGTTCGATGTATCGGCGCATCGTTTAGAGGCGCTCAAGCCAAGGCTGGCTCGCAGTGGTTTATCCAACGTGCATCTTGTGGCTATCGCGCACGAACGAGATGAGCGCGTCAAACGTTTGTCAGGAAAAATTGATCGTGTGTTGGTGGATGCGCCTTGCTCGGGTTTGGGCACGCTCAGACGCAATCCTGATTTGAAATGGCGACAAACCCCCGAATCCGTCAAGGAGTTGGTCGATAAGCAGACATTGATTCTTAATAGTGCGGTTCGGTTGCTCAAACTGGGCGGTCGATTGGTTTATGCAACCTGCTCGGTGTTGCGGCAAGAAAATGAGGAAATCGCACAGGCATTCAGTTTGGCACACCCCAATTTCAAGCCTTTAGCAGTTTCAGAAGTTTTATTGCAGTTAGGCGTTTCCCTTGCCCCCAATTTATGTACCGCTGATGGTATGTTTTTAAGATTGTGGCCCCATATGCACAACACAGACGGTTTTTTTGCCGCTTGCTGGGTGACTGGGTAGAATAGAGTCATTGAGTTAAGCTTCATTTTTTAGGGATATGCATCCCGCTTTTGAAAGTACACCATGACTATCATGTTGAACCCTCTGCTTGAGTCCTTGCTAAATTGGATGGCTTATGGCTTATTAGATTTGAGCACTTGGCAATTATTGGCTGTTACTTTGGTATTCACGCACATCACAATTGCTGCAGTCACGATTTATTTGCATCGTCACCAAGCACATCGCGCCCTCGATTTGCACTTATTGCCGTCGCATTTTTTTAGATTGTGGCTCTGGCTAACAACAGGCATGCAAACCAAAGAATGGGCCGCTATTCACCGCAAGCACCATGCAAAATGTGAAAGACTCGAAGATCCACACAGCCCGCAAACACGTGGTCTCAAAACTGTTTTTTGGCAAGGCGCAGAGTTGTACAGAGTCGAAGCCAAAAATCCGGAAACAATGTCCAAATATGGGCATGGCACGCCAGACGATTGGTTAGAAAAAAATATTTATGCCCGCTATCAATGGCAAGGTGTCGGCCTCATGCTCATCATCAATTTATTATTGTTTGGTTTTTCTGGTTTGGCTATTTGGGCTGTTCAAATGATGTGGATACCGATAACTGCAGCTGGCATCATCAATGGTGTGGGGCACTATTGGGGTTATCGAAATTTTGAAGCGCCTGATGCGAGCACCAATATTTCGCCTTGGGGTATTTTGATTGGCGGAGAAGAGTTGCACAATAACCATCACACCTATCCAACCTCAGCCAAGTTGTCAGTTAAGCCCTATGAGTTTGATATTGGATGGCTTTATATTCGATTACTCGAAATGATTGGCATGGCACACGCCAAAAAGACGCCACCCAAATTGCATTTCGGCGAAACAGCGCCCGTTGCAGATGAAAAAACACTCGAAGCCCTGATTGCCAATCGTTATGAAGTGATGGCTGGATTTGCAAGACAAATGAAGCGCACGATTAGTCAAGAAATCGCTAATCTTCCATCACAAAATGCCAGAGGCTGGGCCCAAGCTGCGCGTCGATGGATGCACCGTGATGCAGAAAAGATTCCTTCCAATGTGTTGCCACAATTGACTCAAGCAAGAGCTTTTTTGCCCAATGCCGACACCATGTTGCGCATGCGTGAAGAGTTGAGACAAATGTGGTTATCAACCCATCGCAGTCGAGATCAGCTGGCGCTTGATTTACAGACTTGGTGCAAAAATGCAGAAGCGAGTGGCATTCAAGCTCTGCAAGAATTTTCTATTCGATTGCGAGCTGCAAAAGCTTAGTTGCTGGAGATAAAAAAAAACCCGCTCTTTAAGCGGGTTTTTTGATGGGGCTCAGAAAAGCTTATTTCAACTTGGTTTCTTTGTACTCAACATGCTTGCGAGCTCTCGGATCAAATTTCATGATCGTCATTTTTTCGGGCATGGTTTTTTTGTTTTTGCTTGTTGTATAGAAATGGCCCGTTCCAGCTGATGATTCCAGCTTGATCTTTTCGCGCCCGCCTTTTGAAGCCATGATGTTTCCCTTTGGGTAGAAGTGTGTGGAGGATTAGGCTTGACCGCGCGCGCACATGTCAGCCAATACGACGTCAATGCCTTTTTTGTCAATCAAACGCAAGGCCGCGCTGGAAACGCGCAATCTAACCCAACGGTTTTCGTTCTCGACCCAAAAGCGACGATATTGCAGGTTTGGTAAAAACCGGCGCTTGGTTTTGTTGTTGGCGTGGGAAACTTTGTTTCCAACCATCGGGGCTTTGCCTGTTACTTCACATATGCGTGCCATTTGGACACTCCATTAAAACGGCTTTTGCCAATGGCTTGGACCTAACCTCGCCAAAAAGGGGGCGGTATCCCTCAATTCTCTTTCCTAGCCTAGAAAGGGGGAAAGATTGATATTATAGCAGATTTAAATACTAAAAATCCTTGAATTGAAGTTAGCTCATACATTGATTGCGATGAGGATGAGTAGTGCTTTTCTCGTAATCCGATACGGCCAAGTTCGTAATGGGTTTAAAAGGTGACTTAATCTGGGTCGCGCCTCCTTTTTCTTCCATCATGGTGACATTATTTATACGATCTAAAGTAATCTTGTCATGCACAACTTCGTGATATTATGGGGTTTATGCCTCAGAAACCACAAGGCTTATATCCCCGCTCACATGAAATGCATCTGTTTCTTTTGCTTGGATTTCATATAAATACTTTTTGCCATTTAACATGTTGCCTCTAATCATGGTCCCGCAGACAGATGTAGATGCACTAATGAGGTTGGACTTCAACAAAACACCAAACGTATGATTTTTCATGCAAGTGTTTCCATTTTCTCCACCCAAAGAAATCATGCCTCCGGTTTTGATTAACTGTTCGGGACTCTTTGAATCAACTCTATACACTGTGCGGCTAGTTACGCGGTGGTTGTCATCAAATCCTATTTTGGCAACGTCTGTTTCTTTATTAAAAAACCCTTTTCCTTTTGCGGCAGATCGATCGGATCCAACAAATCCCTGTTCATTCACAATTTCTTTAGAAATATGGAGATTAACAAACAACTTATTCTTTTATGTAAATTTTAATTTTTCAAAAAAAGTTTTACTATTCGTACTTAAGTCCCGTTGTGACGCTTGAGTTAATTGTCGATTACCTGCGCTATCAAACATATACAAAGTATGGGCAACTTGTTTTGTCCATCCTTGCATTGCGTTTCCTTTTGGGTTGATAACAATGATTAGTGGTAATCCCTGACTTAAAAGTTCATTTTAAAAAATATTAATTTGTAGTGAACTTTTTCGATTCAAAACACCACTAAGAATAAAAACCAATCAGGAGCCTCTGTGTCTCAATCGACACAGATATATTTGCTAAAAAATTTATGCCAAGCATTTGGCGTGAGTGAATCTGAAAAAGTGATTCTACATGGCCATCTGTTAATCAACGGCAAAGTGGTCAGCTTAATTAATGCGGATAAGGATGGGCTGAATGAACCCAAAAGCCTGCACGTTTATATCAATTTAGGAGAAATTTTTCCGCGCGATGCAATGGGATGTTATCAACGAATGCTAAACGTTAACTTCAAAGCGAGTTGGGAATCGTCGCGAATTTATTCGATTCACCCGCAAACTGGTAATGCGGTCAGTTTTTTGCGATTAGATATGAGTATGGATCCGTTGACGCAAGCTCAATTGATTATTGATGAAATTGAAATTGGTATCCAAGAATTAATTGATGAGCCCAAGTCTAGTTATCAAGAGTCAGTGAAAGAGAGAAGGTATGCACAACATTATTAATTCACAAACATATGGCACAAGCTATATAGAATTTAAAAATCAGTATGGCGAAGTGAGCCTTCATCCCATTGCGCACATTACTCAAGGTGGATTTGTTCGGCCTCAAGAAAGAGCAAATAGAGTCAATAATTTTAGCGTCCAACCCATAAAAGTAGACCCGATTCAAGGACCAAAACAATTACTATTTACTTCACCAGTTGCCTGATTTTTTATTTTTCTAAAAACCTTTGCGCATCCAGGGCGGCCATACAACCCGTACCCGCGCTTGTAATGGCCTGGCGATATATATGGTCTTGTACATCGCCCGCTGCAAATACACCCGGTACACTGGTCATTGTGGCGAGTCCTTGTAGACCACTTTGTGTGATGATGTAACCATCTTTCATATTCAACTGACCTTTAAAAATATCGGTGTTGGGATGGTGACCGATCGCAATAAAGCAACCCTGAATTTTTAAATCTGAAGTGGCTTGCGTGTTGACATTTTTAATTCGAACACCAGTAACGCCTGAAGCGTCACCTAACACTTCATCAAGAACGCTGTGAAGTTGAAGCACAATTTTTCCGGCCGTAACTTTTTCCATGAGTTTGTCGATCATGATGGCTTCAGCTTTGAATTTATCGCGTCGGTGAATCAGATGGACGACAGATGCAATATTGGATAAATAAAGTGCTTCTTCAACGGCTGTGTTGCCACCACCCACCACGCACACGGCTTGTTCGCGGTAGAAAAAACCATCGCATGTGGCGCATCCCGATACACCACGACCCATAAAAGCAGTTTCAGAAGCAAGCCCTAAATATTTGGCAGACGCACCTGTGACAATGATGAGTGCGTCGCAGGTATAGACACCGCTATCCCCAGTTAGTCTAAAAGGGCGCTTGCTTAAATCGACTTGGTTGATATGATCAAAGATGATTTGGGTGTTGAATCGTTGTGCGTGTTCTAAAAAACGTTGCATCAAGTCGGGGCCTTGCACGCCATGGACGTCTGCGGGCCAGTTATCGACCTCGGTGGTAGTCATCAGTTGACCACCTTGGGCCATGCCCGTGATGAGCATGGGTTTGAGGTTGGCACGGGCGGCATAAACGGCCGCGGTATAGCCAGCAGGGCCTGAACCCAAAATAAGAACTTGTGCGTGTTGGTTGGTTAACATGTTGGGTCCGAAAAAAGGCAGTATTTGATACTAAAAAAGGAAGATTCAGCCCCCTATTGTAAGAACCCAATCTGAACGCCCCCTTTCAGTAGGCTGAAGAGGGCATTCTGTGAGTGACAATAGGGGGAATTTTTAAAAAACACGCAAGACCTTCGGTTAAGCTTGTCAACACATGACCTATTCGCTCAAGACTCTCAATTCAAAATCCAATCCAGAACCCGAAATGACGGGCTGGCGACGCTTTGCTCAAGAAATCGCACTCTCCGTTGGATTTATTTTTTTGGTTTTTTGGTTGCTCGCATTGCTCACGCATTCTGCTGCAGATCCCGCGTGGACCACGTCGGGCGCGCATACATCAATTAAAAATTTGGGTGGTCGATTAGGCGCATGGCTAGGAGATTTGAGTTTCTTTTTATTTGGTTATTCTGTGTTGTGGTTTTATTTAGCGGGCTTGGTGAGTTGGGCGCGTAACTTAGCCGATCGTTTACGCATGACCGATGAAGAGGACGAACATGATGCATCCATTAAGGGATGGGTACATACACCTTGGGCATTTTGGAGTGGCTTGGTAGTGCTGATGCTCTCCAGCACAGGATTGGAATGGACGCGTCTTTATCGATTTGAAGATCGACTACCTGGGCATCATGGTGGTGGCGTGTTGGGTTATTTGATGGGGCAATTCGGACATCAATGGTTGGGCTTCAATGGTTCGGGTCTCATATTTATTGTCTTCATGATCGTGAGCTTGTCTTGGGTGTTTCGTTTTTCTTGGCTTCATGTTGCGGAGAACATTGGCGCGGGCTTGGACGCATGGATTCAAGATAGACGTGAAAAACGCGAAAGAGAAGAAGACATGGCATTAGGGCAAGCTGCTGCACGTGCGCGCGAAGAACTGATGACGGAAGATCGCGATGAACTCATTCAACAACCTGTTGCTCCTGTTCGCATCGTGGTTGAACCCGAAGTGATTCAAGTGCTCAAAAGCGAGCGAGTCGCGCGTGAGCGACAAAAGCCATTGTTCAGTGACATGCCCGATTCACGATTGCCACAAGTTGATTTGCTCGATGGCTCTACAACAAAACAAGAAACGGTCGATCCGCAATCCTTAGAAGCTACGAGTCGAATGATTGAGCGTCGCCTCAAAGATTTTGGTGTTGAAGCGCATGTGGTCGCCGCGTTTCCAGGACCAGTGGTGACGCGATATGAAATCGAACCCGCTACGGGTGTGAAGGGCTCACAAATTGTTAATTTAGCCAAAGATTTAGCAAGGTCTTTGAGTTTGATTTCGATTCGTGTGGTGGAGACCATACCTGGCAAAAATTACATGGCGTTGGAATTGCCCAATACCAAACGACAGTCGATTCGTTTGTCAGAAATTTTAGGCTCCAACGTTTACAACGAAGCCAAATCTTTTTTAACCATGGGCTTGGGCAAAGACATTGTGGGCAATCCAGTGGTGGCTGATTTAGCCAAGATGCCGCACGTATTGGTTGCGGGTACAACAGGTTCAGGCAAATCCGTGGGTATCAACGCCATGATTTTGAGTTTGCTCTACAAAGCAGAAGCGCGTGATGTTCGTTTGCTGATGATCGACCCAAAGATGTTGGAGATGTCGGTGTACGAAGGTATTCCGCATTTGTTGGCTCCAGTGGTTACCGATATGCGCAAAGCCGCACACGGGCTTAACTGGTGTGTGGGTGAGATGGAGCGACGCTACAAGTTGATGAGCAAATTGGGTGTTCGCAATTTGGCTGGCTACAACCACAAAATTGATGAAGCCAAAGAAAAAGGCAATTCCATACCCAATCCATTCAGTTTGACTGAAGACAATCCAGAGCCTTTAGAACGTTTGCCACACATTGTTGTTGTGATTGATGAGTTGGCTGACTTGATGATGGTGGTGGGCAAAAAAATTGAAGAGCTCATTGCTCGCTTGGCGCAAAAGGCTCGAGCCGCAGGCATCCACTTGATATTGGCCACACAAAGGCCCAGTGTGGATGTGATCACGGGTTTGATCAAAGCCAATATTCCAACGCGCATTGCGTTTCAGGTGAGTAGCAAAATTGATAGTCGAACCATCTTGGATCAAATGGGTGCAGAGGCCTTGCTCGGTATGGGCGACATGTTGTATATGCCAAGCGGTACAGGTTTGCCCATTCGTGTGCATGGTGCGTTTGTGAGCGATGAAGAAGTGCATCGGGTGGTGAGTTATCTCAAAACACAAGGCGAGCCTGATTACATTGAAGGCGTCTTAGATGGCGGCACAGTCGATGCAGACGGTAACTCACCCGACTTATTTGGTGAAGTGATGGTTGAAAAAGACCCCATGTACGACCAAGCAGTTGGAATTGTTTTAAAGCATCGCAAGGCCAGCATCTCTTTGGTGCAACGACACCTGAAGATTGGGTACAACCGTGCCGCTCGATTGGTCGAGGATATGGAAAAAGCTGGAATGGTGAGTGCGATGGCCTCCAATGGGCAGCGTGAAATTTTGGTTCTATTGCGTGCAGAATGAAAAAAATATTTTTAATTGTTTCTGTTTGCGCCTTGACTGTGCTTTATGCACAGGCCGATGCTTTGCAAGATTTGCAAAAATTTTTACAAACCACACAATCGGGTCGTGCGCAATTCACACAAGCAGTAACAACGCCCGCTAAAGAAATGCGACCAGCGCGTATCAAAACATCTTCGGGTGTTTTTGCATTTTTCAGGCCTAATCAATTTTGTTTTGAGTATGTCAAACCCTATCCGCAAATGATTGTTGCTGATGGTCAAACGCTTTGGTTGCACGACGTTGAGATGAATCAGGTGACGGCAAAGGCGCAATCGGTTGCGTTAGGCAATACACCAGTTGCACTCATCACCACTGCCGTTGATTTGGCTAGTCTGCAAAAAGATTTTTTATTGCAATCAGACCCAGAAGCCAATGGATTAAGGTGGGTTAAGGCAACGCCCAAATCTCGCGATGCTATGTTGCAATCGATACGCATTGGCTTGTTGGACAAAGACGCCGCTATTCAATTGTCCAAGCTTGAAATTCACGATGCTTTCGGTCAGGTTTTAGTGATTTCTTTTGAAAAATTTGAAATCAATTCGATCAAACGTGATTCCAATTTGTTTAAATTTGTTCCACCTGCACAAGCGCAGGTGATTCGACCCTAGTAATGGCCCATTCTGATGCACACATTCCTTTAGCAGAAAAGTTGCGACCACGGCAACTGTCGGAAGTGATTGGGCAACAGCACATACTCGGTGAAGGCATGGCCTTGCGAGTGGCCTTCGAATCAGGACAGCCGCACAGTTGTATTTTTTGGGGCCCACCAGGCGTAGGAAAGACAACGATCGCTCGTTTGATGGCTAACGCATTTGATGCTCAATTCATATCCATCAGTGCAGTGCTTGGAGGCGTCAAAGAAATTCGTGAAACCGTTGAAATGGCACAAAATGCCAGACAAGGTTTGCAACCACAGCGAACACTGGTTTTTGTTGATGAGGTGCATCGATTCAACAGAAGTCAACAAGATGCTTTTTTACCGCATGTGGAGTCGGGTCTGTTCACATTCATTGGTGCAACCACTGAAAATCCTTCATTTGAAGTTAACTCGGCTTTGTTGTCGCGTGCGGCTGTTTATGTTTTGCAAGCCTTGAGCGCCGATGACTTATTACAAATCATTCAAAAAGCTCAACGCATTCAAGCCATTGTGCATGTGGCAAAAGACGCCGAGC
Source organism: Limnohabitans sp. (assembly GCA_009693305.1). Lineage (GTDB taxonomy): Bacteria > Pseudomonadota > Gammaproteobacteria > Burkholderiales > Burkholderiaceae_C > Limnohabitans. The sequence goes on from SHXN01000005.1 coordinate 9,800, forward strand.
AACGTTTGATTGCCTATGCCGATGGCGATGCAAGACGTCTACTCAATACGCTTGAAACGTTAATGGTGGCGGCTCATCAAGAAAAACGGCAAACCGTGGAGGACGATTGGTTGCTCAAGGTGTTGGGTGAACGCATGCGTCGCTATGACAAAGGCGGTGAGCAGTTTTACGACACCATCAGTGCCTTGCACAAATCGGTGCGTGGTTCCGACCCCGATGCATCGCTGTATTGGTTGGTGCGCATGCTCGATGGCGGTGCCGATCCACTTTACATGGCGCGACGCATGGTTCGAATGGCGAGTGAGGATATTGGCTTGGCCGACCCGCGCGCCTTGCGTTTGGCATTGGATGCGGCAGAGGTTTATGAAAGATTGGGCTCACCTGAAGGCGAGTTAGCTTTGGCGCAATGCGTTGTTTATTTGGCGATGGCTCCCAAATCGAATGCGGTTTACAAGGCCTACAACGAGGTGAAAAAATTTATCAAAGGTCAAGGCACGCATCCTGTTCCTTTGCATTTGCGAAATGCACCCACCGCATTGATGAAAGATCTCGATTGCGGCATAGCTTATCGATATGCCCATGACGAACCTGAGGCTTTTGCCGCTGGAGAAAATTATTGGCCTGATGGGATAACATTGCCTCATTTTTACCAACCTGTGAATCGAGGTTTGGAGATAAAAATTTCAGAAAAATTGAGTCAATTGCGTGAAATAAATAGCAAAGCACGCAAAAATCGCCTGTAATTAATCCTTACAAACTGCTATAAACAAGTCTTTAATGAGTAGCGTTGCTACAGGTCGGATGGAATGGAAATATTTTTTCAACAAATTGTCAATGGACTAGTGCTTGGCAGTATGTATGCCTTAGTCGCGCTTGGCTACACCATGGTGTATGGCATCATTAATTTAATTAACTTCGCGCATGGAGAAGTTTTGATGTTTGGCGCGCTCACCAGTTGGACGGTGATTGGTGTTCTACAAGAATACGCGCCATGGATGCCCGCAGCTTTGATACTTTTAGTTGCATTCATTTGTGCATGTGTGGTTGCATCTATTCTTAATTTTTCTATTGAAAAAATTGCGTATCGACCATTGCGTCATGCGCCGAAGTTGGCACCACTTATTACTGCCATTGGCATGTCTATTTTGTTGCAAACATTTGCAATGATTATTTGGAAACCCAATCACAAGGCTTATCCCACTTTGCTTCCCAATGCGCCGTTTGAATTTCATGGCGTGGTGATCACCCCTACGCAAATTCTAATTTTGGTGCTCACTGCTATTTCATTGACGCTGTTGATGTGGTTGGTCAATGGCACGCAGCTGGGGCGAGCCATGCGAGCGACGGCAGAAAATCCACGTGTAGCAAGCTTGATGGGCGTCAAACCTGACACAGTTATTTCAGCAACATTTATTATTGGCGCCATATTCGCCGCATTGGCAGGTGTGATGTGGGCATCCAATTACGGAACCGTTCAACACACCATGGGTTTTTTGCCAGGCCTTAAAGCATTCACAGCCGCAGTTTTTGGTGGTATTGGCAATTTGGCTGGTGCGGTTGTCGGTGGCGTTTTATTGGGTTTAATTGAATCCATTGGATCTGGTTATATCGGTGAGTTAACGGGTGGCGTGCTCGGTAGTCATTATTCAGATATTTTTGCATTTGTTGTTTTAATCATCATGCTGACACTCAGGCCATCTGGCTTGTTGGGTGAGCATGTTGCAGATAGGGCTTAAGACAATGAACTTACTGATAAAAAAATCGACACAATTATTGATCGCAGTATTGTTGCTATTGCTTCCTCTAGTTTTGCAATTGTTTGGCAACGCCTGGGTTCGAATTGCCGATATGGCTTTGCTTTATGTGTTGTTGGCTTTAGGTCTCAACATTGTGGTTGGTTATGCAGGCTTGCTCGATTTGGGATATGTTGCTTTTTTTGCAGTCGGTTCTTATTTATTTGCGTTGTTGGCTTCTCCTCATTTAACCGATACGTTTCCTGCAATAGCAGCGATGTTTCCCAATGGCTTACATATGCCGTTGTGGGTGGTGATTCCCTTGGCCGCTTTGTTGGCGGGGTTTTTTGGTGTGATAGTGGGTGCGCCTACGCTTAAATTAAGAGGTGATTATTTAGCGATTGTTACTTTAGGCTTTGGTGAAATCATTCGTGTATTTTTAAATAATTTAGATCAACCGTACAACATCACCAATGGCCCCAAAGGCTTGGGTCAAATCGATTCAGTAACGGTGTTCGGACATCCTTTGTCTAAACGATTGGATTTGGAGTGGATTGAATTTCCATCGGTCACACTCTATTACTATTTATTTTTATCACTGGTGCTGGTCAGCATACTCATCTGTTATCGCTTAGAAAAATCACGCATGGGTCGTGCATGGATGGCCATTCGCGAAGATGAAATAGCTGCAAAAGCGATGGGTATTCACACACGCAACATGAAGTTGCTGGCTTTTGGTATGGGCGCCACTTTTGGCGGTGTATCAGGTGCCATGTTTGCTTCATTTCAAGGATTTGTTTCGCCTGAGTCGTTCAGTTTGATGGAGTCGGTGATGATTGTGGCGATGGTGGTGCTTGGTGGCTTGGGTCATCTGCCTGGCGTGGTTTTGGGCGCTGTACTTTTAGCCGCATTACCCGAGGTGTTGCGGTATGTGGCGGGTCCCTTGCAAAGCATTACCGATGGACGTTTAGACGCCTCTATTTTGAGGCAGTTGCTGATTGCAATGGCGATGATTGCCATCATGTTGAGCAAGCCGCGAGGACTGTGGCCATCACCTGAGCATGGCAAAGAAATGAAACCTTCCGCCCAAGGAGATCAATCATGAGTGCAGATTGCGTCTTGCATGTATCGGGCGTATCCAAAAAATTTGGCGGGTTGCAAGCATTAAGCAATGTTGATTTATCGATTGATCGTGGCGAGGTGTATGGTTTGATTGGACCCAATGGCGCGGGTAAAACCACTTTTTTCAATGTCATCACTGGTTTGTATTCGCCCGATTCGGGCCAATTTGAATTGGCTGGTAAAAACTATCAACCCACGGCAGTTCACGAAGTGGCGCAAGCAGGTATTGCACGCACGTTTCAAAACATCCGACTATTTTCTGAAATGACAGCGCTTGAAAACGTGATGGTAGGTCGTCACGTCAGAACCCATTCTGGTTTATTAGATGCTATTTTTAAAACGCGTCATTTTTTAAAAGAAGAACAAGAAATAGAAACTCGCGCGCGTGAATTGCTCGCTTATGTCGGCATTGCACCATATGCGGATTACAGAGCGCACACCCTGAGTTATGGCGATCAACGCCGATTAGAAATTGCACGTGCTTTGGCAACAGACCCTCAATTGATTGCACTTGACGAGCCTGCTGCAGGTATGAATGCAACAGAAAAAATTCAATTGCGCGAATTGATTGATCGAATTCGAAAAGACAATCGAACTGTTTTATTGATTGAACACGATGTAAAACTGGTGATGGGTTTGTGTGATCGCGTCACCGTATTGGATTACGGCAAAAAAATTGCAGATGGAACGCCCGCACAAGTTCAAAAAGATGAAAAAGTCATCAACGCCTATTTAGGCACAGGAGCCCATTGACATGCAAGCCTTGTTACAAGTGAATGATTTGCGCGTGTCGTATGGTGGCATTGAAGCGGTCAAGGGAATCAGCTTTGAGGTGCAAGAAGGCGAGTTGGTCTCGTTGATCGGATCGAATGGGGCTGGTAAAACCACAACCATGAAGGCCATCACTGGAACATTGCCCATGGGCGCAGGAAGCGTTGTGTATGCAGGTCAATCGATTCAAGGGCAGGGGCCTTGGGATTCTGTGAAGCAAGGTCTTACCATGGTGCCCGAAGGCCGAGGAATTTTTACACGCATGAGTATCTTTGAAAATTTACAAATTGGCGCGTATACAAGAAGCAATCGTGCAGAGATTGATTCAGATATGGATCGCGTCTTCACTATTTTTAATCGACTCAAAGAGAGGCGCGATCAATTAGCAGGAACATTGTCGGGGGGTGAGCAACAAATGTTAGCGATGGGGCGTGCATTGATGAGTCGCCCCAAGTTGTTGTTGATGGATGAGCCCTCCATGGGTTTGTCTCCCTTGATGGCGGACAAAATTTTTGAAGTGATACGCGATGTCGCGGCGCAAGGCGTGACCATTTTGTTGGTTGAACAAAATGCAAGCAGGGCGTTGCAAATTGCTCAGCGTGCTTATGTGATGGATTCTGGATTAATCACGATGTCGGGTCAGGCCAAAGATTTATTGCACGACCCTAAAGTGCGCGCAGCTTATTTGGGGGAGTGATTTTTTAATCCACCTTTGCGCCACTGGCCTTCACTACAGATTCGTATTTGGCTAACTCCGCTTTCATAAAGTTGCCAAAATCTTGTGGCGAAGAGGCCACGGGTTCGGCCATCAGTGTTGCAAACTTTACTTTTGATTCAGCTGATTGCAATGCAAGTACAAAGGCTTGATTGAGTTTTTCAATGACAGCCGTTGGTGTGTTTGCAGGTGCCACCAAGCCCCACCAAGTGTCGACAGAAAAATCTTTGAGAATTTCTGAAACCGCTGGCACGTCGGGTAACACGGCACTTCTTTGTGGCGTGGTCACGGCCAATGCGATGAGTTTTCCGTTTTTGATATTGGGAGAAGCCGTAGCCAAATTGTCGAAATTAAAATCGACTTGACCCGATAGCAAAGCCATTTGTGCGGGGTTGCCGCCGTTGTACGGAATATGAACAGCAAAAATACCCGCTTTGGATTTGAACAATTCGCCTGCTAAATGTCCTGCGCTGCCATTGCCACCCGAGCCGTAGTTCAGTTTGGCAGGATTGGCTTTTGCATAGGCAACAAATTCCTTGAGTGAATGAATGTTGAGTCGCTTGGCTGTTTCGGCATTCATGACCAACACGTTTGGCACTCTCAATATTTGAGTGATGGGAGAAAAATCGGTTGATGCGTCATAAGGCATTTTTTTGTAAAGCCATGGATTGATCGCATGTGTGGCCGTGGCCGATATACCAATGGTGTAACCATCGTGCGCCGCTTTGGCAATGGCGTCAGCGCCAATGTTGCCACCCGCGCCGGGTCTGTTTTCAATGACAACGGTGCCCAGCATGTCTTTGACTCTTTCTGCAAGCAAGCGAGCAGTGACGTCAATAGGGCCACCTGGTGCGTAAGGAACGATGAGGCGGATGGGTTTTGCAGTTGAGATTGTTTGTGCTTGCAAACTCGCACAAAAACAAGTCGCCAGCAATGAGATAGAAAAAATTTGTAAAAATTTATTTTTGAATGCATGTATCAACATCGTTGTCTTTCATTTAATCAATGCGCGCGCCTGAGCGTTGAATGATAGGCGCCCATTTAGCAGATTCGTTTTGAATCAGTTGGGTGAATTGTTCAGGCGTACCACCCACAGGGTCAAGACCAGCAGATTTGATGCGTTCTTTAACTTGTGGATCTGACAAGGCAGCGTTGAGCGCTGAATTGATTTTGTTCACAATGGCGGGTGATGTTTCGGCTTTGACCAGAACGCCATTCCAAGCAATGGCTTCAAAATTTTTGAGACTTGCAATGCCGCTTTCTGCAACAGTGGGCACATCGGGCATGAGTGCGTAGCGTGTGAGGCCTGTCACTGCAATCGCTTTGAGTTTGCCATTTTTGACTTGCGGTTGAATCACCGTTGGCACTGTTGCCAAAATTTGTGTTTCGCTACTCACTGTGGCTAACAGCGCAGGAGGTCCGCCATTGAATGGAATATGCACAGCAAATGATTGTGTTAATGCTTTAACATATTCCATGGTGAGGTGGGAAGAACTGCCATTGCCCACCGATGCATAGTTGTACTTGCCAGGATTAGATTGCAATAGCTTGACCAATTCACTCATGGTGTTGGCAGGTAATGATGCGCTCACTGCAATCACATTGGGTTGCGAAGTGGTGATCATCACGGGTTGCAAATCACGCAAAGGTTGATAGGGCAGCTTAGGGTAAAGGTGCGGACCAAATGCCAACGGTCCATTGTAAGACATCACCCATGTGTAACCATCGGGTGCCGATTGCGCAACTTCTGCAGTGCCAACTGTACCACCTGCTTGCGGTTTATTTTCAATCACAACACTTTGTCCCAATTGATCGGGCAATTTGTCTTGCATGGCGCGCGCAATCACATCCAGTGACGAGCCCGCAGGCGCAACAATCACCCAACGAATCGGTTTACTCGGAAAATTTTGCGCATGCGCAAGCGCATGAATAAAAAAACCAAGGACAAAAATAAAAGCCATGGATATTTTTTTGAATACATCTTTTCGAATGATGGACATCTCAGTCTCCTTAAGCTTTCGCTTTGTCTGCCTCAGTGGTGAAGGAATCTGCAAAAAACTCATCGTTGGGTAATGCGCCTTGACTGGTGAAATCTTTTTTAGCTGAATCGATCACGATGGGCGCGCCACAGGCATAGACCTGAAACTCTGATAAATCAGGGTGATCTTGCAAAACAGCCAAATGCACAAAACCTGTTCGACCTGTCCACGCGTCTTGTGCGGTTGCATCAGAAATAACAGGTACATAAGTTAAGTTGGGCATTTGAGCACATTGTTCGATCAACCAATCGTTCATGTACAAATCTGCAGGTCTGCGACCACCCCAATACACGGTAGTGTTGCGTTGAATGTCAGCGTGTTGCATGTGTTTGATGAGTGCCTTGATGGGTGCAAATCCGGTGCCTGAAGCCAAAAATATCATGGGCTTGTCGCTGTCTTCGCGCAAGAAAAAACTTCCCTGTGGACCTTCAATGCGCAAAATTTCTTTTTCTTTCATCGCGCCAAATACATGATCGGTGAATTTTCCCCCCGGCATGTGTCGGATGTGTAACTCGATGCTTGGACTGCCTGCAACCAAGGTGTGAGGTGCATTGGCCATGGAGTAACTTCTGCGTGCACCATCGCGCAATAAAAAATCAATATACTGACCCGCATGAAATTGCATCATGTCGCTGGCAGGCAACTGTAATTTAACCAACATCACGTCGGGAGATTTTTTTTCTAATGACACAACGCGTACAGGCATTTTTTTGATAGGGAATGCGCCTGCTTGCACCACTTGCCTAGATTCGAGGACCAAGTCCGATTGCGCGGTGGAGCAACAGGTGAGAATCATGCCTTGTTCGGCTTCTTGATCGCTCAATGCCTTGCTTTGATGCGCGCCCATACTGACTTGTCCGCTGATTTTTTTGCATTTGCAAGATCCGCAGGCGCCATCTTTACAGCCATAGGGTAGGCCAATGCCTTGACGCATGCCTGCTGACAAGATGGTTTCATTGGATGTGGCTTCAAAAATACGGCCACTGGGCTCAACGGTGATCTGAAAAGACATTCTTGGTTATCCTTAAGGGGTCTTGTAACTACCACCCTCCATTTTGCCTTCAAATCAATCACCCTTGGGCGCACTGCCTGCACGCTTTCGGCGAGAGCGTCTTCTCATCGTTGGATGCGGTGATGTGGGTCTACGAGTGGTCAAGCTCGCAAAGGCCAATGTGCGTGTGATGGCGCTCACCTCACAAGAGACTCGGACCCCACAATTAAGAAGCTTAGGCGTCACTCCTTTAAGGGGCAATTTGGATCAACCCCACACTTTACGACGACTCGGTGGATTGGCCACGCGAATCGTGCATTTGGCGCCACCGCCTTTGAGTGGCGACACAGATCCACGCACGGCATCATTGGTTCAAGCCATGCGTTTAAGAGCGCCTGCTGTCTCGGTGGTTTATGGATCAACCACGGGCGTTTATGGTGACTGTCAGGGTGAATGGGTCACAGAAACAAGAGCAACCCATGCGCACACGGATAGGGCACTGCGTCGCGTCAATGCAGAACAATGGATTCGACTTTGGGGTGCGTCAGGTGTTACTCACGCTTCTATTTTGAGAATACCGGGTATTTACGCGCTGGATCGCGATGGTGGAACGCCGCGCGAACGCTTGTTGCGTCAAACACCCGTTCTATGTCCTGCGGACGATGTTTATACCAACCACATTCATGCAGATGATTTGGCGCTTGCGTGTTGGCTTTCAGTTTGGCGAAACAAACCGCAACGTGTTTTGAATGTGAACGACGACACGCAAATGACCATTGGTGCTTATGTTGAATGGGCGGCTGATTTATGGGGCTTGCCAAAACCCAAACGCATCACACGTGGAGAGGCCAAAGTGCAACTCTCACCGATGTTGATGAGTTTTATGAGCGAATCGCGGCGCATGGATAACACGCGTATGAAAAAAGAATTGAAATTGAAGTTGCGCTATCCAACTATCAAAGAGGGCTTGAGTGGATAGATAACAAATTCATGCAAATAAAAATCAGCGCATGCCAATTTTGACGTTACCAAAAATAGTTTGTGCTTCGTGAGGCAAACAGCGCCAGTATTGTGATGTGGCTTGTACAACACCACCCAAAGCGGTTGCGGCTTCCCAACCCCATCTTGGTTTGTATAAAAAAGCCCTTGCCAATGCAACCAAATCAGCGTCGCCATCGACTAGAACTTTTTCTGCTTGATGTGGATCGGTGATCAAACCCACTGCGATGGTGGGTAGTCCTGTTTTTTGACGAATCATCTTTGCAAATGGCAATTGGTATCCAGGGCCGACTGGAATTTTTTGTTGCGGCGACACGCCACCAGATGAGACGTGAACAAAATCAGCGCCTGCAGATTTGAGTCTGAGCGTTAAATCTGCACATTCTTCTGGAGTCCATCCACCATCAACCCAATCGGTCGCCGATAAGCGCATACCCAAAACACCTTTGTATGTTTGACGAGCCGCTTGAAAAATTTCTAAAGGAAATTTGATGCGAGCTTCAAAGTTACCACCGTATGCATCTTGGCGTTGATTGGAGATCGGGGACAAAAATTCGTGTAACAAATAACCGTGCGCGCCGTGCAACTCAACCATCTCTATGCCCATGTCGTTGGCGGACGCACACGCTTGCACAAATCCACGCAAAATATCTTGCATCTCTTGCGTTGTTAATTCGTGAGGAGGCGGCTCACCAGCTAATTGAGCAATGGCTGATGGACCTGAAGGCTTCCAGCCGTCGGGGTTGCTTTCAGCGATGAGCATGCCGCCGTCCCATGGTCTGGCACTGGACCCTTTGCGACCCGCATGCGCCAATTGAATAGCGACGGGCACGTGCGGCGCTAAATGGCGTGCGCGTTTGAGATGATCATCGAGTGCGTGTGCTGTTGCAGCATCCCACAGACCCAAACAATTGGGCGTGATGCGTCCCCCTGGCATCACTGCAGTGGCCTCAATGGTGAACAAACCTGCACCGCTATTGAGTAGATTGCCCCAATGCATCAAATGCCAATCGTTGGCGAAACCTTCTGTACTGGCGTACTGACACATCGGTGCCACCACGATTCGGTTAGGCAGTACCAAGGGTCCGCGAGGTGAAGATAGTGTGTAGGGGGTAAAGAGTTGGCTCACAATATGATGAGATAGAAAGTGTCTGACACAAGCAATGTGCAGATCAATAAAAAACCACAAGCTTGAAAAACTGTGGTGCCGGAAGCCGGAATCGAACCGGCACGGTGTTTTGCACCGGCAGATTTTGAATCTGCTGCGTCTACCAATTTCGCCACTCCGGCGGGAGAAGAAATAGAATATTATGGCATATTATGGGGATGAAATATCCAACACTCGAAGACGCCATTGGCAAAACCCCTTTAGTCGCTTTGCAACGCATTGGCTTTGCAGACAATTCCAACCGAAACAATGTTATTTTGGGTAAGTTAGAAGGCAATAATCCCGCAGGATCGGTCAAAGATCGACCCGCTTTATCCATGATTCAACGTGCACAAGAGCGCGGCGATATCAAACCAGGCGACACACTGATTGAAGCCACATCGGGCAACACCGGTATTGCATTGGCCATGGCCGCTGCCATCAAAGGCTATCGCATGGTGCTCATCATGCCCGAAGATTTATCCATCGAGCGCGCACAAACCATGAAAGCATTTGGCGCTGAGTTGATCCTCACGCCCAAAGCAGGTGGTATGGAGCATGCGCGCGATTTGGCCGAACGCATGCAACAAGAGGGCAAAGGTTTGGTGCTCGATCAGTTTGCCAATGCAGACAACCCACGTATTCATTACGAAACAACAGGCCCCGAAATTTGGCAAGACACGCAAGGTCAAATCACACATTTTGTCAGCGCCATGGGAACCACAGGTACCATCACAGGTGTTTCTCGTTTTTTAAAAGAAAAAAATCCAAAGATTCAAATCATTGGTGCACAACCCAGCGAAGGTTCGCGCATTCCAGGCATTCGAAAGTGGCCGCAAGAATATTTACCCAAAATATACGATGCGAGCACTGTTGATGAGTTGGTGTATGTGAGTCAACAAGATGCAGAAGACATGTGCCGTCGCATCGCGCGTGAAGAAGGTATTTTTGCAGGCGTGTCTGCCGCAGGAGCTTGCTGGGTGGCGCAACAAATTGCCAAGCGTGAACGCAATGCAACCATTGTTTTCATTGTGTGTGATCGAGGTGATCGCTACCTCTCAACCGGTGTATTTCCCGCATGAACAACTTTAATTTTTGCCCCAACTGTGCAACTCCCTTGCAAATGATTGCCATGGAGGAGGACGGGGGCTCCAAAGAACGCTTGCGTTGCGTGGCCTGTAATTGGACGCATTGGAACAATCCAACACCTGTGTTAGCAGGCATTGTTCAATACAACGGAAAAATTTTGCTCGCTCGCAATGCGGCGTGGCAAGGCAAACGCTATGCACTCATCACTGGCTTTATGGAGGCCGGTGAAACACCGCAAGAAGGCATCAGCCGAGAAATTGCAGAAGAGACCAACTTAAAAACACTGTCCCTCACTTTAGTAGGGGTGTATGACTTTCAACGCATGAACCAAGTGATCATTGCTTATCATGCGGTGGCAGAAGGTGAAATTAAACTATCTCCAGAATTGGTCGAATACAAGTTGTATACGCCGCAAGATGTGATTTGTTGGCCAGCAGGAACGGGTTATGCCGCAGGAGACTGGTTGCGAACACAAGGAATCGAGCCTCGCTTCATGGAGTGGGCGCAAATCGAACAACACAATCAGGACAAGTGAACAATGCAAGTTGATCAAGAGTTGGATACGCGAGGATTGAATTGCCCGCTACCCATATTAAAAGCAAAAAAAGCACTCACCGCCATGCAAAGCGGTCAGCTGCTAAAAGTGGTGGCAACCGACGCGGGCTCGATGCGAGACTTTGCTGCCTTTGCCAAACAAACGGGTAATGAGTTGGTTGAGCAACAAACCGCAGGCAATGAGTTTGTTCACATTCTGCGTCGTCGCTGATTGTTAATTGCCCAGTCGCTTGCGTTGATCTTCCAATTTAGTTACCGTCGCTTCAAAATCAGCCAAGCGTTTGCGCTCTTGCTCAATCACCGCAGGAGGCGCTTTAGCCACAAAAGCCTCATTAGATAATTTGCCATTGGCTTTTTGTATTTCTGTTTTGATTCGTGTGATTTCTTTGTCGAGTCGAATTTTTTCTGCGGCCACATCCACTTTAATCAACAAACACAATCGAATGTCGCCTACGGCTGTAGATGGAGACGATTGAGTCGCAGTAGACCAAGCAGTTTCGTTATCAAATATTTTCACTTCGCTTAATTTGGCCAATGCTTGCAACACAGGCGCGTTGGCGCGCATGAACGTTGTATTGCCCACCACCAGCAGAGGTGCCTTGGTGGCAGGGGATACGCCCATTTCACCGCGCAAATTACGACACGCATCCACCAATGATTTGAGTTGCGCCACACGTGCAATGGCCTGCGGATCAATTTTTTCGGGTTGTGCTTCGGGGTAGCGCGCAATGCTGACGGAGTCGCCTGCAAGCCCCGCAACGGGTGCAACCTTTTGCCACAATTCTTCGGTGATGAATGGAATGATGGGATGCGCCAAACGCAAAATGGTTTCGAGTACGCGAATCAAGGTTCTGCGTGTTGCGCGTTGTTGAGATTCGTTGCTAGTTTGCAATTGTACTTTTGCAATTTCAAGATACCAATCGCAGTATTCATTCCAAACAAATTTGTAAATGGATTGAGCCACGTTGTCTAGACGGTATTGAGCAAAACCTTTGGCCACTTCAGCTTCGGTTTGTTGCAATACAGATGTAATCCATCGATCGGCTTGACTGAATTGCATGTAACCATGAAAAGGGCCCGCTGGAATGGATTGTTCCGATGCATCGACGCGTGCGGGTTCGCATTGTTCTTTGGTGTGCTCGGCCAATCCGCAATCATGGCCTTCACAATTCATGAGAACAAAACGTGTGGCATTCCATAATTTATTGCAAAAGTTGCGATAGCCTTCGCAACGTTTGCTGTCAAAGTTGATGCTGCGACCCAATGAGGCGAGTGCTGCAAAAGTAAATCGCAAAGCATCGGCACCATAAGCAGGAATGCCATCGGGAAATTCTTTTTGTGTATTTTTTCTAACCTGTGGTGCGGTTTCTGGTTTGCGCAAACCTTGTGAGCGTTTGTCAAGCAATGGCTCTAGTGCAATACCGTCAATCAAATCGACGGGGTCCAATACATTGCCTTCGGACTTGCTCATTTTTTTGCCTTGTGCATCGCGTACCAGACCGTGAATATACACATGTTTAAACGGCACACGACCCGTGAAGTGCGTGGTCATCATGATCATGCGCGCAACCCAAAAGAAAATGATGTCGTGGCCCGTGACCAACACACTGCTTGGCAAATACAAATCGTAATCGGATGTGGGCTTGTGGGTTTGTGAGGCCTCAGGCCAACCCATGGTTGAAAACGGCACCAAGGCTGATGAGTACCAGGTATCTAAAACATCTTCATCGCGACGCAAGTGTTTGCCTGGTGCTTGTGCTTGCGCTTCTTGTAGATTGCGCGCCACGTACACGCGACCATCTTCGTCGTACCAAGCGGGAATTTGATGGCCCCACCACAACTGACGTGAAATACACCAGTCTTGAATGTTGTTCATCCATTGGTTGTAGGTGTTGACCCAATTTTCAGGAACAAAACTCACCTCACCCGAGGCAACGGCGTCGATGGCTTTTTGTGCAATGCTTTTGCCCGTGGGGTCTTGCTCGCTCACCTTTTGCATGGCGATGAACCATTGATCGGTGAGCATCGGTTCAATCACTTGTCCCGTACGCGTGCAACGTGGCACCATGAGTTTGTGTTTTTTTATTTCAATCATCAACTCTTGCGCTTGCAAATCTTTGACGATTTGTTTGCGCGCAACAAAGCGATCCATACCGCGATAGGCAACCGGCGCGTTGTCGTTGATGGTGGCATTGAGATGAAGCACACCAATGATGGGCAATTCATGGCGTTGACCCACTGCGTAGTCGTTGGCGTCGTGAGCGGGCGTTACTTTGACAACACCTGTTCCAAATTCGCGATCCACATAGGTATCTGCAATGATTGGAATGTCGCGATCACACAAAGGGAGTTTGACACTTTGACCAATCAATGATTGATAACGCGTATCGTCGGGATAAACCATCACGGCAACGTCACCCAACATGGTTTCTGGTCGTGTGGTTGCAACGACTAAACCTTTGGCTAAAACGCCATCGACGAGTTGTTCACCTTTGGCAAACGGATAGAGGATGTGCCACAGGTGACCGTCCTCTTCTTCGCTCTCAACTTCTAAATCAGAAACGGCGGTGTTGAGTTCGGGGTCCCAACTCACCAGGCGTTTGCCACGGTAAATGAGGCCTTGTTGATACAACTGCACAAACGTTTCGGTGACAACATGAGAGAGTTTGTCATCCATGGTGAAGTATTCACGCGACCAATCGACACTATCGCCCATGCGTCGCATTTGCGAGGTGATGGAGTTACCTGACTTTTCTTTCCATTCCCATACTTTGGAGACGAAATTTTTTCTCGCCTCTGCAGGCGATGTTCCCATGTCGTGACGACTGATGCCTTTTTCTTGCAGTTGACGCTCCACCACAATTTGTGTGGCAATACCTGCGTGATCGGTGCCAGGAACCCAAAGCGTGTTGAAACCTTTCATGCGGTGATAACGTGTGAGGCTATCCATGATGGTTTGATTGAATGCATGACCCATGTGCAAAGTGCCCGTGACGTTGGGTGGCGGCAATTGAATCGCAAAAGCTTCTTGTCCAGCTTTGGCTTGCCTTTGACCTCTAAATCCTGCAACGTCATAGCCGCGTTTTTCCCACTCGGGGCCCCAATGCGCTTCTAGGGCGGTGGGCTCAAAAGATTTGGACAGACTCTCTAAACTCGGTTGTGCGGGTGGGTTACTCATGCGTGAATCTCTTTAGCAATTTCTTGAAGCGCCTGCTCAAAAACCTCGATGGGTTGTCCACCTGAAATCAAATGACGCTCGTTGATGATGATGGCGGGTACCGAATGAATACCGGCATTTAAATAAAACTGTTCGCGCGCACGTACCTCGGAGGCATATGTATCCGATTTTAAAATGCGCTCTGCTTCTTGCACATCCAGTTGTGCATCTTTCACAGCAGACAACAACACGTCGTGCGACTCAATGCATTCAGCGCGACCTTGGTATGCATTTAAAAAAGATTTTTTGAGACGATGTTGTGAGCCCATGGGTAAATCGGCGCCTGCCCAATGCAGCAAGCGATGCGCATCAAAGGTGTTGTACACGCGACTACGGCCATCGGGATTGAACGTGAAACCCACTTCTTGGCCGCGTGCACAAATATTTTCTCTGATCTGCGCTTGTCGCTCGGGAGTTGAACCGTATTTTTCGGTGAGATGTTCGCTCAAATCTTGTCCACCAACTGGCATGTTGGGGTTGAGTTCAAACGGTTGAAAGTGCAGTTGTGCTTGCACTTTTCCATCTAAACGTTTCAAGGCTTGTTCAAGAGCGCCCAATCCAACTGCGCACCAAGGGCAAGCGATGTCAGATACAAAATCAATTCGAAGTGTGCTGGACATGAGGATGTTCCAAATAAAAGCGAAACCCGTAGATTATCGGGGTAGAAAGCCATTGGTGCGCGCGATCAGGGAGAATAAGCCAAGGCGCGTTGTATGCCAAGCGTCAAATTGGTATCGACACCCGAGCCAAGGGCCGCCAAATAGTTGTCGGGTCGAATCAAGGCCCATTGATGGTCTTGCAAGTTACAAGCGGTTTTTAAATGACCTTGGTGATCGATCACGTGCTCAATCGCTTGAGCGTATGCGTTGGGTGTGATGACCTGAACCACGCGAGCAGGCCATTGTTGGCTCAGTTGTTGAAGTTTTTGAATGTCACGTTTTGAGAGTGAACCAAGTAAAAGAAGTAACAAGTTGCCATCGGCCCAACGAATCAAATCATTGAGTTGCCCGTTGTGTGATGCGTGCCATTTGAATGAAACGTTTTGAACCGAGACGCCACCGGTGCTTGTGCATATTCTGGATCGTGTGTAACGATTAGCCACCGCCATGCGCCCAGTGTTGATCAATACGCGCGCAAACGCATATTTTTTTGCCAATCCAATAACTGCGCTTCGCATGAGCTTTTCAATGCCTTGCGGCGCTCGCAAAAAGCGCGCGGTACGTCGGGTTATCATCACATTTTGTTGTGCGGCCTCTAAGCGTTCATCGTTGTAGCTTTTTAAGAGTTGCGCGGGCGCTTTGCCTTTGAATACGGCGGCCAGTTTCCAAGCCAAATTGTCTGCGTCAGCAATGCCCGTGTTGCCGCCTCGCGCACCAAAGGGGCTAACAACTTTTGCCGTGTCTCCCATAAAATACACACGTTCTTTTTGAAGTTGATGCAGGCATTGACTTTTATAGGCATACGGTCCTACCCACACAATCTCACAGGACAAGTTGTCGCCAAATTGACGCTTCAATCGTTCACGCACCACGTCTTCACGACTTACATAGGCGGGGTCTGCATCGGGCGCCATTTGGTAATCGATGCGCCACACAGCGTCGCCCATTAAGTGTTGCCACACGGCACGATTTTCATTGAAGGGCGCTTCAATCCAAGTGTGTCTTTCGGTGGGCGGTGTGTCTTTGAATTTCACATCGGCGATGCACCATCGATCGTCTCCACGTTTGGAATCCATGCTCATGTTGCACCAGTCATGAAAGGGCGTGTGCGAACCCGTTGAATCGACCACATGCGTGGCTTGCAGTTTGTAGTTGCCTTTGGGTGTTTGCACTTCAAGTTCAGCATATTCTGTGCTTTGCGAAAAATTGATTACACGCGACATCCATCGCAGATCAATGAGCGGTTTTTTTTCATTGATGGCTATGATGCGTTCGACCAAATAGCCTTCGATATAAAACTGTTGAATATTGATGAAAGGGGGTTGCTCACTCAAATTGAAGAGACTTTGCTGGCGCAAGTCGAATGAAAAAACTTCGTCGTGTCCCGCAAATGTTCGACCCACACTCCATTGAATGCCTTTGTCGTTGATGGATTCATAAATGCCCAAACGTTTAAAAATCTCTAAGGATTTCTGTGTGTAACAAATACCGCGCGACGATGCACCTTTCACACCCACCGTGTTGTCTTCGTCTAATAAAACTGCATTCACGCCCCAGTTGGCCAAACTGCACGCCAAAGTCAAGCCCGTGATACCACCGCCCACAATCACAATGTCGTATCGATGCGTTGCGCCTGTTTTTAATTCAGGCGGTTCTATAAAAGGGTATTGCGGTAACTCGTAGCCCCACCCTTGCGTGTGTTCATAGCCATTGGTAAAAATGGGCGCACGATAAGGATTGTTTGACATTTTTAAATCAATTATTTTTTCTTTTTTCACGCATTTGTGCTTTGCGTTTGTTCCATTCTTTTAAGGATGCGTGCGCCGTTTTGCTTTCTTGCAGCATTTGAAATGCATTCGCTACTTGTGCACACAACTCCAAGCGAATCCCATTGGGGTCGAAGAAATAAATGCTTTTAAAAATTCTGTGATCGGTGATGCCAATCACATTGATGCCGTTGGCTTGGAGTCGCGTCATGGTGGATTCTAAATCTTGCACTGTATCTACTCGAAAAGAGATGTGGTTAACCCACGCAGGTGTATTGGCCGAGGGATTGGCAGCTTCATCATCACCCAAATCAAAAAACGCAATGTATGAGCCGTCGATCAATTGGAAAAAAATATGCGTGTACGGACAATACTCGCCCGTGCTGGGTACATGGTCGCTTTGAATGATGTGATAAAGGGGTAGACCCAAAATATCTTCATAAAAATGGCGGGTTTCTTCGGCGTCCCGACATCGATAGGCATAGTGATGCAGTTGTTGAATCCGCGCGGGCGCAGGCAAAGGCTGTGTGGATGATTGCATGGTCTTCCTTGGTAGAGCCAGTTATAACGATTGACTTTAACTGAAAGATTTTGTCGAGGGTGGAATTGGAGCAAAGGTAGGTCGATTTCATTTAAGAGGTTAAAAGTACTCAAATTATAATTAACTCAACGTGATAAATATAATTTTAGAATGAAAATATCGATAGATTTAATCTATCTTCAGCATAGAAATATCCCATTAGACGAGAGTACTTCATTGCGGGTACGCTATACCCTGTCCTTGGCAATTCATTGTTAAGGCTTTTCATCAACACTTAGGAGATTTTCATGGTAGCACTCAAAGGCTCCAAAACGGAAGAAAACCTGAAAGCCGCTTTTGCTGGTGAGTCACAGGCGAACCGCCGTTATCTGTATTTCGCAAGCAAAGCCGACATCGAAGGACAAAATGACGTTGCAGCGTTGTTCCGCTCCACCGCTGAAGGTGAAACTGGACATGCGCACGGTCACCTCGAGTGGCTCGAGCAATGTGGCGATCCAGCAACTGGACTACCCATTGGCGCGACACGCGACAACCTCAAAGCAGCAGTGGCTGGCGAAACCCACGAGTACACCGACATGTACCCCGGTATGGCCAAAACTGCACGCGACGAAGGTCGCGATGAAATCGCTGACTGGTTTGAAACACTGGCAAAGGCTGAGCGTTCACACGCCAATCGTTATGCCAAAGCATTGGCCGAGTTAGTGGATTAATCCCGACCGGACATTGAGTGTTGGGTGTTGTGCTTACAAGGTGCAGCGCCCTTCACTGAGCGACTGTTTATTTTCTTTTTTACCCACCCCCAACTGAGGACATCACATGGCACGCGAAGGCAGCCTTGAGGCACCCATACGCTACCCCCTTGATTGGAAAAACCCAGAGTTTTACAACGAAGAGGCTTGTTTAACCGAGATGGAACGCATCTTTGATATCTGTCATGGATGTCGTCGATGCGTGAGTTTGTGCGGATCATTTCCAACGCTGTTTGATTTGGTCGACGAAAGTCCCACCTTAGAGATGGACGGCGTTGATAAAAAAGATTATTGGAAAGTCGTTGATCAGTGTTACTTGTGTGATTTGTGTTATCTCACTAAATGCCCTTATGTGCCACCGCACGAGTGGAATTTGGATTTTCCGCACACCATGTTGCGCGCCAAGGCAATTAAATTTCAAAAAGGCGAAGTAACAACGGGCGAAAAATTTTTAGCATCAACCGATGTGCACGGACAGTTTGCGGGCATCCCAATTGTTGTTCAAGCCGTTAACGTCATCAACAAGACGCAAGTTGCAAGACAAGTAATGGAGAGCACATTGGGTGTCGATCAACACGCTTGGTTGCCATCGTTGGCGACACGCAAGTTTAGAAGTGCTGCGCCCAAAAGCGAAACACACAAAGTGGTGAATGGAGCAAAGACGCCGGGCAAAGTGGTGATTTATGCCACTTGCTATGTGAATTACAACGAACCAGGCATTGGCTTGGATTTGCTCAAAATATTGGATCACAACGAAATTCCATACGAATTGGTGAGCAAAGAAAAATGTTGTGGCATGCCTAAATTGGAATTGGGTGATTTGCAATCGGTGGACGAGAATAAACAAATCAACATACCGATTCTTGCCAAGTATGCGCAAGAGGATTATGCGATTATGAGTGCTGTACCGAGTTGCACACTCATGTTCAAACAAGAATTGCCACTGATGTATCCCGACGATGCGCAAACGCAATTGGTCAAAGAGCACATGTGGGATCCGTTTGAATATTTGATGGAGCGCAAACGCGAATGTTTACTCAAAACAGAGTTTGTCCATGCATTGGGCGGCATCAGCTATCAAATACCTTGTCATGGTCGCGTACAAAACATCGGTAAAAAAACCGAAGAGATGCTCATGATGATTCCCAACACCACCATCAACACGGTGGAGCGTTGCTCGGGTCATGCAGGAACTTATGGCGTTAAAAAAGCTACGCACGCGTATGCCATGAAAATTGGCAAACCCGTAGTGAAAGCCATGTCGACCATGAAAGACGGCACCAAGCCCGACTACATCAGTTCGGATTGCCCATTGGGTGCCCATCACATCGCGCAAGGCTTCCAAGAGAATGGCCACGACGTACCCGAACTACAACACCCCATCAGCCTCATCGCCAAAGCTTACGGCTTATAAATTGGGGTCAGATAACAATTTTTTATTGGAGAAATCATGCAGGTCACAGGAAAAATCACGATTGAAAGTTTGATGAGCCTCGAGGCTTATGCCAAGTACCGCAAAGCACACAAGAGCAATGTGATTGCGCATCGCAAACTCAGAACGGTTGCTTTGGGCGATCACATCAGCGTTCAATTTGAGAGCGAGTTGAGTATTCGCTATCAAATTCAAGAGATGTTGCGCATCGAAAAAATATTTGAGGAAGAGGGTATCATGCAAGAGATTGAAGCTTATGTACCTTTGATGCCCGAGGGCTCTAATTGGAAAGCCACCATGATGATCGAATACCCCGACGTGAATGAGCGCAAACGCGAACTCGCACGATTGATCGGAGTGGAAGATCGTTTGTTTGTTGAAGTTGAAGGTCATGCGCACGTGTATGCGATTGCTGACGAAGACTTAGACCGTGAGAACGATGAAAAAACTTCAGCAGTTCATTTTGTTCGGTTTGAATTGACCGATGCGATGAAGGCCAGCATCAAGGCCGGCGCATTGGTTAAATTGGGCTGTGATCACACGAATTACCCCGCGCATGTCGCCATTCCACCTGACACCATGACTTCATTGGCAGGGGATCTAAAATAGGCAACTATGCTTTATTTGCTATCGCCTGCCAAAACTTTGGATTATGAAACCCCATGGTCTCATGTCAAAGCCACTAACCCCTTGTTTGTTGAACAAGCGCAGGTATTGATCGGCATTCTTCGCAAGCAATCCAAGAAAAAAATTGCAGAACTCATGGATTTAAGCGAAACGCTCGCTCAGTTGAATGTGGACCGGTATCGCGATTGGCAACCACAATTCACCGTAAAAAATTCCAAATCCGCTTTGTTGGCATTCAATGGTGACGTGTACGAGGGTTTGAATGCGCAAACGCTCAAGCCTAAACAGTTGGAATGGGCGCAATCTCATGTGGCTATTTTGAGTGGGCTTTATGGCGTTCTTCGTCCCCTAGACAAAATGCAAGCGTATCGATTGGAGATGGGCACATCCTTGTCTAATCCAAAAGGCGCCAATCTTTATCATTATTGGGGTTCGCAATTGGCGCTCTATATCAATCAGCGATTAGAAAAAGAAAAAAATCCTGTTGTTGTTAATTTGGCTTCTCAGGAATATTTTAAAGCGGTGGATAAAAAAACACTGTTAGCAAAAGTCGTGACTTGTGAATTTCAAGACTTTAAAAATGATCAATACAAGGTGATTAGTTTTTTTGCCAAACGTGCCAGAGGCTTGATGGCGCGTTTTGCGATTGAAAATAAAATAGATACGCCCGCGGGTCTTCAACTATTCAATCACGAAGGCTATTGTTTCGACGCTAAGAACTCAACAGAAGATCAATTGATGTTCAGAAGAAAATTGGCAGAATAGGCTTTATGCGAATAGCCGCCAATCAACTTCAGTTTGAAATCGCAGATGATGGCTTTGCACATCGACCCGCTGTTTTGCTAATCAGTGGTATGGGCATGCAGCTCATTGGTTGGCCCAAAGAATGGATCAGTGGGATTTCCAGTAGAGGCTATCGAGTCATTCGCTATGACAACCGCGATATCGGATTGTCTTCATCCATGGACCATTTAGGCATTCCCAATTTTTTTTTGGATTTATTAAATACAAAAGCGGTATGCAAGTAACGCCGCCTTATACCTTGCAAGATATGGCCATTGATGGTTTAAAAATTTTAGAAACGCTTGGCATACAAAAAGCGCATCTCATTGGTATCAGCATGGGCGGGATGATTGCACAACGCATGGCCATCGCTAAGCCTGACAAAATTTTGTCGCTCACCAGTTTGATGAGTAACAGTGGTGCAGAACATTTACCTGGGCCGCAACCAGAAGTCCTGTCTGCACTCATGACCAAACCAGCGATGCCAGGTTCAGAGCAGGCCAAGGCCAATGCGTTGAAGTTCATGAATTCATTGAGAAGCCCTGGCTTTCCATATCCGCCAGGGTATTTAGAGCAGTTGGTTGAAGACAACATGAATCGAAGTTCGCGCCCTCAAGGTGCCATGCGCCACATGTTGGCAGTGATTGCAGATACACAACGCACCCACTTACTCGGTCAAATCAAATGCCCAACATTGATTTTGCATGGCAAACAAGATCCGCTGTTGCCTTTTGCGTGTGCGCAAGACACGGCGCGACGCATTGCGCATTCAAAACTCGTTGCAATAGAAGGCATGGGGCATAATTTGCCACCTGCATTGGTGCCACATCTGTTGGCGCCTTTGCTTGAATTTTTAGACCAATGCCCTACGCAATGAATACACCTGAGCAATCTCAATTAGGAAAAATCGTCCCCTACGTGGATCAGTACGACGCGAGCTTGCTTTTTCCGTTTGCCAGAGTGACCAAGAGAAAAGAAATCCATGCAGGCTCGCCATTGATTTTCATGGGTGCTGATTTGTGGACTGTTTATGAATTGAGTTGGCTTAATCTCAAAGGAAAACCCGTGGTTGTCATTGCGCAAGTGATGGTGCCTTGCGAGAGTACGCACATCATAGAGAGTAAATCGTTTAAGTTGTACGTTAACAGTTTGAGTAACTCAAAATTCAAAGACGCCAATGAAGTTGAGCAATTGATGGTGAAGGATTTGAATGAGGCTGTTTGTCGCGGTGGCGCAATGAAGTCATCAGTCAGTGTCAAACTCATCATGCCTGAAGCATTTGATTCGCAGATGATTCATGAAATGGATGGGTTGTTGCTTGATCGTTTGGATGTTGATTGTGTGCAATATCAGCCAGATCCTCAATTGTTAAAAGCCCATCATGAGGAATCACCCGTGACGGAAATATTGATGAGTCATTTGCTCAAAAGCAATTGTTTAGTAACGGGTCAACCCGATTGGGGAAGTGTTCAGATTAAGTACACCGGTGGTCCTATCGATCAAGAAGGTTTGCTTCAATACATTGTGAGTTATAGAAACCACAATGAATTTCATGAGCAATGTGTAGAAAGAATTTTTATGGATGTGTGGCAACGCTGCAAACCCATCAAACTTGAAGTGTTTGCGCGTTACACACGCCGAGGCGGTTTAGATATCAACCCTTGGAGAACAAGCCATCCAACACAGCCACCCTCTAATATCAGAACGGCTAGACAATAACGTCTTTTGTTCGCTAAACATTGCATCTAAAGGATGTATAGCACGCCGAACTGACGATCGTGAGACCGCCAATCCATGTAATCCATGAAATGGTTTCATTTAAGAAAATAAAAGCAATGACGGCGCCAAATAAGGGCTCACTTCCCATGAGCTTTGAAACTGTGCTGGGCGAACTTTTTGGAGCTATTTTGTATTGCAGATAGAGCGAAAAAATAGTAAATAAAAATATCAAATAAAAAAAGGATAACTGAAATCGAGCTTTTTCAAGACGCGGCAGACTGAATGAATCTGCGCCTAGAGTGAATAAAGCCAGCAAACCTGTCACCAGTGCAATGAACCCCGATTGAACCGCCGTCATTGATAAGGAAGGAATTTTTTCGGCAGATATGTTATTAGTAATCATACCATACATGCCCTAAGAAATGCTGCTATCAATATCAGATAATCTCCATCATTTGAAAAAAGTACGGCGTTGGATGATAGGGTGATGGGTCCTGCGCCAGAGAGTGAAATAAAGCCGAGTAAAAAGATTTGGTTTGAGGGTCGCTATTTAAAAATCATCCATTCAACCATGGGCGTCATCGCAACGCATGAACTAATGAGAAAGGAAGCATTACCAGCAGTTGTCTTTGCAATGCCATACATTTCAAACAAGTAAATTTATACAAGAATAAAACCCCAAAGCAAACACCCATAAAAAAATTTCTTTCATCCTTTGGAGAAAAAAATTATTAAGTGCGGTCCGAAGATTAAAAAAGCAATACCAAAGCGTAAGAACAGAATAATGAGCACGGGGGTTAAGCCGGCGACATATTTTGAAAATGAATAACTACTACCATAGACGATGGCTATTGCTAAAAGCCATACCGTTGGGTATTCCAAAAACAGCATCACTTTAATGAAGCGATTAGAAATTGCGATTGCGTTCACCTTTATGCAAAAGTTGGTGTGTGCTTTGTATAGGCCGTGATGAGAACGCCTCTGTAGGGTGAGTTGTCGGCAACGATGGGTTTGATAGGGCTTGCTGAGTGCATCGTTTCTCTGTCATTAGCAATCAAAACTTCTAGTGACTCGGTTAGACTGTGTGATGCGAGCAAATTTTCATTTGCATCCGTAATGATGACTTCTCCACCCGTCACATTAAAACGATCAATGATCATGATGGTGATGTAATCGACACCATCTCTGTGTAAGCCCTCTGGGGTTGTAAGTCCAGCATTGATTATGTCCGCTCTAATTCGATAGGGATGAACGCGAATATCCCAATCGCATGTTTCTTTTTCAATCTTATTAAATGGCTCTCCGTAAATTTAGATCAATTGTGGAAAAAGTTTATTATCGATGAATCCTTTTTTAAGTAGATCGTCAATTCTAGTAATTCCGCCATTCAGTTTGTTAATATAGGCGCGTTGTTCGTAGGGTGCATGGGGCAAAAGGTGAAGCTCAAGTGCTTTGGTTAATTCAAATGCACCATATCGTCTAGAGCGATAAGTTCCGCCATCATTGATGTAGTGATCCACTTTCAGGTTTTCCCAATATCTTTGAAAATCACGAATTACATAGTTACTGAACCCTAGCCATGATTTCATGAAAGCAACCGAAACGAAGTTGTAATTTTTTTTGGACATGGCAGCTAATATTTGTTCTTTTGTATTTGAAAATACAGTTTGATGAGTGATATTGAAAGATTCGAATTGATTCATATGATTTCCTTTTCAGTAGTTTGATGATTTCTAAGATACGTGGTACTTCTTTCAAAAGCAATTTGCTTTTCCCATTCTTCTCTATTGGTAAAATACAAAGGCTGATGTGCCGTGATGGAACATAAATCTGCGCAACCTTGTCGCAACGGAAAACCGACAGTTCCAGTGACTTGTTGCGCTGATCGAAAAATGAAGGCTTCACTGGATTCGCGTAAAGCGCAATACCATCGACCTTCAATTGCTTCACAGACCCAAATTTGTTCTTGTGTTTATTTTTCTCGAATGAATTCAGCATCTAAGGTTGCTGATTCAAGGTGTCGGTATGCGTCCATCAGCAATGCGGGGGCGGGTGCTTCCCGCACTTCGAGTACTTTTTCTCCTGCGTCCAAATGTTCAAGTCCGCTGTAACTACCGATTTGAAAGGCACCGACTTCTGTGTTGAGTAGAGAAATGATGTCGATCAATGGCATGGATTGATCGTTGATTGCAATGGGTATCCCTTTGTCAAAAGTAAGGACTATCTTTTTGACCTGTTGCTCGGTACGGTTGGGTAAAGTCCATTTGTAATGGGACTCTGGTATTCAAAATGACTCAGGATTGTCTAGAGTGCCAGACTCATACTCTCTGCACCAAAGGTTGGCCTCTCCGCTATTGTCTCGCGCTTGAAATTGTTTGAATACTATTTGTAAGAACGAATTTATTTTTTTCGCGCAAAAGAACTGAAAACTCCTACGGTGTTCCGTACCAACCTTTAAAATTGAGTTGCGAGATGGCGCTGTTTAGTCATCGCAAACTATTTTGTGATTGATTTGCCGTATGAACAATGGCTTGACAATTCGTTCGCTGCGCAGTTTCGACGGCAATTTTTGCCAGTACTGGACGCGATAAAGAGGACCTGACAGGATAAATGCCCATGTACTTTGCTTGCGCACGAATTGTCGGCAAGACTGTGTATTGCGCAAATGTTTCTTTTACGTCGATATTTCAAGTTGAACACCAAAGTGGTTGATTATTTCGTTAAGCTCTTTTGGGCTTGCGCTCTCGCCGATATCCACTGACAAAGCAGTAACTTTACAACCCAACTCAGTTTAAATTTTGAGTACTTAACTGCTATCGAGCCCTCCGCTGAAGAGCGTGAGTACGTGATTAAAATTTTTTGCGACAAAGGCAAAATCATAAAAACTATGTAACTTTTGTTTGCTCATGTCTAGATTTTATTTTATAACGTGGATTCAAGGACGAAGTGCAACGTTGACTAAAAGTTGAGAGGCTGAGAATGAATTAGATTCATGGTTTCTTGACCTGGACAGTTAAGTTGCCATGACCTATAAACACCTCAGCCAAACTGAACGATATCAGATTTTTTGCCTCA
>SHXN01000129.1 GCA_009693305.1 Limnohabitans sp.
TAAAAGCCAACAAATGATGAAGAAAGTGGCTCAAAACCTCAAAAAACAAGCAAATAAGGGCGTGAATTTCAGAATGTGCAATTTACCTCAGTAAAAAAGATCAACTAGGTAATGCAAACTGATTTATCGACCAATATTTCAGCAGCCTGCTAAGTGGAGGGTCATTTAGCAATAGGTAATGAATGCGCCGGTCAGTTAGTGGCCAATATACTTCGTTCTCTGAAATAATCTCCTTAACCTTTGCAAGAAATTGCAATGTTATGATTTTTGGGCGTTTTTTTATTTTGCCCATTTTGACCATGACGCAACTTGGGTCGGTCCTATTTCGATTTTTAATTCGTCGCTTAATCAACTCAACGTGTGCATGCGAAGGGTCAACATCGAGCATTTTTTCACGAATGCGCTCACTTGGTGATTTGCTACGCTGATAGTTATGCAATCGCAATAGAGCCATCCTATCCTTGTAATCCATAAGCTCAAAGTGGTCTGCAATCATTCTTGCGGGGACCTCCTTTAAGCCAAGGCGCTTTGCTGCTGCTAATCGACGGTGGCCACTGACGACATAGTAATCGCTTGTTATTGTCAGCGGTTCTCGAATGCCATGCTGCTTTATAGAAGCCATAAGCGCGTAGTCATCTTCGTTGCCAACGCTAAATCTGTCATATATCAAATCATTTTCAGAAGCTGTTTTAATATTGGTTCTGTCGCAATAAGGATTCCCAGTTTTTCAGGAACGCTATAGGTAGTGTTTGGCATAGGAAAAATACGCTACTGGTAGTAGGTAAGATTCTTCAAAATTCCTTATTGCGACAGAACCCGAGTCCCAATGTTTTGAGCTTCTCTTGAACGTCGGGGAGTTTAAAAATTCTCACCACCTCGGCTTGTAATCGATCAACAATGGGCTTAGGTGTATTGGCTGGCGCAAAGATCGCAAACCAAGTGGTCGCTTCAAAGCCAGAAATCGTTTCTGCAACGGTGGGCACATCGGGTGCGGCACTTGATCGCTTGGCCGTGGTTTGCGCAACAGCGCGAATTTTTCCTTCTTTGGCCATGGGCAAGGCAGAAGGCATGTTGTCAAACATGAGTTGAATACTGCCGCCGATTAAATCAGGTATTGCAAATTGACGGCCCTTATATATGGCACATGCTCCATCGTCGTGCCAGTCATTGATTTAAATAATTCGCCCGATACATACACCGAACTGCCAATTCCAGGAGAGCCAAAAGATAATTTATTTGGATTGGCTTTAAGATAAGTGATGAGTTCAGCAACCGTTTTAACGGGAAGATCGTTATTGACGACTAACAAATTTCGGGCCGATGCAACCAATGAAATAGGGGTGAAATTTTTCACCATGTCGTAAGGCATTTTTTCATACAAGGAGCCGTTGATCGCGTGTGTGCCAACGGTGCCCATCACAATGGTGTAGCCGTCTCCTGGAGATTTCGCTACAAAATCTGCACCGATATTTCCACCCGCTCCTGGTTTGTTATCCACAATTACCGATTGGCCCAATTGCGATTTTTTACTGAAGAGTCGCGCCAAAATATCGGGCGCACCGCCACTGGGAAAGGTCACCACCAATCGGATGGGCTTTTGTGGAAAAGTTTGTGCACTCGCTTGAGTCCCATTCACTAAAGACATGAGCATCAATGTAGCCATCAGAATCGAATGGAATTGACGTTGAAAAATTGAAGATAACCGCATGAAACTTCCCCTTAAAAACAATACACGAAAATCAAATTGGAGCTTGTTTCACAGCATTCGCCTCTTGGGGGGAACCCGTGTTTAACCCTAAAAATATCTTGTTTTTAAGTATTTGTCGTTGAAACAACGTCAACATCGGTTAGTCTTGTAGGTATGACGCACAAAGTATTGCCCTATCTCACGCAAGCCAAAGCGCCTCTCACGAGGGCTATTGAGGCAACCAACGAGCATGGGCAAGTCCAGCACATTGAGGTGCCAGCTGAGCGTGCCCTCACCGTGTATGTGGATAAAAAAGAAATCGTCACGCTCATGACTTTGGGCGCATATCCAGAGTGGTTGGTGCTGGGATATTTGCGCAATCAACGATTGGTCGAACAACTCAATGAGGTGGAATCCATCACGGTCGATTGGGATGCGGGTGAAGCAGGCGCGGGTGTTGCTGCAGTCAAAACAAAAAATGGACTTCGAAATCTTGCAGAAAAAACACAGCATCGTGTGGTCACTACAGGTTGCGGACAAGGCAGTGTGTTTGGTGACTTAATGCAAAATTTAGATGATCTGCAAATGCCCGAAGGTCAAATCACGCAAGCGCAGTTGTATGAAATCATTAACGCCATTCGATTGCAAGAAAGCACGTATAAGTCGGCTGGTTCGGTGCATGGATGTGCATTATTCAATCATCAATCGCTTCAATTGTTTGTAGAAGATGTGGGGCGACACAATGCCATCGATACCTTGGCGGGGTGGATGTGTTTGCAAGAAGCCGAATTTGACGCGCCTCTTTTTTATACAACCGGACGACTCACCAGCGAGATGGTTTTGAAATCGGCACAAATGCGTGTACCCATTGTTGTGTCCAGAAGTGGCATCACCGAAATGGGTTTTATTATGGCTGAACAATTGAATGTATGCACGATTGGACGTGCAACCAACAAACACTTTTTATGTTATACAGCAGGCCATCGATTAATTCATCAGCCGCTTCTGGCACAGGCTTCTATCAAAATCACATGATCAAATTATTTCGATTGGCTTTGCGGTCAGCTTGGCGAGATGCGCGTGCGGGTGAATTGCGTTTACTCGTTGTTGCCGTGGCTCTGGGTGTCGCGTCTCTTACGTCGGTTGCATTTTTAGCCGATCGCATTGAAGGTGGATTACAACGCGATGCACGCAAATTATTGGGTGGTGATGCAGTAGTTGTCACCGATAAACCACCGCCCGCTATTTTGTTTGAACAAATTCAATCTTTGGGTTTGAAAGCCAATACCAGCATGAGTTTTCCAACCATGGCAAGAACCACACACACAGAGGGTTCAGCCAGCAAATTAATTGCGCTTAAAGCGGTGCAAGATTCTTATCCGCTCAGAGGTCAACTCAAAATCATGGCGCAACTCAACGTGCCCGTGCAAAGACCTGCAACAGTAACGCAATTGGATAACGCAACCGAATACGAGAGACCGTCTATAGAAACACAGCGGATTCCTTCATCTGGTGAAGTTTGGGTCGAGCCTGGATTGCTAGAAGCCTTGGATATCATGCCAGGAGCGGATTTGCAATTGGGTGAAAAAACTTTTCGTATCGCACAGGTGTTGATGTATGAGCCCGATCGCGGTGCAGGTTTTATGAATTTTGCGCCACGTGTGTTGATGAATGAAGCGGACGTAAAGGCAACTGGATTGGTTCAGCCGGCGAGTCGAATCAATTGGCGCGTTGCAGTGGTAGGCGATTCGGCTAAAGTCGATGCATGGGTGACGTGGGCGCAATCGTGGAGCAAACAATCCGATGTACGAGGCGTACGCGTTGAAACCCTAGAAATGGGTCGCCCCGAAATGCGACAAACATTAGATCGCGCGAGCAAATTTTTGCATTTGGTTGCGCTGTTAGCCAGTTTATTAACCGCAGTAGCTGTTGCATTGTCCGCACGAACCTTCGCTAACAGACGCTTAGACGATTGCGCCATCAAAAGAGTTTTAGGACAAAGTCAGCGCGATATGACGGGCGTGTTTGTGTTTGAATTTATTGGCGCAGGATTATTGGCCAGTCTGGTTGGATTATTAATAGGTTATGGCGTGCACCACGCATTTGTTGCCATGTTAGAGGGCCTAGTAGAAACACAATTACCAGCAGCCACATGGCAACCCATTTGGCAAGGCTTGGGCTCTGGACTCACGTTGTTAATCGCATTTGGCCTGCCACCTGTGTTGCAGTTGTCACAAGTGCCACCTCTTCGCGTGATTCGCAGAGATCTCGGTCGTATTCAACCCGCTTCTTGGGGTGTGATGGGCTTAGGTCTATTGGGATTTAGCACCTTGATGATTGTGTTCAGTCGTGACTTGTTATTAGGAATGATGGTGGTGGTTGGTTTTGCGGTCGCATTGCTACTCTTTGCATCGTTTGCTTGGGTTTCGTTGGGGTTACTCAAAAAATTTGTGGCCCAAAATAAAGTTCCGCATTGGCTTCAAATGGCAACACGCCAAATATTATCTAAGCCTGCTTACGCCATGGTTCAAGTGAGTGCTTTATCGGTTGGATTATTGGCCTTGATGCTATTGGTTCTGCTGCGAACCGATTTAATTTCGAGTTGGCGCAATGCAACACCTGTTGACGCACACAACCGTTTTGTCATCAACATTCAACCTGAGCAATCTCAAGAATTTTTAAAAGTTATTCAAATAGCAGGTGTGCAACGATACGACTGGTACCCCATGATTCGAGGCAGACTCATTGCCATCAATCTAAAAAATATCGTTCCTTCAGACTTCAAAGACGAGCGTGCGCAACGTTTGGTCGAGCGTGAATTTAATTTATCGCACAGTGCACAAGCGCCTGCGCACAACAGCATCATTAGTGGCACATGGCTGCCTGAAGAGACTCAATCATTAAGCATCGAAGAGGGCATCGCCAAAACACTGCAAGTTCAATTGGGCGATTGGCTTACCTTTGATATGGCTGGAGTTATCACGCGTGCGCGCGTGACATCGATTCGACGTGTGGATTGGACTTCGATGCGAGCCAACTTCTTTGTGATGTTTCCAGTTTCACAAATGTCTGAAACAACCATGACTTACATTGCAGCTTATCGCGCACCTTCACAAAAAGGATTTGACAATGCATTGGTGAATCAATTTCCGAATATCACCAACGTCGATATGGGCGCAACTCTAAATCAAGTGCAACAAGTTTTGAACCAAGTGATTCAAGCGGTGGAATTGTTATTTGGATTTACCTTGGCGTCAGGGTTGTTGGTTTTGTTTTCTGCTGTGACGGCTACACGCGAAGAACGTGCCCGTGAATACGCGATTCTTCGTGCTTTGGGTGGAAGTAATACATTGCTCATACGAATGCAAAGAGCTGAATTGATTGGCGTGGGCGTGTTGGCAGGATTTTTGGCGTCGCTTGTTTCAATGGCAATGGCTTGGGGGCTCACTCATTTTGTTTTTGAATTCAGCTGGCAGCCCTCCTTGCTTTTTCCGTTAGGAGGCATGTTGGCTGGCGCTTTATTGGCATGGCTTGCGGGTTGGTGGGGGCTCAATGACATATTAAAACGCCCCGTGATTGAAACCTTGCGACAAGCCACTGAATAAAAATCAACCCCCTCTTAATAAAACCAATAAAGCGCCTGCACCACCTTCGGCGGGCTTGGCTTGTACAAACGCCAAGACTTCATTTTTTTGAACCAACCATCGCAAGACTTTATTTTTGAGAATAGGCATTTTGCCAGGAGACCCCAAACCCTTGCCGTGAACCACGCGAACACACCGCCATCCTTTGCGCACTGACTCTCTGATAAATTGACCCATGGCTTCGCGCGCTTCATCCGATCGCAGTCCATGCAAATCAATTTGACCTTGCAAACTCCAATCACCTTTGCGCAGTTTTTTAATCACGTCTGCACCAATGCCTGTTTGGCTATAACTCAAATCACCGTCGGTATCGAGTAAAGTAGACACATTAAACTCATCGCTCATGGTTTCTCTGAGTGCTGATTGTTCGTCTAATAGTTGCTGCTGAGCAGTGGGCTTGGGCGGCGCGCGGCTGAGATTGACGCGCGCACCATGCTGGATGGGCTGAATAGGCCCCACCGCTTTTTGAAATAAATTTTTTTCTGCTTGAGATTTTTTAAAGGCGAGTTCTTTGGCTTTTTTTTCTTCCGCTTCTTTTTGCGCTTGTTGCTTGATCGTTTTTTTGAGCGCACCCAAATCTTGTAAAGATTTTGCTTTCACAACTCACCTCTTTCTGCCATGGAATAAGAAAGTCCAGGCGCCATAATCATATGATCAAGAACTTTGACGTCAACTATGACTAATGCACTTTTGAGTGCGAATGTTAACTTTTCATCCGCATTCGAAGGCTTCACATGGCCGCTGGGGTGATTGTGCGACAAGATGACCGCGGCTGCACCCAACTCTAAAGCCAATTTGACGATTTCTCGCGGATAAACGCTGGCTTGTGTGAGCGTGCCCACAAACATTTCTTCAAATTGCAACAATCGATTTTGAGCGTCCAAAAACATGACGCCAAAAACCTCGTGGGGTCCTTTGTGCGATTCGCAATTGCAAAAATTGTTTGGCCGTGTCGGGGCAAGTCATCACATCACGCGTGCGTAACTGTTGGTAGCAGACGCGCCTTGAAAGCTCTAAAACATCGACCATTTGCGCGCGTCTAGCGTCGCCCCCGAAGCCTTTGATCGGTTGAAAGGTGCTTGGCGTTGCGTGTAACAAGCCCGCAAGGCCGTCAAATCGGTCTAATAGGTGTTGAGAAAAGCTTAAAACGCTTTGACCCAAAGTGCCCGTGCGTAGCAAAACAGCCAGCAATTCTGCGTCGGTGAGAGATTCAGCCCCCATGGTTAATAATTTGGGTTCTGTCGCAATAAGGAATTTTGAAGAATCTTACCTACTACCAGTAGCGTATTTGCCCATGCCAAACACTACCTATAGCGTCCCTGAAAAACTGGGAATCCTTATTGCGACAGAACCTGTTTTTTTCATGATGCTTGTGATTGCCATGGCTTCGATTGCATTAGCTCGTGCGATTGAAAGAAATAAATTAGGAGCAGGTTTAGAGGCGATTCGTGACGATGAAGAGTCTGCCTAATGCTCAGGCGTGCCAACGCTTCATCTCAAAT
>SHXN01000130.1 GCA_009693305.1 Limnohabitans sp.
TCCCCCACATTCGGCAAGTGGGTGGGCGAAATACTTTCCGCGCAGAACAACAAACAAATTTGGGTGCCGCCGGGCTTCGCACACGGGTTCTTGGTTCTAAGCGAAACCGCCGAATTTCTGTACAAAACCACGGATTTCTGGGCGCCACAATTTGAGCGCTGCATCGCCTGGAACGACCCTGCTATTGGCATTCAGTGGCCGCTGCATGGCACTTCCCCCACGTTGTCCAGCAAAGACATGAGAGGACGACTATTTGCGCAGGCGGAGTGTTTTGCTTAAACTAGTCAACATACATGTGATATTAATATTAATCCTGGGGCACTTCTCAGTTTTTATAGATAATGACAACGCAAGGAAAATGCATGAGCAAACCTATCTATGTTACGCAGCCATACTTGCCCTCTCTTGAGGAGTTGATTCCTTATCTAGAGACAATTTGGAATAACAAAATTTTGACCAATTGTGGGCCATTTCACCAGCAATTAGAAAAGGCACTGTGCAAATATCTCGGTGTAGAACATATCGCCTTATTCACAAACGCCACCATCGCTTTGATTACTGCATTGCAAGCACTGCGCATTACTGGCGAAGTCATCACTACCCCGTATTCATTTGTTGCGACTTCTCATTCCCTTCTGTGGAATGGCATCAAGCCCGTGTTCGTGGATATTGATCCGAACACATTGAATCTCGATCCGAAGAAAATTGAAGCGGCAATAACCACACAAACTACGGCGATTATGCCGGTGCATTGTTACGGGCATCCGTGCGATGTTGATGCCATCCAAAAGATAGCTGACAACTACAATCTGAAGGTGATTTATGACGCGGCACACGCGTTCGGTGTGCAATGCCATTGCGGCAGCATTCTCAATCACGGAGATCTATCCGTCCTTAGTTTTCATGCCACGAAAGTATTCAATACCTTTGAGGGTGGAGCTATCGTTTGTCCCGATGCCAAAACCAAACTTCGCATTGATCAACTGAAGAACTTTGGGTTTGTGGATGAAACAATTGTGGTTGCGCCTGGAATTAATGGCAAGATGAGCGAATTTAATGCGGCACTGGGTCTTTTGCAGTTGAAATATGTTGATCAAGCGCTTGCGCGACGCAAAGAAATTGATACGACTTATCGAAAGTGCTTGAAAAATATAAAAGGAATTCGCTGCTTAAATGATGCGGGTGAAAAAATAGCTAATTATTCTTTTTTCCCAATTCTGGTAGAGGCCGACTACCCCATAAGTAGAGATGACCTTTATAATAAACTCAAAAGCAGTGGCATTCATCCCCGCCGCTATTTCTATCCGCTGATTTCGGAATTCCCCATGTAT
This sequence comes from Limnohabitans sp., assembly GCA_009693305.1. Lineage (GTDB taxonomy): Bacteria > Pseudomonadota > Gammaproteobacteria > Burkholderiales > Burkholderiaceae_C > Limnohabitans. Next base: position 1,332 of record SHXN01000130.1, read on the forward strand.
CGCGGTTTGCCCTCTGCTCATAGTGATAATCTTCCAGTAGCAACAGCCGTGGCGCAGCAAGTTCTTTGCTTGCCCATTTATCCCGATCTAGATAGGGCAGTAGTCCACGAAATCACCTGTTTCATTTCAACACAATCGATGTGCTTGCAAAGCAAATGAGTGCCTTCACCGGAGTCGGAAAATGAAACTGGCCATCATGCAGCCTTATTTTTTACCTTACATCGGCTACTTTCAGCTGCTCGCGGGTGTGGATATGTTTATGATCTACGACAACATTAAATACACGAAGAAAGGTTGGATTAACCGTAACCGCATGTTGCTCAACGGCAAAGATGCAATGTTTACCCTGCCCTTAAAAAACGCTTCAGACTCTTTGGATATTCGCGAGCGAGAACTGGCGGAAGATTTTAATCAAGAAAAACTGCTCAGCCAATTCAAGGGGGCATATCACCAAGCACCGCAATTTGCCCAGACATTCCCGCTGATTGAGCGAATCATTCACTATGAAGATTCGAACCTATTCCGCTTCCTGCACCACTCCATTGTCAGAACCTGCGATCATTTGGGAATCAAGACAGAAATTAAAATATCTTCCGACATAGCAATTGACCACGACCTGAAGAGTCAGGACAAAGTGCTTGCCTTATGTGAGGCGGTGGGTGCAACGAAATATGTGAATGCCATCGGCGGCGTGGAGCTGTATTCAAAAAAAACATTCATGGAAAGAGGAGTCGATTTAAAGTTTATTCAATCAAAAACCTTCGAGTATCCCCAACTCGGAGACATATTCGTTCCTTGGCTGTCTATGATTGATGTGATGATGTTCAATCCACTGAATGCAATACAAGACGCTATCTCTACGAACTATGAGTTAAGCTGATCCATGTTCCAGTGGAATAAATTAGGCAAAGTATTCACGCCCCAAGAAGTAGAAGGGCGTAGTTGGCTAAAAGAATTCGCACAAGCACCGGCGACATTAGTATTCGACGACTTTGTACGAGTGTATTTCTCCTGTCGCCCGACGCCAGACAAAAATAGGCAGTATGTGAGCTATTCTGCCTATGTTGACTTGGATCGTGCCAATCTGCTTAAAGTGCGCCAAGTAGCTGAACAACCAATACTCAGTCTGGGTGGAATTGGCGAGTTCGATGAATTCGGCACATATCCAGTATCCGTTATTCGATACGGAGACGAAATCCGCGCTTATTACGCAGGGTGGACACGTTGCGAATCAGTTCCGTTCAATGTGGCTATCGGTGCAGCAATTAGCCTTGACGGGGGTAAGACATTCAACAAGCTCGGTAACGGCCCGATCTTGTCTTATTCACCAAACGAACCGTTTGTGTTAAGCGGCCCGAAAATCCGTCGATGTAATAACATCTGGTATCTTTGGTATATCGCTGGTCGCAAATGGAAAATGGTGGATGGTCGTGCGGAACCTGTCTATAAGATTCGCATGGCTACTTCAAGCGATGGTCTTTGTTGGAACAAGGTCAACAAAGACCTGATCCAGAGCCGGATTGAAGAAGATGAAGCGCAGGCAAGCCCAGATGTGTTCTACGCCAACGCTAAATATCACATGTTCTTTTGCTACCGCTACAGTAGCAATTATAGGGGAAAGCAAAACGGCTACCGCATCGGTTATGCCTCTAGCGTTAATTTAACTGACTGGGTGCGCGACGATTCAAAAGCTGGTATCGACGTATCGGAAGATGGATGGGACGCCGAGATGATTAGTTATCCGCATGTATTCGAACTAGATGGGAAGACCTATATGGCCTACCTCGGTAACCAGGTCGGTAGACACGGCTTCGGCCTTGCGATACTCGATGGAAAGTTAGATTAGAGATGATCTCTATGAATTGGAAAAAACTAGGCAAAATATTCGACCCGACTCAGCATAAGTTGCCGAACAACTGCGTTCAATTCGCTCAGTCTCCGCAAGCCTTGGTATTTGATGATCTTGTGCGTATCTATTTCTCCACCCGCTCGGTAGACAAAAGCAATGGAAAATATCTCAGCCATATTGCCTTTGTCGACATGCAAAAAAACCTGCGCGATGTCATTCGCGTGTCCGACAAGACAGTCATCCCGCTTGGCGAGCTGGGCTGCTTTGACGAGCATGGCATCTTCCCCATGAGCGTTATGCGCTATGGCAATGTCATATATGGGTATACCTGTGGCTGGAATCGGAGAGTCTCAGTTTCGGTCGATACCGCCATCGGTCTAGCCATTAGCCGTGACAACGGCCTTACTTTTCAGCGCATAGGAAATGGGCCGGTGCTTGCAGCAACGCTGCATGAGCCCTGTCTAGTCGGCGACGGCTTCGTGAAAGTCATCGGCGACGTGTTCCACATGTGGTACATATTCGGCATTGGTTGGAAAAAATTCTCATCGGATACTGCTCCCGACCGTACCTACAAGATTGGCCACGCTGTTTCAAGCGACGGCATCAACTGGGTCAAGGAAGAAGCTCGTCAGGTCATCGCAGATCGTCTGGATGCGGATGAAAGCCAAGCGCTACCTACTGTGATCGGGATCAATGGTCGTTATCACATGTTCTTCTGCTATCGCCAGTCATCTGACTTTAGAAAAAACAAGGATCGTGGCTATCGCATCGGTCATGCTTACTCAGACGATCTCGCGAATTGGGTTAGGGACGACGAGCATCCACATCTTGATATCACAAATGGCGAGTGGGACTCAGAAATGATGTGCTACCCTCACGCATTTGAGTGTGATGGCAAGACCTACTTGCTCTATAACGGCAATGAGTTCGGCCGATATGGTTTCGGGCTCGCGGTGCTGGAATGAAAAACTTACCGATTTATTTTTTATTGAATAATGCGTCTGCGTCACAGATCACAGAGCATCTACTGCTTTGCGACACTGACTTCATTCCGCCATTGAGCGGACGCGTGGTATTAAACGAATATGCTGAAAAAATCGTACGCAATGCAATACGGTTTGAGGCTTGGTCTGATGGGACTCTGGTTGGACTCGTAGCGGGATACTGTAATGACAAAGAGAAGGGTATTGCCTACATTACAAGCGTTAGCGTACTAAAGGCCTGGGCGGGAAAGGGCATCGCAAGGAGTCTAATGGAGCAATGCGTCACATACGTCAAGGCCTCAAACCTGCAAAAGATTAACTTAGAAGTTTCGAGCGACAATACACCCGCCATCCGTCTGTATACAAAAGTTGGATTCACGGCAATCAGGACGAATGCGACATGCGTGACCATGAATCTCTATTTGGAAAGCGAGAAAGAACATGAATAGTAAGCGTGATTATAACTTTGAGACAAACGATACTAGCGATCATAAGTATGCATACTCGTTTGACTTCGATGTGATGCATCCGTTCATGCTCAAATCGTTCGAGCCCTTCTTCAAAGGTGGCAGCCTGCTTGAACTTGGCAGCTTCAAGGGCGACTTCACCAAACGATTCCTGCCCTATTTCAACGATGTCACCTGTGTGGAAGCTTCGGATGCCGCTATAGAGGAAGCAAAGATAAAATTGGGCGAAAAAGTTCACTTCGTCAACACACTTTTTGAGAAAGCCACTCTGCCCAAACGCTATGACAATATCGTGCTAACGCACGTGTTAGAGCACTTGGATAACCCCGTATCGCTACTGAAACGAGTCAACGATGAGTGGCTATCGGAGCACGGCAGGTTCTTTCTTGTGTGCCCAAATGCGAACGCTCCCTCCCGACAGATCGCAGTCAAAATGGGGTTGATTTCACACAATTCAGCCATCACTCCAGCCGAAGCAGAACACGGTCACCGTTGCACCTACACGCTAGACACATTGGAACGCGACGCTGTGGCCGCTGGGCTGAAAGTAGTTCACCGATCCGGAATATTCTTCAAGGCACTTGCAAATTTTCAGTGGGATCGTCTGCTGCAAACAGACATCATCACTCAGGAATATCTGGAAGGCTGTTATAAACTAGGTCAGCAGTATCCCGACTTATGCTCAAGCATTTTTCTAATGTGCGAACGCGGTAGTGTTCATCAAGGCGATAGAAGTTAACATTGTCCCTTAAAAAGAACATAATTGCAAATTACGCAAGCCAGCTTTATGTGATACTGATTGGAATTCTTATGGTGCCCATGTACATCAGATACATGGGGGCGGAAGCATATGGTTTGGTGGGGTTCTATGCCATGTTGCAGGTGTGGTTCAATCTACTAGACATGGGCTTAACGCCAACCATGGCGCGAGAAACAGCGCGATTTCATGGTGGCACAATCGATGCACTCAGTTACCGCCGGTTGGTTCGGGCAATGGAAGGTATATTCGTTACTGTTGCACTTGTTGGTGGCGTAGCTATGTTTGCGGCCTCAAGTCATATTGCACACGACTGGTTAAAAGCATCTCAAATGCCTGTTGATGAATTGCAAAAATCAATTCAATTTATCGCAGTAATTATTGCCATGCGCTGGATGTGCGGCTTGTATCGCGGAGCAATTAGCGGGTCAGAGCGACTGGTGTGGCTAGGAAGTTACAACGCAATCGTTGCAACGCTGCGCTTCATTGGCGTACTACCTATTTTAATGTTTGTTGGAGTAACCCCGATTATTTTTTTCGGTTACCAGTTTATTATCGCCGTATTTGAACTGACAGGATTGTCGATCTATGCCTACCGCATATTACCTTCTATTCCAAATGGTAGAAGACTGCCTTGGTCCTGGGCACCGCTAAAGCCTGTTATTAAACTTTCGTTGACTATTGCCGTTACTTCATCAATATGGGTACTAGTTACGCAAACCGACAAGCTTGTGCTATCCAAGATTTTGTCTTTAGAAGAATATGGTTATTTCACGCTTACCGTACTTGTTGCCAGTGGCGTTGTGGTAATTAGCAGGCCTATCAGTGATGCCATTATGCCGCGCATGGCGCGGCTAGAAGCCAAGGGTGATCATGCTGGCTTGATTTCGGTGTATCGACAAGCTACTCAACTGGTTACTGTCATTGCTGGAGCTGTCTCAGTTACATTGGCATTTTGCGCAGAACCGCTTCTTTGGGCTTGGACTGGCGATAGAAATCTAGCACAGCACGCTGCGCCCATGTTAAGGCTATACGCAATCGGAAATGGCATCCTTGCAGTTGCGGCCTTTCCGTATTACCTGCAATATGCCAAAGGCGACCTTCGCCTGCACTTGATAGGTAATGTAGGTTTTGTGGTGTTGCTGATACCCACCATTATTTGGGCGGCTAGCCAATATGGCGGTGTTGGGGCTGGCTATGTGTGGGCGGGTTCGAACCTGTTCGTATTTGTTGCGTGGCTGCCATTTATTCACAGAAGGTTTGCCCCAGGTCTTAATTTACAGTGGTATTTTCAAGACGTCCTCGTGATCGCGGCGGTGGCTGTGATTGTCGGCTATTGCTTAAGCATGTTCTTAACTCATAGCGAAAGTCGCTGG
>SHXN01000131.1 GCA_009693305.1 Limnohabitans sp.
CTCGAGTTGGCGAGCGACTCGCATGCCAAAAAAACCGCAACAGACATGATGCGTCGTGCGGGTTTGCTAGATCGACTGCACCATTACCCCAAGGTTTTAAGCGGGGGGGAGCAGCAACGCGTGGCCTTGGCCCGAGCCTTTGTGGTGTCGCCTGCTATTTTGTTGGCCGATGAGCCCACAGGAAGCTTAGATCATGCAACGGGTCAAAGTGTATTGAAATTAATGATGAGTCTGAATCAAGAATTGGGAACGGCGCTGATCTTGGTGACGCATGATTTGCAATTGAGTCAGCAATGTCAAAAAGTTTGGGTGATGAAACAAGGACGATTGAACTTGCAGTCGCATTAACTGCGTTGCTTGTGTTTCATGGCGCGCTCGACTTCTTTTTTGCCTTCTCTTTCTTTAATCGTATCTCGCTTGTCGTGCTCTGCTTTTCCTTTGGCTAAAGCAATTTCACATTTAACTTTGCCATTTTTCCAATGCAGATTGATTGGTACCAAGGTATAGCCTTTTCGTTCAACCTTGCCGATCAATCGCTTGATTTCATCTTTTTTCATCAATAATTTTTTAGTTCTGACCGAATCGGGTCGAACATGGCTTGACGCCGTATGAAGCGGATTGATCTGACAACCAATCACAAACAATTCACCGTTTCTAATCACCACATACCCGTCGGTGAGTTGAACTTTGCCTTCGCGAAGTGACTTGACTTCCCAGCCTTGGAGCACCATCCCCGCTTCAAATCTTTCCTCAAAAAAATAGTTGAAAGCGGCTTTTTTGTTGTCTGCAATTTTAGCTGAAAGTGATTTTTTGGTGGCCATAGGGTCTTTTTGAGGGAGGCTCAAGAGGTACTTACAATGTGTAAGGCTTTGAGTTGTTGGCCCCACATTCTATGAAAACTGTCCACAAGTCCGTTTTAATCTGGTTTAGCGCCGAAGAAATGTTTCAATTGGTGACCGATGTGTCTCGTTATCCAGAGTTTTTGCCTTGGTGTGATCGGGCGTCTATTGTGACTCAAAACGCCGACGGTGTTGACGCTCAAATTGGCATGCACCTGGCTGGATTTAAAAAAAGTTTTACCACCCGCAACACGCACGAACTCAATCGACGCATCAAACTTTTATTGCTGGACGGGCCATTTAAACACCTTGACGGGGAATGGGAATTTATTCCCGTTGATGGACAACGCGCCTGTCGGGTCAATCTCATATTGAATTACAGTTTTGAAAGTATGTTTGGCGCCTTGGTTGGCCCGTTGTTTGACAAAATCGTCTCGACCTTGATGGATGCCTTTGTTAAAAGGGCGGAGCAAATCTATCCATGATAGAAATTACCGTCATCGCATGTCCGCAACCGCGTCAGTGGATTGAAAAAACTATTTCAATTGAACACTCGCATGAGTTGTCGCAAATGATTGAGATACTTCAAAAAGATCCCGATTGGACATTTTTGCAAGACAAAAAAGATTGGACGTTTAGTGTGTGGGGCAGAAAAGTGCCCATGTCCTATGCCTTGTCTCATCTTGATCGATTAGAAATTGTTCGAGGATTGTTGGTCGACCCCAAAACCGCAAGGCGAGAGCGATTTAAAAAACAAGGCACTCGAACGGCTGGGCTGTTTTCTAAAAAGCGCCCAGGTGCAAAACAAGGTTATTAAAACTTGGTGGGCTGAGGCAAGGAAGTCGATTGCGCGTGATCTGACATGAGGCGTTGCATCTTTTCGATCATGATGACTTTTTCAAAGGGCTTGAACATAATGTCATTAGCGCCCGCTTTCATGAAAATATTTCCATCTAACGCGTTAATGTTAGCGGTGAGGCCCAAAATGGGAATGCTGCATTTAGGTTCCCAAAAGTCCTGTCGGATCCTTCTTGTGGCCTCGATGCCGTCCATGATTGGCATCACCATGTCCATCACAATGATGTCTATGGGATTGTTTTTCAGTATGTCTAATGATTTTTGTCCGTTGTCAGCTTCATACAAAGAGCAATGATGGCAAAAACTTTGTAAAACTTTTTTGAGTAAGAGTCGATTTACTGCGTTGTCGTCAACGATCATGATATGAATGGTTCTATTTTGTATGAGATTTTCTTGAGGTAAAGAAGCAATTAATAAATCAACTGAAATGGCAGAAATCAATGGCAATTTGAACCAAAGGCGTGACCCCTTGCCCAATTCACTTTCAAAGCCGATTTCACCACCCATGAGTTGCACTAAGTTATGACAGATCGATAGCCCCAGTCCGCTCCCGCCATATCGAAGTTGAATTTTGTCATCCGCTTGGTTGAATCGTTTAAAGATGGATGAAAAATGTTCGGTCGCGATGCCGATGCCCGTGTCTCGCACTGAAAAAAGAATTTCAGTTGAGCTGCATTCGACAAAAATATGGACCGACCCTTGATGCGTAAATTTAACCGCATTGCCGATTAAATTCACTAAGATTTGCATGATTCGATTTTTGTCGCCTCTGATTAGCTGGGGCACGTCATCACTGATGTCGTAGCTGTATGCCAATCGCATACTTTCTATTTTGGGTTTAAATAACAAAAAAGCGTTTTCAACGGTTTGCCGTATCTGAAAATTCTCAGCGTTGATTCTTAATTTTCCTGGTTGTAATTGAGAGTAATCCAATACGTCATTAATCACCGTTAGTAAGTGCTCTGCCGACTGACGCGTTTGTTGAGTGATCTGCAAAGCTCTGGGGTTGTTAGCTACTTTATCTTTTAGCAAGTTATTAAACCCCAAAATGGCGTTCATGGGGGTTCTTAATTCATGGCTGATGGCAGATATAAATTTGTCTCTACTCACCGTTGTTTCTTGCAATTCTTTTTGGCATTTTTCAAGCTCGATATTTCTCAACTCACTTTGTATCAGGGTGAATTTATTGAGTTGATCGTAAACAATCGGAAGCGACATCAAGGCCAAAGCCAAAAAGCAGTAATCTGAAAATGCGATGGCCATGAACTCCAAGCCATATTGGAAATCAGAATATAAATAACCATGCCATGTGAGAAATGCCATGATGAAAAATAAAACTACACTGATACACGTCCAAATGTAGCTTTCGCGTCGACTGAGTACAAAAAACGGTGGAATTGGCAAAATGATTAGCCATGCACAAGTGGGGGCAAAAATACCATTACTTGTCCAAGCGTTAATTAGAATTTTCGCCATGCCCAGAAAAGTAACAAGATGAATATAAATGCGCAATGAGCCATTGAAGTGCAAATAGATGAGGCCCAATAGTATACAGAAAACATAGGCCAAATTAATTTCAAATCCGTAGGCGTAAGGTTCAAATAAACTGCTATTCGAAACCGTCGTCATGATTAAGAATGAATAAGCAAACGTGAACGCAACTTGTCGATCTTGGTAGTGAGCAGGTAGTGCCGCTAAAATTTTTTCCAATCTCTTGGATAGTGCTAAATTAAATGCAAATTTATTCATAGTATCAAGGTGTTTTGTCTGCCATGCTGAGCCAGTAATGAACCGTTTGAAATAACACGCTTTTATCAAGAGGCTTGTGGATGACGGCATTCATACCTGCCTGCAAGGCCGTATCTTCGTCAACCGGATTGGTACTGGCTGTTAAGGCCAATATCGGTATTTGATGGTCGTTATGCTCCATGAGTGATCGTGCCGTTTTGGTAAAACTCACTCCGTCCATATCGGGCATCATCAAATCTGTCAATATCAGGTTAATCTTGTTTTTTCTAATGATGTCTAAGCCGTCTTGACCCGTGGTTGCTTGATACAGTGCGACTTGAGGCCAAAGGTCTTTAATCATTTTTTTGACGATGAGGAGATTCACTGCATTGTCATCGACGACTAAAATTTGCAGATCTAACCATTGTTGTGAATGTTGAAGGTCTAGCGGCGCTTCTATGAATTCGATGGTTGTCAAAGGAATGTTAAACCAAAATTCTGTGCCCTTGCCCGTTCGATTTTCGATTCCGAGGCGACCGTTTAATAAATGAATCAAGGCCGCGCTAATTGTTAAGCCCATTCCTGTAGCGCCTAAATTTCTACGGTCACTGGGTGCGTTGTGAGTCGACCGATGTTGGTTGATAATTGAATGAGCCATTTCAAATTGAGCACTTGATAAATTTATATCTTTGTTAGTAATTAAGAATAAAACCTCGCTCCCTCTTATTTCACAATCAAGTTGTATGGGGCCTTCCATTGAAAAACTCATGCATGTATCTAATAAATTTCGAATGATTTGTTGTAATCTTTTAGGGTCACCACGAACATAATCAGGTAATTTTTTATCTAAATGAATGTCGAATAAAATACCGAGATGCTCACATTTTTTTTTAATTTGATGAAAAATATTTTCTATACAATGACGCAGATGAAAATCTTGCGGTTGTACTTTGAGTCGTCCTGCTTGCAGTGAAGCATAATCTAAAACGTCGTCAACGATATGCAGCAGTTGCTCGGTTGATTGGCGAATATGCGTCACAATTTCTAAATCTGCAGATTCGTCCTTGAGTTCATCTTTCAATATATCGTTCAAACCTAAAATAGCATTCATCGGCGTTCGCAATTCATGGCCGACGGATGCGATGAAATCATCTTTGTGGGCTTGAGCCTTGGCGAACGCCAGTTGCATTTGTCTGAGGTCATCCGATCGTTCTTTAAGCGTTTGAATGCGACTGCGATGTGCTGTATCGTAAAAAACAATAATTAACATCAAAGAGCCAATGGCTAAAATGTAATTGATTAAACTCCAAATCACCATTGGATGTTCGACTGGAACCAATGCCGAAATCACAGAACGATCTGCAAATTCCATCAACAAAAATCCAATTGCAATCATGACGACAAACCAAGAGATGGCAGTTTGCCAACCTTGAAGTAATACGGTGGCAGTGAGGACAATACAAAGCCAAATCATGGCGGTTGAATTGACGCCACCTGTTCCAGCAATGAGGTTCGTCAAAAAAACCATTAGTACAAATATTGAGATATTCATCGCCCAACTGATTCTCAGGCCTCGAAATGTTGCAAAATAAATTCCAAAAACAATGAATGCGGCCCAAATGTTGTAATTGCCTATGGGTATCAGGTTGTTTAAAAAATAAAAAAGCGCCAAGATAACGACACTAATGATTAATCCCCTCTGAGCCAATTTACCTTCACTCAGATGCCGACCCTCATGGAGGTTGGGTTGGTTTTTATTTTTAAGGGTGTCAGACTTCTGCATTGAATCTTCTGTCCATAAATATATTCATTTTAGTCAATAAATGTATCTAAATGCATTCTTTTTTATACATCTGTATACAACTAGCTACTCAGGGTCTGTATGATTGCCATTTTGGAGCCCTAAATATGTGTTTACTCGGCCACGCGCTCACCTTTGACAACGTCTTATTGGTGCCCGCTTATTCTCAAGTGTTTCCTAAAGACACTGTCTTGTCCACCCCGTTTTCCAGACATATTCAACTGAACTTGCCCTTGGTTTCAGCCGCAATGGACACCGTCACAGAGGCCAGGTTGGCTATTGCTATCGCCCAAGAGGGCGGCATTGGCATCATCCACAAAAATCTCACAGCCCAGCAACAAGCGGCAGAAGTAGCCCGAGTCAAGCGCTATGAAAGCGGGGTTTTGAGAGATCCTGTTGTGATCACGCCTACCCATACGGTTAGGCAAGTGACGGCCATGTCAGACGAGATGGGCATTTCTGGCTTTCCGGTAGTTGAAGGGGGTAAGGTGATTGGTATTGTGACGGGGCGAGATTTGCGCTTTGAAACACGCTACGACGTGCAGGTCAAAGACATCATAACGCCGCAAAATAAGCTCATTACCGTGGCCGATGGCACCACACCAGAGCAGGCCAAGGCTTTGCTCAACAAATACAAACTCGAGCGTTTGCTCGTGGTCAACGATGCGTTTGAGCTCAAAGGCCTCATCACGGTGAAAGACATCACCAAGCAAACCAGTTTCCCCAATGCTGCACGCGATACGTCGGGTCGACTGCGTGTGGGCGCGGGTGAAGGCACTGAAGAGAGAGTCGAGGCGCTTGTCAAAGCGGGGGGGACGCGATTGTGGTGGATACGGCGCATGGTCATAACCATGGCGTGATTGAGCGAGTCAGATGGGTCAAGCAAAACCATCCACAAATTGATGTGGTGGGTGGCAATATTGCAACGGGTGCGGCTGCTTTGGCTTTGGCCGAGGCGGGTGCTGATGCCGTTAAGGTGGGCATTGTGGTCTAGGCTCGATTTGCACAACGCGCATTGTGGCAGGCGTGGGAGTTCCTCAAATCACCGCCATTGACAATGTGGCTACCGCGCTCAAAGGGACGGGTGTTCCTTTGATTGCCGATGGAGGCATTCGTTACAGCGGTGATATTTCAAAAGCGATCGCTGCGGGTGCAACCACCGTGATGATGGGCGGTATGTTTGCGGGTACCGAAGAAGCACCAGGCGAAATTATTTTGTATCAAGGGCGTAGTTACAAAAGTTACCGTGGCATGGGCAGTATCGGGGCGATGCAACAAGGCAGTGCCGATCGGTATTTTCGAGAGGCCACCACGGGTAACCCCAACGCCGACAAATTGGTGCCCGAGGAAATTGAAGGTCGCGTGCCGTACAAAGGTTCTTTGATTTCAATTATTTTTCAACTAGCAGGGGGGCGCGAGCCTCCATGGGCTATTGCGGCTGCGCCACCATTGACGAACTGCGCAAAAAAGCAGAATTTGTACAAATCACCTCGGCTGGTAT
>SHXN01000132.1 GCA_009693305.1 Limnohabitans sp.
ACCTTTATCAACAGTAACAAACGAGGAGCTTAAAATGATCGAGAGCCGGCTAAACAACCGGCCAAGAAAGAGATTAGGATTCAAGACACCAAATCAGGTGTTTCATGAATCGCTAAGACGTGTTGCACTTCATACTTGAATCTACGTAATGTAATTAATAAAATAAGCTGACTAAGTACTTTTATGGAACAAGATAGTTGCCCTGTGGGAACAAATGATTTCTTAAAAGTCATGAATGAATTGGTGACTTTTCTGCGCGTTGCCTAAAGAGGCAGTTTTACAAGTGCGGCTGCTGATTTGGGAATCAAGCCACAAGCCATCAGCAAGCAAATCACTCGGCTTGAAATAGAGTTAGGGTTTCAGCTCATGCACAGAACCACTCGGCATTTGCGATTAACCGATTTAGGTTTGGAGACACTTACGCGATGCAAAGAAATTGTCGCAGTGGCGCAAGCTGCAGTACGAGTGGCTGATCATCTGGCTTCTAGACCGAAAGGATTGGTTCAAATCAGCGCGCCCAAAGCGTTTACGCGTCACAAACTTCATCTAAAGTTATTGCACTTTTTAAAGTTGTATCCAGAGGTTGATGTGCAATTGATTGTTTCCGATCGTGACATTGACCCTTTTCGTGAAGGCATCGATTTAATGATTCGAATCACCAACACGCCACCCGTTGGATTGATCGCACGACTGATGCTGAAGGTTGAGTATGTTTTGTGTGCAACCCCGAAATATCTAGCAACACATCCGCCTATCACCTTGCCTCATGATTTACTCAAGCACAGTTGTTTGGATTTGGGCGAACAAGCGCGAGCGAATCACTGGCGATTCAGTCGCGGAATTGAACTCGTTGAGATTTGTGTCGAAGGTCGTTATGTAGCGAACCACAGTGAAATTCGTTTAGATGGCGTGTTGTCTCATTTAGGGGTTGGCTGTGTTCTAGATTTTGTAGCGAAGCAAGCATTTGACCAAGGATTGATTACACGCGTTTTGCCAGACTGGGAATTTTTGGCGAACTATCATGGTGGTGCTTATATCATCTATCCACAGGGTCGACATACAGCGCCCAAATGTCGTGCGCTCATGGAGCATTTATTGAAATAAATTAATTTTTTGTCAAAATAGTTTCATTTTCAAGCAGCCAATCGGATTGCAAATGCTCAGTAGCCTGATGAGGTAATAAATTGCTATCTGCATGCATCAGCGACGCGACTTTAACGCCTAATAATCGAATGGGTCTTTTTAAATCGATACGCTTAAGGCAGTGGCCCGCCGCTTGGCGAATTTCTTTGGCGTCTGATGTATAAAAATCAAGCGTGATATCTCGTGTGACACTTTTAAAATTATCGTATCGAAGTTTGATGCCAATGGTTTTGCCTACATAAGATTTGCGTTTCATATCTGACGCAACTTGTTCACACAATTTTGTAAAGATGGCGCTTAATTGTTCGCGATGATTCACAGCATGAAGATCTTTTTCAAACGTTGTTTCTCGACTCATGGAGACAGGTTCGCTTTCTGTGACCAAGGGTTTGTCGTCCCTGCCCCAAGACGCTTCATGAAGCCACGCGCCATAAGACTTGCCAAAATATTGGATTAACCATTGAGGGTCACTTTTTGCTAGGTCTCCAATGCTTGAAATTCCCAATTGATTCAATTTAATCTCAGCCTTAGGTCCTATGCCGTTGATTTTCCTACAAGATAGGGGCCAGATTTTTTTTTCCAAATCTTTTTCATATAAAATAGAAATACCATTGGGTTTATTGAGTTCGCTGGCCATCTTTGCGAGCAATTTGTTGGGCGCTACGCCAATGGAGCAAGTTAATCCTGTTGCATCGTGAATACTTTTTTGAATGAGGCGTGCCAATACTCGGCCTCCTTCGCGTTGTCCGCCAGGCACATCGGAGAAGTCGATGTAGACCTCGTCGATGCCTCGATCTTGCATGACAGGTGCAATATCTAAAATAATTTCTTTGAATTGTCGAGAGTAGTGACGATATTGATCAAAATCAACGGGTAGAAAAATCGCAACAGGACATTGTTGTGCAGCCTTCATCACACCCATGGCTGAGCCGATGCCAAAGGCTCTGGCCGCGTAGGTGGCTGTAGTGATGACGCCTCGCCCTATGTAGCCAGAAATGCGTGGAAAAAAATCCAAGGGAATTTGCGCTAAATCTTTTTGCGTCCAATGGTGATCGGGGCGTTCGCGGTTTAAGCGTGCGAGCAAGTCATCTTCTTTGCGTCGCCCACCCCCAATAACAACAGGCAGGCCTTTGAGTTGTGGATAGCGCAGCAATTCAACGGAGGCATAAAACGCATCCATGTCTAAATGCGCAATGCGTCGGATCTTTTCGGTTGGTGGTGTGGATGGTCTGCTCATTGCGCAATCAACTGGGCAACAGGCGGTGTTTGATGGAGTGAAAAAACATTGCCCGTTGCGTTGATTGTTTAGGTGGGGAAGGTGCCGGGCAACAAAATGTCGGAGTTGACTTGCGATATTTGAGTGCGTCCACAAAATGCCATGGTCAAATCTAATTCTTTGTGAATGATTTGAAGCGCTTGATCAACGCCTTGTCGTCCCTTGGCGCCCAAGCCATATAAAAATGAGCGGCCAATATAAGTGCCTTTAGCACCAAGTGCAATTGCTTTGAGAATATCTTGTCCGCTGCGAATACCGCCATCCATGTGCACTTCAATTTGTGAACCCACTGCTTTGACAATGGAGGGGAGCGCTTCAATGCTCGACTGTGCGCCATCGAGTTGTCGACCCCCGTGGTTGGAAACAATCAAGGCATCGGCGCCAGACTGAACAGCAATTTTGGCGTCTTCAACGTCTTGAATTCCTTTGAGGATGAGTTTGCCGCCCCAACGTTTTTTAATCCACTCCACATCGTTCCAATTGAGTGCAGGATCAAATTGCTTGGCGGTCCACTCAGACAGCGAACCCATGTTTTCAATGCCTTTGACATGGCCAAAAATATTTCCAAATTGATGGCGACGCGTGCCCAGCATGCCCATGCACCAGCGCAGCTTGGTTGCAAGGTTAATCATGGTGGGAATGGTTAATTGAGGTGGAACCGTTAAGCCATTTTTTATATCTTTGTGACGTTGTCCCAAAATTTGTAAATCGAGTGTCAATACCAATGCCGAGCAACCTACGGCCTTGGCGCGATCAATCAATCGCTCACTGAAATCACGGTCTCGCATCACATACAACTGAAACCAAAAGGGGTGACCATTGGTGGCTTGGGCCACATCTTCAATCGAGCAAATGCTCATGGTGGAGAGTGTGAACGGAATGCCAAATGCTTTGGCTGACAGTGCGCCCAAAATTTCGCCGTCGGCGTGTTGCATGCCAGTCATTCCTGTGGGTGCAATCGCAACAGGCATGGCAACCGATTGACCAAGCATGGTGCTGGCGGTTGTGCGTCCTTCCATGTTGACGGCCACGCGTTGTCTGAATTTAATTTTTTTGAAATCAGCTTCGTTGGCGCGATAAGTTGATTCGGTCCAACTGCCTGTATCGGCGTAGTCATAGAACATGCGCGGCACACGTTTTTTGGCCAATATGCGCAAGTCTTCGATGTTGGTGATAGCGGACATGAAAAGTCTCCTTGTTGTAATGCCGATGTTGGCTTCTTAATTGAATCGTTGGCGATGGCGGCGAATTTGTAATAGAACTTGTTCGGGGGCGGTTCCGCCCAAGGTGTTGCGTGCGTGCAGTGAGCCTTGCAAACTCAACACGTCAAATACATCGGATTCAATACTCGCATGAAAACTTTGCAAGGTACTCAAAGGCAACTCGGATAAATCTTTGCCTTGTGTTTGCGCGGCCTTGACAGCGTGTGCAACGGTTTCGTGGGCGTCACGAAATGGCAAACCTTTTTTGACCAAATAATCGGCTAAATCGGTGGCTGTAGCGTAACCGCGTTTGGCAGCATCGGACATGGCTTTAGCATTGACTTGAATGCCGCCACTTTTTTTGCCTGTGGCGGCATCGACTTGACCGCCCATCATTTCGGCAAAAATTCGTAGCGTGTCTTTTAAAGTGTCGACCGTATCAAACAAGGGCTCTTTGTCTTCTTGGTTGTCTTTGTTGTAGGCCAAGGGCTGGCCTTTCATGAGC
Organism: Limnohabitans sp.; assembly: GCA_009693305.1. Classification (GTDB taxonomy): domain Bacteria; phylum Pseudomonadota; class Gammaproteobacteria; order Burkholderiales; family Burkholderiaceae_C; genus Limnohabitans. The sequence continues at coordinate 4,127 of SHXN01000132.1, forward strand.
GTGAGCAATCCCATCAAATGACCGACGACGCGACCTGTTTTGCCGCGCGCCAACTCGGGCACATCCGGATTCTTTTTCTGCGGCATGATGGAGCTGCCTGTGGTGAATCGATCGGCAATTTGAATGAATCCAAAATTTTGACTCATCCAGATGATGAGCTCTTCGCTCAATCGGCTGATGTGAATCATGCATAAACTCGCCGCGCTGGTGAACTCAATGGCGAAATCTCGATCACTCACCGCATCCAAACTGTTTTGGCAAATATTGGCTTGACCTTGCTCGTTGACCATGCCCAATGTGCGCGCCACCATTTGGCGATTGAGTGCATAGGTGGTGCCCGCCAATGCAGCACTTCCCAAGGGAAGAAAGTTGGTGCGACGACACGCGTCCTGCATGCGATCAAAGTCGCGCGCAAACATCTCTACATAAGCGAGCAAGTGATGACCCAAACTCACGGGTTGTGCCACTTGCCAGTGTGTGAAACCAGGCATGATGGTGTTGACGTTCTGCTCGGCAACATCAACCAAAGCGATTTGTAATTGTTGAAGCAATTGAAGAATGGCATCGATTTCGTCACGCAACCACAAGCGAATATCAGTGGCTACTTGATCGTTGCGACTGCGACCTGTGTGTAGTCGTTTGCCTGCATCCCCAATTAATGCGGTGAGTCGCGCTTCGATGTTGAGGTGAACATCTTCTAAATCGAGTTGCCAATTGAATTGTTTGTTTTCGATTTCGGTTTGAATTTGTTGCATGCCTTTTTGAATCGATGCCCAATCGGCGTCGCTCAATATTTTTTGTGCATGCAACATTTGGGCGTGCGCCAAACTACCACGGATATCGGCTTGCCAAAGGCGTTGATCAAAAAAAACGCTGGCGGTGTAGCGCTTGACCAAATCGCTCATGGGTTCGTTGAAGAGAGCCGACCAAGCCTGGGACTTCTGGTCAAGTTGGTTTTTAGACATGGATTGATTTTATCGGGCAGTTGAGAGGCCCCAGCGTCATGGGGTTGGGGAAAGCCTAAAGCCTTATCGAGCTTGTGTACATGCTACGATCATCTTCCTCGTTTTAATCATCCAAGTCAGGATTAATTTTGAACGCAAAAGCATTCACCATCGCAACTCGTGAAAGTCGTTTAGCTTTGTGGCAAGCGCATCACGTTCAAAGTCTTTTGCAAGAGCAAGGGTTTGAGATTCATATATTGGGCATGACCACGCAAGGGGACCAAATACTGGACCGAAGCTTAAGCAAGGTGGGCGGCAAGGGTCTATTTGTCAAAGAACTTGAGGTGGCGCTGGATGAGGGCAAGGCAGATTTAGCGGTTCATTCTCTCAAAGACGTTCCCATGGACATGTCCCACGGTTTTTCATTGGCCTGTGTGATGGTTCGTGAAGATCCACGAGACGCTTGGGTGTCATCCCAATATGCGCGATTAGAGGATTTGCCGCAGGGTGCAGTGGTGGGGACTTCGAGCCTGCGCAGAACGGTTTTATTGCGAGATTTGCGTCCTGACTTAAAAATTGAACCCTTGCGTGGTAATTTGGATACACGTTTGCGCAAATTGGATGAAGGGCAATATGCAGGAATTGTGTTGGCCGCTTCGGGTCTGAAACGTTTGGGGCTTTCAGATCGTATTCGTCATATTTTTGAAACCGATCAAATGTTGCCAGCCGCGGGTCAAGGCGCTTTAGGTATAGAAATTTGTTCTCATCGAAGCGATGTGCAAATGGCCTTGGCATCTTTGGCCGATCAAACCACCTGGCTGGCCGTTGCGGCCGAGCGTGCAGTCAGTCGTGCCATGGGCGGAAGTTGTTCAATGCCTCTGGCGGCGCATGCAACGGTTCAAGGTGAATATTTGCAATTACGCGCTGCTTGGGGAGATCCCGACAAAGCTTCTCCACTCGTCAAAGCCAAGAGCAGTGGCACAGTGGGAAGTATGGAAGAGGCTGAAAAAATCGGCACCCAAGTGGCGGCAATGTTGCGCGAGCAAGGTGTACACTAAAAATAGTACGCAAACCAATCGGTCATCGCGGATGGCTCGTTTAATTTTGACTCGACCCCAAGAGCAAGCCGACGCTTGGTTGCTTTCATTCAAAGAAGCAGGCTATGACATAGTTTCTTGGCCGTTAATTTCTATTCAATCAATAAAAGACTCTACGCGTGTGGTTCAACTGTGGAAAGAGTGGTCGTCGTATCAGTCTGTGATGTTTGTCAGCCGTTCTGCGGTTGATCATGCAATGATGCTCAAACCTCAATTGCACAACTGGGGTCAAACGCGGTGTTGGGCCACAGGTCCTGGCACAACAAGGGCTTTGCTGTCTCACGGCGCTCCCATTCAATTGATAGATGCTCCCGACGAAAGAGAGCTCCAATTCGATACCGAGTCGTTATGGAAGATCGTTCACACAAAAATCAATCTCAAGCAACCCGTTTTAATTGTGAGAGGTGTAGATTTAGAACACGATAGTTTGCAATCACAAGGCGTTGGACGAGAATGGTTGTCACAACAAATCAAAGCT
>SHXN01000133.1 GCA_009693305.1 Limnohabitans sp.
CACGTCCTACAACATGATCATCTATGAAGCACTCGACTTCACCGTGGGTTTGTTTGATCACCATGGCAACACCCTCTCAATTGGCTTGGGTCTTCCGATGTTTATCCGAGGCATGAGTGACGTCGTCAAAGCAAAATTAGCACACTGGGGTGATAAAAATATTCACCCAGGCGATATCTTGCTCACCAATGATTCCTACACAACAGGCGCTCACCTCAACCACCTGACTTTTTCAATTCCAGTTTTTCACAAAAATCGCATTGTGGCCTTTGCCACTTGTATGGCTCATTGGCAAGACATTGGTGGCATTCTCAATGGCGTGACCACCGATATTTATGCTGAAGGCTTGCAAATTCCATTAATCAAATACCACAGTCGTGGCGTTTTAAATGAAGAAATGCGCGAATTGATTTTAATGAATGTACGTCGTCGCGATCGTGCAGCAGGCGATCTTGAAGCACAACTGTCTGCTTGTCGCGTTGGTGTTAAACACGTTGAAGATATGCTGGAGCGTCACTCCATTGATCAGTGGCAAGCGGCATTGGGTGCCATCATGGATCACACCGAAGCAGAAGCACGCGCCATTGTGAAACAAATACCCGATGGCGTTTATGAAGCCGAATCATTCATGGATGACGATGCAGTCGATCTCGATCAAGCCGTCCCCATTCGCGTCAAAGTAACAGTTAAGGGTGACGAGATGATCGTCGATCTTTCTCGCATGAGTCCACAAGTCAAAGGATTTTTTAATTCAGGTGCGGGCGTGGCTTGTGCGCAAGTGGCATTTAAATGCTTAACCCTGTCAACCGATCACCCCATCAATGATGGCAACTTCAGACCTCTGAAAGTTATTATTCCCAAAGGAACTGTTGTCAGTGCATTGCATCCCGCACCCATGCGCGTGTGGATGACGTATCCGATGACGGTGGTTGATACGATTTTTAAAGCATTGGCCAAGGCTATTCCACAACGAGTGATTGCGGGTCATCACGCCGACTTGGTCATTGCCAATGTCAATGGTTTCCATCCGCGTGACGGCAAACTGTGGATTTATTTAGGTGGATTAATTGGTGGTGGCTGGGGTGCCAAACAAGATGAAGACGGTGTCCATGTCACAGTTGCTATGAACGATGGTGATACGCACAACGGCCCTACCGAGCAAGTTGAAAATAAATTTCCATTGATTGTTCAATACTACCGACTGCGAGAAGACTCTTGCGGTGCGGGTCAGTTCAGAGGTGGATCGGGCGCAGAGGCCGAAGTGGTTGCATTGACAAACGTCAACTATCAAACTCGAATTGACCGTGTCAATCATCCACCTTGGGGATTACAGGGAGGGCAATCTGCATTAGGTAATCAAGTCGGTATGCGAAAAAAAGATGGCAGTCTTACCTTGTATCCAACCGGCAAAGTCAATATGCGATTGCAAAAAGGCGAGTCTTATGTCATCTATTCCGGTGGAGGCGGTGGATTTGGCTCCCCCAAAAACAGAAAACGAGAATCTGTTTTACAAGACCTGCGATTTGGTTACATCACGCCATCTTTTGCAGAAAAAAATTATGGCGTCAAACTCACCGCTGAAGAAAAAACAAAACTGCGATTAAAGAGTGGCGCATGAAGACCCCCGTTTTAAGCAATGAAACTCGCTTACATGCACTGCAACTGTGCGGACGATGGCTCAGAGCGAGTCGTGGCGTTTCTGTGCTTAACGGTTGCGGATGCGGTATTGATTTGGCTATTGATGCAGGCGTATTGGATGGAATGCTCTGGGAGAGTATTATCGAAAGATTCGAAAAGCGAACGCCCATTGCAAAATGGTTGAAATCACAACCCAGTGCAGGACGACGCGGCAGCATCGAACCATTGCTCAGTCTATTGGCCGAGGGTCATGGCCCAAAAGGGCAAAAAAATGGCGCAGATCTTGTTCAAGCATTAGAGATGAGTATTGCGTCCATTGAAGCGCATCATTCATAAAAACATCGAGGAGACATCATCATGAGTCGACGTTGGATTCCAACCATTGTGTGCTTAGGGCTTGCAATTACTTTCAATCTCTCTTGGGCCCAAGGCGGAAAATTTCCTGATCAACTCATTAAAGTAATTGTGCCCTTTGCGCCTGGCGGCGGTGTTGATCAATCAGCGCGAGTTCTTGCACGACAAATGCAAACGCGATTAGGCGTTGCTGTGGTTGTGGACAACAGACCAGGCGCGAGTGGCACGGTGGGTAGTAAAGTTGTTCAAACCGCAACGCCTGATGGCTACACCCTGTTGTATTCGGCCGCTACTCATATTCTTATCCACTTGGTGATGAGCAAGCCCCCATATGACCCCGTGAACGACTTTGCGCCCGTTGCACGCGTGGGTGAAGCACCACTCATGATGGTGAATAACGCCCACACTCAAAGAACAAACTCTCAAAGAAGTCATTGATGCCGTGCGTCAACAACCCGATAAATGGACAGCCGCTTTACCAGCGATGGGTGCCCCCAGCCATTTAGCAACGTTGATGCTGGCTCAAAAAACACAAATGAAACTGGTGATGGCGCCTTACAAAGGTACGGCACCTGCATTGGTCGATATTGCAGGCGGTCATTCACAAATTTTGCTCGACTCCATCATTGCACTGCTGCCCATGGCAAAGTCTGGCAAGGTTCGTCCATTGGTCACGACTTCAGCTAAACGCAGTGCACTCGCACCCGATGTACCCACTGCAATTGAAAGTGGATTGCCGGGTATGGTTTACGCATCTTGGTATGGTGTATGGGCACCCAAAGACACGCCCAAAGATCGTATCCAATGGTTGCATCAAGCCATCAATGACACAGTTGCAGATCTCATTAAAAATGGCGCATTCACAACCATTGGTGTTGATGGTGTGACAGAAAGTTTGGATCAATTCAGCAAATTCATTGCATCCGATATGGCGCAAAGTGCAGAGTTATTAAAAACAGCGGGATTTAAACCGGAGTGAAATGATGAAGTCTCTAGCAATCTCCCCAAAGCATTTAAGTGTTTTTGTTTCTTTGATTTTATTTTTTTTCTATTCACTTCCTTAGTGCAAGCTCAAAGTTATCCTAATCGTCCAGTAACTATTTTTAATCCTTACCCCGCAGGCGGTGGTGCTGATAATTTAATCAGAATAATTGCTACTCAACTGAGTCAGGAATGGGGGCAACACATCTTGATTGAGAACCGACCTGGGGCAGGAACTACATTGGCTGCCGCATATGTGGCAAAAGCCGAGCCCGATGGCTACACCTTGCTCTTGAGCTCTAGCCAACTTGCCCCACAAACTCTTTTCCATTGTCATAGGTCAAAGTCTTCACACGCAGGATCAATGGTTTGAGGTTATCCACTATGGCTGAACTGACCAATTCGGATATTTTGTTTGACACCTTGGCAAAGACTGCATACCCACTTTTGCGTTCAACCATTGTCACGACGGCGCCCTTGTGGTTTGCCCCGATCACTGTGTCGCACTCCCAATGACCAACCTGCTTTCTGTCTTCAACATGCGAGGGGCGCTCACTCAAAGGCCTGCGATTAGGGATATGGCCCCGCCTGTCTCGACCACTGGGATAGAGCGTTTCCTCTTTTGTTTCTGGCATCGCAGGTTCTTCCAAAGCGAGCCACCTTGGGCTTTATCGGCATACACATGCTGATAAATCGTCTCATGGCTAAGTGGCAATTGGGATGCAATTTGTTCAGGGCTCCATTGCAATTGCAACAACTGACGCACATGCTCTCGCACCAAAGAGGTAACAGTGGATGCGTTACGGCTAAGAGCCGAGCGAGAGTGAGCAAGTTCGCAGGCTTGTTTGGGACGATAGGCTTTGCTCCCACGGTTCCTGCGCAGCTCGCGGCTAATGGTGGACTTGCTCTGATCGAGCACTTTGGCAATCTGAGTTTGATCGTGTCCGGCTTTCATGAGGGCGTAAATCTGATATCTTTCGGCTTGACTGGGGTGTTTGTAATTCCTGAGCAACTTCGACTTGCAGGTCAGGAAACCTTGAATGCTAAACATTCTCAGCCTCCTCCCCCCTCAGTTAATCAAAGTTGCACTTTGTGCTTGAATCCGCCATATTATTTTGTTATATCATTGGTCCAATTTAAAATCATCATCAACCCTCTTTGCAGGAGATACAAATGAGCTCTGTTGAAAGTCATGACATTGACACCGATACCAACGACCATTTCAAAACAAGATGCGCTTTACTTGTTGCTACTTCGGCTATGGTGCTTGCGATTGCAAGCTTGGGTGGAAGCAACGCGGCCAAAGATGCCACTGCAGAAAATATTTTGGCCTCCAATGCGTATGCTTTTTATCAAGCCAAAAATATTCGACAAACTGCCTACAAAATCGCTGCAGACAATATTGATTTTCAATTGGCCAACGAAAAATTAAATCCCAAGCAAAAGGCCAAGCTTGAAAAAGCATTAGCAGGCTACAAAAAAAATATCGAACGCTATGAGTCTGAACCCGAAACGGGAGAAGGTAAAAAAGAATTGATGGTATCGGCCAAAAAGCATGAACAAAGTCGCGACCATGCGATGAAACAAGATCCTTGGTTTGACTACGCCGAAGCGCTTCTTCAAATTTCAATTGTTTTAACTTCTGTTGCAATCATCACGAATCGACGAACTTTTTTCAAGGTTTCTCTCGTGTTAGGAACTTTAGGATTATTGTCAACCTTGAATGGTTTTCTTTTGATAGTATAATTGTAAGTATTACATACGAAAGTGCAAAATGTCATCCATTTCAGACTTATCCAACAATCTGACTATAGGTAATGGTGTTACTTTTAAGGGATCACTCAATGTTCCCAAAAAAGCCACCATTTACGGCACCGTGGATGGTGATTTAACGGCTGATGAAATTTTCATTGGTCTTTCGGGCGTTATCACGGGCACCATCAAGGCTCGAAATATCGAAGTCGAGGGCGGTTTGCACCAAGTCGTCAATTGCAGCGAGCATCTGCATATTCGCAATGCAGGCCGCGTATCGGGCAAACTTCAATATTCAGAAATTCAAATAGAGCGTGGTGGTGAGTTCCAAGGTGAGATGAACCACGTACAAGGTAGCTCTGTCAGGACAAGCTCTTACACCCTCTAAATGGAGTTCGGTTGGAAACTATTCGCCAACTTCAGCTTCAATTAAAGAAACGTCAACTTACCAGTTGTTCGTTGATTGAAAAATCGCTCAGCCAAGCGAAAAATTCATTGTATGTGATGACTTCTATTAACGCAGAGCATGCGATGTCATTAGCCCAACATGCGGACTCTTTGATTGCGTCGGGCCATACAAACTCACCCCTTTTAGGTTTACCCATCACCATCAAGGATTTGTTTGACGTTCAAGGTCAGACGACCATGGCAGGCACGGTTGTATGTGCGGGTGAGCCGTCTGCAGCGAAAGACGCTCTTGTGATCAGTCGGCTCAAAAATGTAGGCGCCGTGATCTTGGGTAAAACCAATATGAGCGAGTTTGCTTTTTCTGGTGTGGGAATCAATCCTCACTACGGTACGCCCGTCAATCCATGCGACCTTCAAATCGCGCGAATTCCTGGCGGCTCGTCCTCAGGTGCTGCGGTTTCTGTCGCGTCTGGCTTTGCGGTGGCTGGCTTGGGTTCTGACACAGGCGGTTCGCTTCGTATACCCGCGGCATTGTGTGGCTTGGTCGGTTTTAAAAATTCTCAATTCCGAGTGCCGCGTGAGGGCGCTGTCGAATTAGCAAGATCCTTAGATACCGTCGGTGCAATCACGCGTTGTGTTGACGATGCAATGATTCTAGATCAAGTTTTATCTGGACAGGATTTGTTGGTGCAAGCCCGAGGCCTAAAAGGTTTGCGCTTGGCTATCCCAACCACCTTGATGATAGATGATCTGGATGAAACCGTTGCAAAATCTTTTTCAAAGGTTATTAGCACGTTGACACAAGCTGGAGTCGAAATTCGTGAAATTTCGCTCAAGGAATTGGATGAAATCGCTCAAATTAATCAACCCGGTGGGCTCTCGCCGATTGAAGGCTATGCCGCGCAAGGCGTAAGAATTGAAGCCGATCCGACCAAAGTTGACCATCGCGTTGTGCAACGCATGTATTTGGGCAAGGGTGTGAGTGCGGCTGATTATCTTCATCTGTTGGATCGACGAAAAAATTGGATTAAGCGGGTTCAATCGGTGATTGAGCCTTTCGATGCGATTATTTGTCCAACGGTTCCCATCATCGCGCAACCCATCCAAGCTTTGCTTGATAGCGAGGATGAATTTTTTAGAGTCAATCGACTGCTCTTGCGCAATACCTTTGCAATTAATTTTTTAGATGGCTGTTCAATTTCTATTCCTTGCCATGCCCAAGGCGACCTTCCTGTGGGGCTCATGATCTCTGCAAATTGCGGCAAGGATTCAGCAGTACTTGGGATTGCCCTTGCCATTGAGGCCCAATTAAAAAAACTACATACAAACTAAGGCTTCTCTGCAAAAAAAGTCGCATGATAAGTCATCCACAGGCGTAACTCAATTGTTATAGGTAGATGAAACAAACCACCTTTGCCGGCACTGGATTTGAATTGGTCACCAAGCGCACGCGTAAGCGTGAGTTTTTGGAAGAGATGAATCTGGTTGTCCCTTG
>SHXN01000134.1 GCA_009693305.1 Limnohabitans sp.
GACGCGATCGTTCGGGTTCACCATGATTGATCAAACAAATCTTGGCCGTTGTCCCACCCATATCAAAAGCCATCACGCGATCAAAACCACTCTCCTTGGCAATGAAGGACGCCAATATCGCTCCACCCGCAGGCCCCGACTCAACCAGTCGAATTGGAAATCGCACAGCTTGCTGCAAAGTCGTCAAGCCACCACCAGACATCATCATCAACATCTGACAACTCATTCCCAGTTGCTTGATTTGATCACTCAATCGCTGAAGATAACGAGACATCAACGGTCTGACATAGGCATTAGCGACAGTTGTTGAAAATCTTTCATACTCACGCATTTCAGGACACACCTGTGATGATAAGCAAATCGTCACCTCATCACCCAAAATTTCTCTCAGAATTTGTTCTGCACGAAGTTCATGCGTCGCATGATTCCACGCATGAATAAATCCAATCGCGACAGCTTTCACTTGAGCTTGCTTGATTTGCTGCGCTACTTGTCGAACAGCACCCTCATCAAGTGCTAGCAATACCCGTCCTGTAGCCGACATTCGCTCTGTCACCGTGAATCGCAATGGCCTTTCAACCAATTCGGTAGGAATTTCAATATTGATATCGTAAGCATCGAATCTTTTCTCAAAGCCCATACCCAACACATCTCGAAATCCTTGGGTCGTTACAAACGCAGTTTTTGCACCTTTTCTTTCAATCAATGCATTGGTTGCCAAAGTGGTTCCATGAATAAACGATTGGATGTCTTTGGCGTCTACACCCGACTCCTTGAGTAACTGCTTGATACCCTTGATCACACCCAACTCGGGTTGATTCACAGAGGTCAGCACTTTGCAACTGAATTTTTGGTTTGTGGTTTCCAATACAACATCGGTAAAAGTACCACCAATATCAACAGCTAATCGGCAAGTTTGACTTGTTGGTTGCTTGAAATGATTAGATTGGTTGCTCATGTGTTCTTTGATTTATATGTTGGATGCCACAAACCGTGGGTCTCTCCATTCTTGGGTGTCGAGCAAATCACGCAAGGTGCTGACCACTTTCCAAACATCCATGTGAGATGTATTCAATGGGTGAAGCCCAATTCGCAATGAATCGGGCTTTCTTGCGGACAAAACCACACCTTTAGAAATCATGGCTTGTGCCATGTTGGCTGCGCCATCCATTCGTAAAGCGACATGCCCTCCTCTTTGTGCATGAACAAGGGGGCTAGAAATCTCCAATTCAAATTCATTGCATTGTTCTTGCAGCAATTGAATCAAGGTCTGCGTTAATGATTCATGGCGTTCATTGAGTTGATCAACCGAAACATCGCGCCATATTTCTGTAGCGCAAGAGAACGATGTATTAGCAAGAACACTTGGCGTACCGACCAAAAACTGATCCATGTTGCTTGATTTTTTATAATCGGCATCAAACGCAAAAGTATCTGAGTGCCCCATCCACCCACAAATCGCAGGCCAATGCGCGTTCGATAAATGTGAACCCACATACATCAAGGATGGCGCCCCAGGGCCGCCACACAGGTATTTGTAACCACATGCAACAGCCATATCGGAGCGTGTTTTTTCCAAATCAATGCGAACAGCACCCACCGAGTGCGACAGATCCCAAAGAGATAAGGCACCGTTTGCATGCACCATCGGATTGATTTCTTCCATATTCAATCGTTGACTGTTTCTGTAGTCCACATGTGACAAAGCAACAACTGCTACATCTTGCGGTGCTAATGCATTTTGAAGTTCGGATATGTCATCGATGTAACGCAATTGGGTCTGCCCGCTTTTTTCAATGCCTTGCGCCACATATGCGTTAGACGGAAAAACATGTCTTTGTATAACAATGATTCTTTTAGGCGATTGAATTCCCAATCCGTAGCTTAATAATTTATACAGGTTGATACTTGTAGAGTCAGCAACACGCACAACGCTTTTGTTGGCGCCCATCAAATGTGCGATATCTTGACCTAATGTTTGGGGTTGCTTCAACCAATCGAGTTGTGTCCAACCACGTCGACGCATTTGACGCCAACCGATATCCATGAATTGCTGTATTTTTTCTGGTGCATTGATTGGCATGGGTCCAATGGAATTGGCATCCATATACAAAATACCATCCTCCCCCTTGGCAAAATGATCGCGCAACGCAATGCCATGCCATTTTGAATCGAGCCAATTATCCAACTGCAAGCAATGCTGAGCCTGAAGAGCCAAAAACCACCCCCTCTTTTAGGATCTTGAACTCATCTTAAGATGAGGTAACCATCTCCACAACGTATAATTAAGGCATGTATATATCTTTTAGTTATGGATAAAAAGCATTCAACCCCCGTCAACTTTCAACTCCCCAACCCCGACTCTTTGCTTTTATTAGCAACGATTGCCGATTGCGGAAGTCTCACCGCCGCAGCTCGCGAACGCCGCACCACCCAACCTGCACTGAGCAAACAGCTCAAGCGACTCGAAAACCAGTTGGGCGTCCCACTTTTCGAACGCAGCTTGCGTGGGGTCACACCTAATGCCTACGGTCAGGCACTGCTTCCAAGAGCACGGGCCATCCAAAACCAAGTCATGCAAGCTGCCCAAGAAGTTGCACAACTCAGAGGCTCCCTTGAAGGCCATGTGGTCATCGCTCTTTCACATTTTGCAACGCTTGCACTTTTGCCACTGGTCATCACACCATTTAGAAACCGATGGCCCGATGTGCAAATCAGCATCATGCCCCCTACCTTTCAATTAGGTTCCTTGAGAGAGGGAAAACCACATTTCGCTGTTGTGTCACTACCTGTCGAAAGATTGGGCTCAGAATTCACAACGCGTCCTATTTATTCCACAAATCTGGTGGTTGTAACCCGCAAGGGTCACCCCTTAGCCGAGGCAACCCAGTTATCTCAACTCGTCGATTCACAGTGGGTTTTACCAAGCATGGAAAGCTCAATGGCACTGGGCTTGGCACGCGCATTCAAAAGAAAAAAACTACCTGCGCCTATCTGCAAAGTCACCTCAGAAACACTCACTGGCTTCGAAACCTTGGTGCTTAATACAGATCTGATAGGTGCAATGCCCCTAGAGGTTTTTCGTGCACGATCAATATCTAATGGACTGACCTTGGTTCCGATCAACCCCGTCATTGAAGGGCCCCATGTTGCAATTGTTCGCTGGTCAGATGCCCACCCGACGCCAGCCGCCGAAGAATTGGAAGAAATTTTCGTGCATGTTGCCCATCAGTTAGCCAAGCGACCTCCATGAGTTTTATATTCCTTGAGCCGCCATACTATTATTGAAAAATCAACTAAACAAATAACAAATCAGGAGACAGATATGAAGTTCGTCACCCCATCAAAATTAATTTTCTTACTTCTTTTAAGTTGGCTTGGGACACTATCTTGGGCTCAAAGTTTTCCTAATAAACCCATTCGTTTCATTGTTCCCTTTCCACCCGGTGGAGGCGCAGAATCAACCGTACGTTTGGTGGCGCAAAAAATGTCAGATGGCTTGGGTCAACCCGTGGTTGTAGAAACCCGACCGGGTGCTGGCGGAAATATCGGAACCGAGTATGTCGCTCGCTCTCAACCCGATGGTTACACTCTTTTGCTTGCCACAAGTGGCATGACGATTCAACCGCATTTGGCTCGACTCAATTGGGATCCCATGCGGGACTTCACGCCAATCGGTTTAATCGCATCCTATGGTTTAGTGATTGCTGCGCATCCATCGGTGCCTGCTCAAAATATGCAAGAGTTGGTGAGTTATGCCAAAGCAAATCCTGGCAAGTTAACGTATGGATCATCAGGTAGTGGTGGCCCTTTGCACATGGGTGCAGAATTGTTCAACTACCAAGCGGGCACTCGCATGCTACACATTCCTTATAAGGGCAATGCACCGATGACGTTGGCGATTTTGAGTGGCGAAATCAATTTGGTATTTGATAGCCAAGTCGGTCCTTTGCCTAATATCCGAGCAGGCAAACTCAAAGCCTTGGCTATGACTGGAAAAAAACGCAGCCCCAACTTGCCCGAAGTCCCCACAATAAGAGAAGTGAAAGAACTCAATCTACCCAACTTCGAATACGAATCGTGGAACGGCGTTGTTGTTGCAGCCAATACACCTGCAGACGTCGTTCAAAAACTCAGTCAAGAATTGGCACGTGTCACCGCCTTGCCCGATGTTCGTGAAAAATTAATGGCCATGGGCTATGACCCACGCACAGAAATCAAAGATGAATTTGGCGCCATCATCGCCAATGATTTCAAAAGATTTGGTCAAGTCATTCGAGAGGTGGGCATGAAACTCGATTAAGCCCTTGCATTTAAAAAGTCACTTTGAATCCATTTTCATTTAAAAAATAAACAATCAGCAGATGAAGTCCAAATCTAACAAAATCATTCGTTTAGCCGCCGATATTGGTGGCACATTCACCGACGTTTCCGCATTTGATGAAAAAAAAGGGCGACTCTATTTGGGTAAAACATTAACCACTCCTCATCGCTTAGTAGCAGGTATTTTAGATGGCGTTCACAAAACAGGAATTGCCATTGATCAAACGCAATTGTTTCTTCACGGCTCCACCATCGCCATCAACACCATGCTCGAGCGTTCGGGCGCAAAAACCGCATTGATTACCACGCGCGGCTTTAGAGACATCTATGAAATCGGACGCATCAATCGTCCTGATTCATTCAATCTTCACCATCGCAAACATCAGCCCTTGGTTGAACGCGACTTGCGATTCGAATTAACCGAAAGATTACTTGCAGACGGTACGGTTCATCTCCCCTTGAATCAAACCGAACTCAATGCATTGATTGATGAGCTTGCACAACTCGATTTAGAAGCTGTTGCGATTCTTTTTTTGCACGCCTACAGAAATCCAAAACATGAAGTAATGGTACGCAATCAAATTCGAAAAAAATTGCAGCATCTTTTTGTTTCCATTTCATCTGATTTGTCACAAGAATACAGAGAGTTTGAAAGGACATCTACCGTTGTAGCCAATGCCTACATCGGTCCGCGCATCGATCGATACCTAGGTGAAATTGAATCTGAATTAAAAACAGCACAATTTTCAGGACAGTTTCATGTGGTGCAATCTACAGGCGGTCTTTATTCGCTCAATGAAGCACGCAAAGATTGTGTGCGCATGATGGAGTCAGGCCCCGCTTCGGGTGTCATTGGTACCCAAGTTTTGTGCGAAGCCTTAAATATTCCTAACGCAATTGCATTTGATATGGGCGGCACCACAGCCAAAGCGGGTGTCGTTCGCGCAGGCGAAGCCTTGGTTGCCAATAGCGTGATGATTGGCGGCTATCTCACCGGCCTGCCCCTTTTGACACCCATGATTGATATTCATGAAGTAGGAACTGGCGGAGGCAGCATGGCAACACTCAGCGCAACAGGCGCACTGCGTGTTGGACCACAAAGCGCAGGCGCCATGCCTGGCCCCGTTTGTTATGGTTTAGGTGGGACACAACCCACGGTTACCGACGCTAACTTGTTGCTCGGTAGACTCAACCCCGATCACTTTTTGGGCGGTGAAATGCAACTCGATAGCAAAGCCACTCAAACAGCGATGCTCACCAAAATTGCAAAACCTTTAGGTTTGGATGTGACAAAAGCGGCCTACGGCATTTTGCAAATCGCTACTGCATCGATGTCGCATGCGGTTAAGGGTGTCACCACCGATCGTGGTTTAGACCCCGGATCTTTTCCCTATTTATTTGCTTACGGTGGTGCGGGTCCTTTGCACGCTTCAATGGTTGCACGTGAATTGCGCATACCTCATGTCATTATTCCTCGAGCACCCGGACATTTCTCTGCATTCGGCATGTTGCTCGCCAACTTTCGCAAAGATTTGGTTCGATCCATGTTCATCACATTAGGTGATGTTCAAATGCATCAACTCAACGCATGGTTTGATGATTTGGAATCAAGTGGACTAAAGGCACAAAAAGATTCGGGCCTACCGATTCAACGCATTGTAGTGCAACGCTATTTAGATATGCGTTATGTAGGTCAAGAGCATGCTGTCACCGTTGAAATACCCTCAAGCGCTTTTAAACAAAAAAATATGACGTTAGTTAAACAATCATTTGATCAAGCCCACGAAGAGCGTTATGGACGCGGTTCACCCCATGAGATGGCAGAAATTGTCAGCATACGAAGTGCCATCAGCGGTGTGATGAAAAAACCAAGGCTTGAAAAAATAAAAAGCGGAACATCAAAACCTTTAAAAGCGAGTTCGACTGGTCGTCGCAAAGCTTATTTTGGCAATCACGGTTGGTGCGATACACCTGTTTTTTCTCGAGAGCATTTGCTTGCTGACAATGTGATTCAAGGACCCGCATTGATTGAAGAACACGCCAGCACCACCGTTGTTCAACCCGGAGATCGCGTCAAAGTCGATGTATTTGGCAATCTTCACTTGAGTATTGGCAAAAAATGAAACCAACATCTAAACGTCAAAAATCTTTGGCCGATCCTGTTGAAGTTGAACTCATACGCAACAGTTTGGTCGCGGCCACCGAAGAAATGAAATCGGTGCTGATGCGCACGTCCTACAACATGATCATCTATGAAGCACTCGACTTCACCGTGGGTTTGTTTGATCACCATG
>SHXN01000135.1 GCA_009693305.1 Limnohabitans sp.
TTGGAGATGCGGGCTACCAAGGGATTGAAAAACGCGCAGAGGCCCAAGGGCACGCACAGCGATTTCTATCAATATTCAGTGAAGTCGGGAACTTATTTGGGTTGGCACGCCATACAATCTCAGCGGCAAATCACCGCTTGCTACTGAACAAAAGTCTGGGTATTTGGAAGACTGTAACTCAAGCAGAGATGGTTCAATGAAAGGATATGTGAGCCAACTAAATTTCATTTGTTTTAGTTAACTTGACGATGTCGTTTGATGAGAGGAATATCGGAATTCTTTTATGGCCGTATACTAAGATAAATAAAATAATTGCACCCTGACGGGCGTGCACAAGGAGACAAAACTGTGAATTTATTGCGTATTTGTGTAATCCTTTTTTTGCTGACTTTTAACCAAGTCTCATTAGCAGCGTATCCTGAACGGCCCGTTCGAATTATATTGCCTTATGCCGCAGGTGGCGGCGCTGATGTGCTCACACGTGTATTGGCCGAATCACTCTCAAAAATTTGGAAGCAATCGGTTGTTGTTGATAACCGACCTGGTGCGGGTGCAACAATTGGTACAGATATGGTTGCCAAGGCTCCACCTGATGGATACACCCTGTTGATGACCGCCAACACCATGGCCGTGAGTCCTTCGGCTTATCCCAAATTACCCTATGACGTGATCAAGGACTTCGCCCCGATTACGATGGTTGCGCAGTCACCCTATATGTTAGCGATCAACGGCAGTTTGCCGATTCAAAACGTAGCGGATTTTTTTAAATTCGCCAAAAGTCAACCAGGCAAATTAAATTACGGATCTCCAGGTAATGGAACACTGTCTCATTTGACTTTTGAGTTGATGTCAGCCCGTTCAGGCATTCGCTCTGCCACGGTTCCTTACAAAGGCAGCAATCCCGCATTGATGGCGGTCCTCAGTGGTGAAATTGATTTCGTGCTCGATACGCCTGCGGCTGTGATGCAGCATGTGAGTACACAAAGACTTCGTGTTTTGGGTGTCACCTCTGCCGCAAGAAGTCAAATTGCACCTCAAGTTCCATCATTGCAAGAAACCGGTTTTGCAGATTTAGACGTTACCGTTTGGTTTGGATTGTTGGCGCCTGCCAATGTACCGCAAGAGGTGATACGCAAAGTGTATACAGACGTCATCACTTCTTTGAATGAACCTGCTGTGCGTCAACGATTAAGCAAAGAAGGTCTAGATGTTGTGACCATGCCGCCAGATATTTTTGCCACTCAGTTAAAAAATGAAGTGGCCAAGTGGGGCGACATCGTGAAAAAAGCCAACATTAAATTTGACTGATGGCCATGCAATACCAATTAAACGATGGCCCCCTAGGTGCCTACGTTCGTGGCGTTGACATCAACCATTTAACACCGGATGGTTTTAATTTTATTTGTCAACTGTTGCACGATCGAGGCGTCATCACCATCAAGACCGATGGCATGAGCGAAGTGCAGCAAATTGATTTTGCCAAACGGTTTGGTGAACTTCAAAAAAATTTTCTGGATGACTCTTTAGATAACCGATTTCCCGAGTTGTTAATCGTCTCAAATATCTTAGAAAACGACAAGCCCATTGGCAGTACCGATGCAGGGCGGTTTTGGCACACCGATGGTGCTTATTTGAGCACGCCCCACAGCGTTTCAATGCTCTATGCTGTAGAAGTTCCTTTTGCTAACGGTAAGGCGTTGGGGGATACATCGTTCATCAGCATGGGTGCTGCCTACGAGGCATTGAGTCATGAAACTCAACAACAAATTGAATCTCTGCGTGGCGTTCACAGTCTGCATTTCCGATACGCTACCAAATCTGGATCAGTCATTGGTACGGAAGAGTTGAAGAAAAAATTTCCGCCAGTTTCACATCCTTTGGCCATTTCACATCCTGTAACGGGTAGACGCTGCCTCTATGTTAGTGAAGGTTATACGACATCAATTGAAGGTGTTGATGATATACAAGGACAACGCATATTAGATCAATTATTGAATCACATCAAACAACCGGCCTTCTGTTTTAGGCACAGTTGGTCCGTAGGTGATCTTTTAATTTGGGACAATTTGGCAACTCTGCATCTTGCCAATTTTGATTACGCGTTACCACTTCGGCGTCTAATGAGAAGAGCAACGGTATCGGGTCAGTCATTAGGTTAAATCCATTCAACTTAATTATTCAAAGGTTAAACATGAATCAATTCATCTCAACTCATCCAGCTAAAAGCAATAACACTCAGACTGGCCGTGCAGACGGTTTCGAGACCGTGTTACTCGGCCCTGGCATTGGCGCACAAATCAAAGGTATTCAAGTAGGAGATTCGCTCAATGTGCAAGAACTCGCATTTGTGCGTCAGGCACTCAATGATCATTCAGTGATCATCTTGCGCGATCAAGACATCACTCCCTTTCAACAAACCAACTTTGCCAAACAACTGGGTGATTTGCGCGTATCGTTTTACAACCGTTACGCCGTTCCCGATCAACCCGAACTCTCTGTGGTTTCTAACATTAAAAAAGATGGTGTTGCAATTGGTATTGAAGATGCGGGTATGCTTTGGCACACCGATGCTTCATATTTGAAAACACCAGACATGTACACCGTGTTGTATGGTATTGAAATCCCGCACCGCGAAGGCAAAGTGTTGGGCAACACATTGTTCACTAGCTCATGGGGTGCTTACGATGCTTTATCAAATGCTATGAAAGCCAAGATTGCGCATTTGCGTGCAAAACACAGCTTCATCGATCATTTGGCAAAAAAGGCAAAGGTTGGCAATTTAAAACGCGCACCATTGACTGAAAAACAAAAGGCCGAATTACCTGATGTTGATCATCCGATTGTTAGAAAGCATCCATTTAATGGACGTCCTTGTTTGTTTGTGACCGAAGGTCATACTAGTGAAGTGGTTGGTATGCCGCGCCAGGAGAGTGACGAGTTGCTGCATCAATTGTGGGAGCAACTTATAAATCCAGTATTCATCTATGCGCACTCTTGGAGAAAAGGTGATTTGATTGTTTGGGATAACTGTGCAGTTCACCATTTGGCTGTCTTTGATTATGGTGACATACCTAGAAAATTGCATCGAGCTGGCATGATTGGGCCAGTTCCAGTTGGTATTTGACTGTGATAGGCACATCATGAGAGTTGTTGTAAGCAACGCACCATTGGGTGCTGAAATACAAGGCGTTGACATTCATTCAGGTGTGAGCGATACCGTTGTAAAAGCGATTCAAGACGCCTTGCATACGTATAAGGTCGTTGTGTTGCGTAACCAAGTTATCACCCCAGATGAACAAATCAATTTTTGCGCTCGGCTTGGAAAATTAGAGCCACATATACTGCCGCAATACTTGGTTCCGGGATTCAAAGATCTCGTTAGAATTTCAAACATATTAGATGAGGCAGGTGAACCCATTGGCATGATCGATGCTGGACGGTTGTGGCATACCGATGGGCACTTTCAAGAGGAGCCTAACATGTATTCTGTGCTTTATGCATTAGAAATTCCACGCGATACCAACAACAATCCTTTGGGTAACACCATGTTTGTTAGCACGGCGCTCGCGTATCAATTGTTGACTTATGAAAAAAAAGCCAAACTCAGCAATCTAAAAGCGGTCAACTCCTTATCAGCGGTCTACGCGTTACTCAAAAAAAATGATGCCGCACAAAAGAGAGCACCACTCACAGAGGAGCAAAAAAAGGAAGTAACGCATCCAGTGATCCGCACACACCCTGTGACGGGTGAAAAAAGTATTTATGTAAGTAAAGCCGCTACGTTGCGAATTGTTGATATGCCCGAGAATGAAAGTGATCAGTTGATAGACGAATTAAGTAATTGGTGTGTGCGTGAAGAAATGATTTATCACCATCGCTGGCAAGTGGGAGACTTTTTGATGTGGGATAACTGCACGAGCCAGCATTTTGCTGTGGGTGACTATGAACTGCCTCAACGCAGACTGATGCATCGCTCCACCATTGGTGGCGCCGCCTCGTTTTAAAAGGAAATCATGAGTATCAAAGTTAAAGAAAAATTAGCACGAGGTGAAGTCGTCTCCATGGTGCTCATTAATTATCCTTCCGCCGCTTTGTTAGAAAAAGTGGGTCAGTTAGGTTTTGATATCGCATTTATTGATTGCGAAAAAGGTAGCTCGTCAATGGAGCGCATTGAAGAGATGGCACGTGCGGCACGTGCTTGTGGCATCGCCAGCATTGTTCGTCCATGGAGTTCGGATGCACAACTCATCAGCCGTTATCTTGATCAAGGTATCGATGGGGTCATTGTTGCGGCTATTGATTCGATTGTGCAAGCCCAAGACTTAGTGAAAGCTGTTCAGTACGCGCGATACGCCGATTTCGATCGCAAATTGATCATCGGCATGATTGAGTCACCTGAGGCGATTGCGCAGTTACCTCAATTGTTGGCAGTTAAACACATTGACGTTTGGTTCATTGGCCCTAATGATTTGGCGCATCGTATGGGTCATCCCGGTAACGCCAATCACCCCCAAGTGCGTCAAGCGGTTGTGGACGCTTTAAAAGTCATCAAACAAGCTGGGTCCATTGGCGGTACCTTGGTTACCTCAGACACTGCTGCAACGTTGATTCAAGCGGGGGCTCAACTGGTGATGACACGTGTTTCAGACCTTCTTGCATTGGGCTCGCAGTTGTTTGTTCAAAAAATGTCAAATGAATCCACTTAACCTGAATTGAAAGATATGCCATGAAAATTTTAGTATCCGCGCTGGTCACTGCTATTTCTTTGATGATGGCTGCGCCTTCTTGGGCTCAAAAATATCCAGACAAACCAATTCGAATGGTTGTTCCCTATGTAGCGGGCGGCAATTTAGATGTGATTTCGCGATTGTTTGCACAATCGCTTTCTGAAGAATTGGGACAGCCAGTGGTTGTCGATAATCGCCCCGGCGCTAATGGCAACACTGGCATGGAGCAAGTTGCGCGCTCACCCGCCAATGGTTACACCATAGCCATGGTGGCAGCCGGAACCATGGCAATCAACCCATCGCTGTATCGCACTATGGCTTTTGATCCAGAAAAGGATTTGGCGCCTGTGAGTCTTGTCGCATCTGGGCCTTTGGTTCTTCAAATCAACAACGCATTGCCCATACAAAATTTTCAAGAACTCATTGCTTACGCCAAAGCCAATCCAGGTAAATTGAATTTTGGCAGCGGCGGTAATGGAACGTTGTCACATTTATCTTTTGAAATGTTGCGACAAAGAACTGGCATTGATATTATTCACGTGCCTTACAAAGGCACTTCAATCGCTGTGAATGATTTGATTGCGGGTCACATACAAGCCATGTTTGATACGCTCAGTACAGCTGCTCCTATGATCAATGAAGGCAAGGTTCGAGGCATTGCAGTGACCTCTGCCAAACGATCAGAAGCAATCCCTAATCTGCCCACTGTAAGTGAAGCCGGTGTCAAAGATTACTCTGCTGATGCGTGGTCTGGATTGGTGGTACCTGCTGGCACTCCAAGGGACATCATTGTGCGTTTGCAAACAGCTATTGCAAAAATTGGATCGCGCGATATCATTCAAAAACGATTGGGTGTGGTGGGTAGTGAAGCAGTGGGTAGCACACCTGAGCAATTTGCCGCAACCATTCGTGCTGAGCGTGTTCGATGGGCAGAGATTGTCAAAGTATCGGGTGCTAGAGTGGATTGATATCACAGAAATTAATTTCGGATGGAATGAATCATGAATATCAAACGTCGCAAACTCGTTCAAGCAATAGCTACAACCTGTGCATTCCCTTTCGCTGTTTTTGATACGTGGAGTCAAGAAGGATACCCGAACAAACCCATTAAGATTGTCGTTCCTTATGCGCCTGGCGAAACCACTGACGTTGTTGCACGCATATTGGGGCAAAAACTCACGGAGCTTTGGGGGCAGTCAGTCTTGATTGAAAATCGACCTGGTGGTGGAACAGTGATCGCCGCATCTGCTGTTGCAAAGGCATGGTTCGAGGGGCACTCCCATGTATCAACTGGCCAAAGTCTGGGGTCTCCACAAGACGATGTGGGGCAAAAGTTGTTGGATTTTTTTCCGTGCCAATCTTTAATACTAAACAGAGTTTGGTAGGATTAAAAGTAGTTTCAAATTAATTAGGAGAAGTTCTTTAAAAATTTTCTTTACTGTACTTTTATACACAATCGCAGCCTTCTTGGCGCCGTTGATTCAAGCGCAACAGTGTTGACGCCGATTGAATCTTGACAGTGAGTGCCGATTTTTTCTTGACAGGGGGCTTGAATCCAACATTTGGTGGGTTGGCTGTTGATAACTATAACTGGCCTTGCCCCTAAAAAACGTACTCCTTAGCTGATGGTTCAAAATCAGATGAAGGAGAAATAGATGGGCGAGATGAAAAGGGCGCGTTACACGCTGGAGTTCAAGATGGAGGCGATCAGGCCACAGCAGTCAGGGCCAAGATTCTTGGTATTCCCAAGCAGACGCTGGAGAACTGGATCAGACTGGAGGGTCGAGGCAAGCTCAAAGGCGCTGGTGACAAGCCGGTGAGTGCCGAGCAAATGGAGTTGGCCAGACTGCGTGCCG
>SHXN01000136.1 GCA_009693305.1 Limnohabitans sp.
CCAATTGACAAAAATCAATTGCAGGATCGTTCATATCCATACCAATGAATCGATCAGAGCCTTGCATGGATACGAGTCTTTCTTTGATGATTCGGTATCCCTTGTTATTGGCGATGATGTATGTAATCGGTAGTTTGAAATGCACGGCAGTCCACAATCCTTGAATGCCATACATTGCACTGCCATCACCCACAATCGCCACAATAGGTCGGTTGGGTTTGGCCATGCTGACGCCGACTGCGCCTGGAATTGCAAAGCCAAGCCCACCACTGGCGAGACCAAAAAAACTATCCTGATCGTGCTGATGTAAAAATTGCGGTAGGGGTTGTGTCGATGTTAAGGCCTCTTCAACCACGATCACATCAAGCGTTAATTGTGATGTGATGTTCATGATAAAAGTCGAGGCAGACATTGGAGTGGCTGAACTTTGTGATTGAACTTTTTTCATCAGCGATACGCGTTTGACAGACCAATTTTTTTGTTCAAGTGCTTTTGTTCTTACCTGTGCCTTCTCTTGATACGTTATATCCATGCGAGACTTCAGCAAAGGCAGTAATACTTGCAAGGTTTCGCAAACATTGGCTTGCAATGCCAATTCTGTTTTGTAATTTTTTCCAAGCTCCCAACTGCGTTCACTCAGATGGATCACTCGCAAGTGATGGGGCAATGGATCTACAGGACTGTAAACCGACATTCGAAGTAAATCTGCACCCAAACATACAACAAGATCAAATGGATCGAGAGTTTTTTGTACGTTCTCTTGACTTCGCGTGAGCATGCCTTGGTAGAGATGGTGAGAGGTTAAAAACGTTGCACTGTAAGGGATTGGCTCTTGAAAGACAGCTGCACCGAGTAGAGTTGCTAATTCACCCGCATCCGAAAATGCTTGCTTTGAAGACAATTCTTTTCCAGAAATAATCACAGGATTTTTGGCTGACAGTAGGGCATTGGCTAATTCATTTAAAGAATGATCGGAGGGTCGCATTCTGTGATCGATGCGAACCGATTGACCCATATCAATATTTGCAATGTCATTCAATATGTCACCCGGTAGGCTGATAAAAACTGGACCCGTTGGTGGTGTCATCGCAATCTTAGCCGCACGTCGCATGATTCGAGGTAAATCTTGTAATCTTGTCACCTCTATCGACCATTTAACAAGCGGTGCCGCCATTGAAGCCAAATTGTCGAAGAGCATAGGTTCGAGCAATCCATGTCCTTGCTCTTGTTGACCAGCTGTAAGAATCACGGGTGAGCCAGAAAATTTGGCGTTATACAAAGCACCCATTGCGTTGCCAAGTCCAGGTGCGACATGAACATTAGCAGCACACAGTTGTCGAGAAGCCCTTGCAAAGCCATCTGCCATGGCCATGACAACCGATTCTTGCAGGCCAAGCACAAACTTTAAATCAGGATAGTCTGGCAAGGCTTGCATGATGGGCAACTCGGTCGTACCTGGATTGCCAAAAAGATGCGTCACACCTTCGCTGATGAGGATTTCAACAAAAGCTTGACGTCCGTACAACTTGGGCAAGGTATTTCTACTTTTCTAAGTTTGCAGGCTCATCTTCGATATGGTTTCTTAAAATACCAATATCTTGAATTTCGATTTCAGCGATGTCGCCTGGCCTCATAAAAATAGGTGGCGTTCTGGCAAACCCAACACCACCCATGGTGCCCGTTGCAATCAAATCACCGGGTTTTAGTGGCATCCATTCGGTGATGTATTCAATCGTTGCTTCAATCGAGTGAATCATCTGCGATGTGTTTGCCTTTTGCATCACAGTGCCATTTAATCGCATTTCAATGTTGAGATTCATTGGATTTGAAATTTCATCGGCTGTTACCATCCAAGGACCGCTCGCGCCTGTTTTTTCAAAATTTTTGCCAGGATTGATTTGGCTCGAGTGACGTTGATAATCTCGAAGACACGCTTCATTGAAACACGAGTATCCAAAAATATAGTCAAACACTTTGCTCTTAGGTACATAACGACCCGTGGGTTTTCCAATGACAACAAGCAACTCTGCTTCCCAATCAAGCATCTGAGAGACTCGAGGACGCAGAATAGGTTTTTTATGCGCTGTTAATGATTCGGGCCAACGTGCAAATATCATGGCGCGATCAGGTGCTTTGCGATTGCCAATCGTATTATTGGCTTCTGTGACGTGGTCATGATAGTTGAGGCCGACGCATAAAATTTTTCCAGGGTTGGGCACCACAGGCAAAAGGTCTAAGCTGCTGTAATCATAGTCACCACTCGATTGAGCAACAATCGATTCAGCAACTGTCTTTCCATCGTGTGCGATAAAACTAATGATGTCGGGATACTGACCACTAAGCCGAGCACTCAGATCAACTACTTTACCATTTTTGACAGCACCATAATGAATTTGTCCACCGTGTGCAAAAGATACCAGTTTCATTTCAACTCCTGTTTTTGTTAAAGATCAATTGTTTAAGAAATTATTTGATGGTTGCGCTTACTTTTTTGAGCTTTGATTGCATTGTGTGCTGCCAATCTTTTTGCTGCGTAAAAGACGAATTTTGCTCGACCATATTTTTGGTGAAGGCATAAATTTCTTTATCGCTCATCGATAAGTCAAAGGGTTTGCCGTGGGGTTGTGACACATACCATGGCGTATCCATGTAAATTTCTAAGCCATTGCCTTCGGGGTCATGGCTATAAATAGACCAAGCGTTACCGTGTGTGATGGGTTGAATAGAAGTAACCCCCGTAGCCCTGAGTCGTTTTTCAATTCGTCGGAGGTCATTCAATGAATCAACAAAAAATGACAGTTGAAACACCACGCTCGGACCGCTAGTAGGGTCCTTTCCCGCGAGAAGAACCAACTGATGGTGTGCGTCGTCGCTGCCGCTTAAAAAAACGATTCTTTTATTGTCTAAACGCTCGACTTGTCCATGATCGGTCACGATCAAATCAAAAACGGATGTATAAAACTTTTGCATGTTGTCGATATTGTCAACATGCAGGCCTACGTGCTTGAGTTGAGGGATTTTGGCCATTTCAATCAACTTTCATTTTGACGGCCTTGGCAATGGCCGAGTATTTGTTAATGTCATTGCGTACTTTTTCTGTGAAGTCATTGGCGTTCATCGGCATGGCATCACACCCCATCTTGCTTAAATTGGTCTGCAATGACTCGGAGCGTGATAACTCTGCAACTACATCATTGTAGGCATCCAATATATGTTTGGGTGTCCCAGAGGAGGCAGCCAGCCCATACCAAAAGCTTTCATTGAAATCGGGCATTCCGCTTTCTGCAAGAGTGGGTATGTTGGGTATTTGACTCATTCGGTTGGCTGTTGTGACGCCCAAAGACTTTAATTTACCGCTTTGCACTTGAGAAAGAATAATGGCGGGTGTTCCAACATAAATGATGGAATCTTGTCCGCTTAAAACATGTTGTACGGCTGGGCCTTCACCTTTAAAAGGAATGTGCGTCATATTCACACCTGCCTTCCGATTGATCAACTCAATCATCATGTGTGAAAAAGATCCGTTGCCGCTTGATGCGCCAAATACGCTTGCAGAGTTTGCTTTGAGCGATGCGATGAGTTCGTTCAAATTGTTGGCAGGAACTTTTGAGCTGGCAATCATCACCAGCGGCACCGCACAAATTGAACCCAAAGGTTTTAAATCTTTAAGCGAGTCATAAGAAATTTTTTCATAGACGGCGGGATTGATGGCCATCAATGAGGTGTATACCAGCAATAAATGATGCCCATCTGCGGGCGAGCGAATGAGAAATTCAGCGCCTACGCCTCCATTGGTTCCTGGTCGATTATCCACAATGACGGGTTGTCCAATTTTTTCAGATAAGGCTTGAGCAATGGTTCTGCCAATGGCGTCTGCCCCTCCGCCTGCTACTTGGGGGATGATGAATCGAATGGGTTTATTGGGTGTCCAGCTTGGATTCGTTTGTGCAAAAGCAAAGGTGATGAACAGATAAAGAAAAATGGAAACAATCTTTTTCATAACAAGCCTAGGATTTAAGTTTCAAGCAATTCAAAGTTTTACCTCGTCAGATGAGGGAAAACCACAAGAGTTTACCACGACTAATTAGCGATACTTTGGCTTCATCAATCGAAAGGTATTCTGATGAAGCTGTTTAAAAAATTACGATTATTTGCTTTTCTTGGTGGGGTATCAATTGGATTTGTGTTTACGGCATTTCAATGCCAAGCACAAGATTTTCCTAATAAACCGATTCGTTTTGTGGTGGGATTTGCCCCTGGTGGTAGCTCAGATATCATCACTCGTTTAATAGCGCAAAAATTATCTGAACGTTTAAATCAATCGGTAATTGTCGAACAAAAGGTTGGTGCAACAGGTTTAATTGCGAATGATTTTGTCGCAAAGTCTGCGCCCGATGGATACAACATGGTTTTGTTGACAGGGGGGCATCCTGTGTCTGCCGCTGTCATGAACAAATTACCCTACGATCCCGTAAAAGATTTTGGCATGGTATCGACGGTCATCGCCTACCCGATGGTTGTCACCGTTCCACAAGACTCACCCATTAAATCCCTCAGCGATCTTTTGGCACGAGCGAAAGCTCAACCTAACAAGTTGACTTTTTCTTCTGCAGGTATAGGAAGCTTGCAACACTTAACGGGCGAATGGATTGCCAGTGAAGCAGGCGTCAGCATGATTCATGTGCCTTTTAAAGGGGCTGGGCCGGCCATGATTGACTTGCTTGCGGGACGGGTTGATGTCATGGTCGAAACCTCAACATTTGCTTATGGCCAAATTCGAGGCGGTAAGTTACGTGGCTTGGCTTCATCCGCATCTTCTCGTTCACCGTTGATGCCTGAACTGCCAACGGTTGCAGAAACACTGCCTGGATTAGATTTCAGTTCTTGGCTTGGACTGGCCGTGGCTCCTGGCACTCCTACAGTTGTGGTAGATAAAATCAACCGAGAATTGCGTTTGATTTTAGAAATGGATGATGTCAAAAAGCGTTTTGCCGAATTGGGCGGAACACCCATTCCATCGACGCCTGCACAAATGCGCGATCGCATTGAGCGTGAAATAGCAGTTTGGAAGAAAGTCGTTGATTTGAAAAAAATCGAGCGTCAATAAATAAAATTGGAAAAGTATGTCTACTAAGAAAATCCCTAATGCACAACTGACTCACTTTGGACTTTATTGCCAAGACCTTGACTCCATGGTTGAGTTTTATCAAAGAACCTTGGGTCTAGTGAAGACCGATGGCGGCGATTATTATGTGGGTGGACAAATCATGTTCTTAAGTCGCAACGCGAATGAGCACCACCAACTGGTCTTGGCCTCTGGAAGGCCTGAGGATTCAGGTTTTTCCCCGATCAATCAAATTTCATTCAGAGTAGATAACTTAGAAGATTTGTGTACTTTTTATGCGCAATTAATCGATGCAAACGTGCAAATACAACGCACTATGACGCATGGCAATGCTTGGAGTATTTACTTCTTCGATCCTGAAGGCAATCGAGTTGAGTTATACACGCCATCACCATGGTATGTTAATCAACCTTTTGCTGAACCTGTTGACATGAGCCAATCTGCCGAAAGTCTTATGCGTCAAACCGAGGATATGTTGCGCGAGAACCCCAGCAAAATACCGATAGAAATTTGGTCTGAGCGGTTGCAAAAACGTTTACAAGGCTAAAGTACAAAGTCAATGCATAAATTTAACTGACGTTAAGAATAAATTGCTTAATCACCGTCATTAAATAAACTGGTGTTTCAACCATTGGGTAATGACCGCAATTGGGAAGTACTTGAAGTTTGGCATGTGGATATAAATCAGGAAACACGGCTCTGACCATCTCTTCACAAACACCTTGACCGTATTGACCGATAAAAACTAAAAAAGGTTGTTTGAGTTGCGATGATTGATCAGAAAAATTGGTTTGACTGAATGCATAAAAGTAATTTTTAAAAACATCAGCAGCAACGGTTGTGTTTTTGAGGTTCAAAATATGTTTAATCAATAGCGGCTTGAGTCGTTCTCCCAATGAATTGTTGATCATATTGCAAGTCATTGCATTGTTGGTAGACGCGGCTTCAAACATGGCTTTGATTTCGGGGGGTAATGGCACGCCTGCGGTAGGTACTGGGGTAACGCCCACTATGGATTTAACAGCGAGATCTTTTCTTTTGTTTACATCAATGACCACGCGTTGTGCCGCCATGCCGCCCATCGAGTGTCCTATCAATGAAAATTCGTCTAACCGAGTTGAGTGACCAACTCAATCACATCAATCAAAATTTGATCCATGGTATGAGCACCCGACATATTTTTGGATGCACCATAACCACGATAGTTGACAAAGGCACAGGTGAACTCATCTTGGTCTATGAACTCGTAGTGACCTGCCCCCCTCTAGCCGTACCAAAGTAATGGAACAAAGTCGGCTAATTTCGGACAATAGCGGCCATGAAACCTTCCAAATTTACCGATGAGCAAATCATCGGTTTTCTCAAACAGGCTGACGCCGGCATGTCCATCAAGGACCTT
>SHXN01000137.1 GCA_009693305.1 Limnohabitans sp.
AAGCCTTTTTACGATGCGCCGACTTGACGACTTTGTCCCGCATGACCACCCCTTGCGCGTGGTGCGAGGGTTCTGTCGCAATAAGGAATTTTGAAGAATCTTACCTACTACCAGTAGCGTATTTTCCCTATGCCAAACACTACCTATAGCGTCCCTGAAAAACTGGGAATCCTTATTGCGACAGAACCCTGAGTTGACTGATTGATTTTTTGCGACATGTATTAAAAATATGTTCTCGCCACCGACGACGTATTCCACCCCAATCAAAACTCAAACATTAAACAAAAAGTTCAAAACATCGCCGTCCTGAACCACATATTCCTTGCCTTCTGAGCGCATTTTTCCGGCGTCTTTGGCGGGTTGCTCGCCTTTTAAAGCCACATAGTCCTCAAAAGCAATGGTTTGCGCACGAATAAAGCCACGCTCAAAATCGCCGTGAATGACGCCTGCGGCTTGTGGCGCGGTGTCCCCTATAGGAATGGTCCATGCACGCACCTCTTTGACTCCAGCCGTAAAGTAGGTTTGCAGTTCGAGCAATCGATAAGCCGCTCGAATCAAGCGATTCAATCCTGGTTCGGTCTGTCCCATCTCCGACAAAAACAAATCCCGGTCTTCGTCGCTCATCTCCGACATATCGGCTTCCATCTTGGCGCAAATCGCAACCACGGGTGCATTTTGATTTTGAGCGTAAGCGTGCAAACGATCTAAATAGGGATTGTTTTCAAAACCTGTTTCACCCACATTGCCCACAAACATTGCGGGCTTGGCTGTGATCAAACACAAGGGTTTGAGCAACACCTGCTCTTCTTTGCTGAAATCAATGGTGCGAACCGCCTTTCCTTGATTCAAGGATTCTTGGCACTTGGTGAGCACTTGCACGAGTCGTGTGGCTTCCTTGTCATTGCTAGATCTGGCCGCTTTGGTGTAACGATGCAATGATTTTTCAACCGTACTCAAATCAGCCAAACACAATTCGGTTTGAATCACTTCAATGTCAGAGATGGGATCAACTTTTCCTGCCACGTGAATCACATTGTCATCTTCAAAACAACGCACCACATTCACAATCGCATCGGTTTCGCGAATGTGCGCCAAAAATTGATTGCCCAATCCTTCGCCTTGACTCGCGCCTGCAACCAAACCTGCAATATCCACAAACTCCACAATGGCAGGCACCACACGTTCGGGCTTCACAATATCGGAGAGTTGCGCCAATCGAGGGTCTGGCACCTCCACCACACCCGTGTTGGGCTCAATCGTGCAAAACGGATAATTTTCTGCGGCAATACCTGCTTTGGTTAGCGCATTAAAAAGCGTTGATTTACCGACATTGGGCAGGCCAACGATGCCGCATTTCAAACTCATAACAAATCCTCTGAATAACCCGCTATTGTACTAAGCGACGATTTAAAAAGCCCATCGCCCACGAATCGCTTGCCCCACTCGCAAAACAGGCTCTTGCTCAGACACTTGCGCCGGCGGCACTTCGATGGTGTTCATGCCAAACGTCACCGATCCATTCAATCGCGCATCTTGTCGATACGTTTGAAGCATGTCGCTCACCTCGGGAGACGACTCAGCCGTTAATGGATCAATATTGGGGATAGGACAACGGCCACAGGGCTTGACTAGTTGCAGATCCACCGACCGCAAATCCGTTTGGATATTCAACATCGCCAATCGATCTTCATCGTGCGCTTGTACACGTGTGATTACCACATTGGGTCGAAAGCGCGTCATCTCAACGGCAACATGCCCCGCCTTGGTCAATCGTTGATTCAATTCATCCAACGACGCTTGCGAACACAACAACAACGGAAAACCATCGGCAAATTGCGTTTGCGCTGCCACATCCTTGGTCCATTGGGTAGAACTTGCACGTCGATGATCAGGATCAAATCGAACCAATCGCAAGGGGCCTTCACGCTCTACAAATGCTTTGCCTTTTCCGTCTTGCGATAAAAAACTGGTGAACCATTGCCTCGCTACCTCGCCCATATCAAAGGCCTTCACACGATCGTCCCATACTTGCACATGCGTTGCAGTTTCTACTTCATACAAGGCAACATGCAATGCCAACATACCGGGTGCGCGCAAGACCATATCGCTGCGCCTCATGGTGGGTTGAATCAGCGCCATGTTGGGCAAATCACGTTGCGAAATGAATTCGCCGCGTTGATCGACCACCATCCAATTGCGATCCCACTCCAAACCAGTGGGCGTGAGGATGGACTCTTCCACAGAAATGCCCCCGCATGATTTGATGGGGTAAATCCAAAGTTGCGAAATGTGAGCTTGAATATCTGACATGGTGAAAGGTTTCCAATTGATTTCAAACCCAGTATTGTCACCCCTTCTACAATGGCCCCATGACTAACAAGTTTGACGTTTGTATCAGTGGCGGCGGCATGGTGGGTAGCACCTTGGCTTTGTTGCTCGCCCAGCAGCGCCTTCGCGTGGGGTGGGTCGCGGGCGAGAGCCCTGCCCAAGACATGCGCGCCTACTCGCTCAACGCACGCTCGCGCGCCCTGCTCGAGTCGGTACGCTGTTGGCCAAGCCCCGAACACGCCACGCCCATTCAACACATGCAAGTTCGGGGCGATGAAGGTGGTGAAATTCAATTTGATGCGCCCTCGCGCGAAGGCCTCGCATGGGTAGTTAACGTTACAGTTTTGCAAAAACAATTGTTTCAAGCCATTGAATTTCAATCCAATATCCAAAAAATAGAAACACCCGAGCCTTCGCCACTCACCGTGATTTGCGAGGGCAAAAATAGCATCACCAGACAACAATTAGGCGTGGAATATGAAACGCTACCCTATGCACAAACCGCGATTTCAGCACGCCTCTTGTCCAACCAACCCCATCAACAAATTGCGCATCAATGGTTTATTCAAAACGAAGACCAAGAACTTGAAATATTAGCCCTTCTTCCGATGGACGGAATGGACGGAAAAGAGCTTTCACTCATATGGTCTGTGCCCACACAAAAAGCAGACTCTTTACTTACTATTTCTAACGAAGAATTCTTATTTAAAATTCAACAAATCAGTCAACAAGTTGGCGCTATTTTCCACCTGAATTCAGAACGCGTCACTTGGCCTTTGCATTTATCACAAGCCAAGCAATGGTGTGGCATCATGTCAACTGGCGGTGCTTGGGCACTTGCAGGAGACGCTGCTCACACCATTCATCCACTGGCAGGTCTGGGGCTCAATCTTGGATTAGCAGACGTACAAACTTTAGCTGATATATTAAAAACCAGAGATGCTCAAAATTACTGGCGGCCCATTGGAGACAGACATTTACTTCGACAATATGAAAGAACTTGCAAAGCGCACTTAATGCCCACTTGGATTGCATGCGACGTGTTACAAAGACTGTTCGCTCACCCTCACTCATGGATACAAACCGCAAGAAACTGGGGATTTAATGGTGTCAACCAAGCCCCATTACTGAAACAATGGCTCACAACAAAAGCCATGCAATAAAAGAAAGTCATCAATGAAAAAATTTATATTTCAATACCTCGTTATTTTGATTGTTGGCATTCACGCCAATCTCTCCTTTGCACAAGGGCAAGAAGCCTTGATCAAAAAAAATCTGATTGACCGCATACCTCAATTAGGAAAAATAGAAGAAATCAAGCGCACACCGATGCAAGGCTTATATGAGGTGCGCGTCAATGAAACAGAAATTTTTTATACAGACAGCGAAGGTAATTTTTTACTCGACGGCTCATTAACCGACACCAAAATAAAAAAGAATCTAACCGAAGAAAGAACAGATAAATTATTGGCGATAGATTTTAAAGCTTTACCCATCAAAGATGCCATCACGATTGTGCGTGGGAATGGAGAGCGCAAACTCGCTATCTTTGAAGATCCCAATTGCAGTTACTGCAAACGCTTTGAACGTGAATTGCAAGGGGTAGACAATGTCACCATCTATTTATTTTTATACCCGATACTGAGCGCAGACTCCATGGACAAATCAAAAAACGTTTGGTGCGCGCGCGATCGCGCCAGGGCTTGGCTTGACATGATGACAAAAGACACATTCACAGCAAGTGGCAACTGCGACACCGCGGCCATCCAAAGAAATCTAATGCTTGGACAAAAAAATAAAATCAACGGCACACCCACTCTGATTTTTACGGATGGAACACGCGTACCTGGCGCCATCACGTCATCGCAAGTTGAAAAATTTTTTTCCTCAGCTAAATCTTGATTTTTTATGAGCGAAGTGCAGCCATTAACGAACGAACAACGAATTGAGCGATTGGGCTATGCAGGCTTGATTCCTTTTGTCGCATTGACCGTCTTGCTATTTTTGGTAAATGACGAGGCGCATCCATTTGTTGCGATGGCGCTCACGGGTTATGGAGCAAGTATTGTTTCTTTTTTAGGCGGCATTCATTGGGGACTGGGTTTGCAAGCGCAATATGTTGATAAAAAATTCCACATCGTTTGGGGCGTGATCCCTTCCCTTTTGGTTTGGATTTCTTTTTTCCTGCCTGCCTATGCAGGCTTAGTTGTTTTAAGTGTATTGCTCGTCGCTTGTTATGTTGTCGATCGAAAAACTTGGCCACAAGCTGGACTGCATCAATGGATGACACTGCGATTTAGACTCACCGTCGTTGCAACACTTTCTTGTCTGATGGGTGCGGGTGCAACTTGATGAAAAAAAAATTTAATGCTGTAGCCATTCACTATCAAGTACAACTACACAATCCCAAAGCGCACATTTATCAAGTTGTTTTAACCATTGCGCAACCGCTTGATCAACAAACCCTTGAAATGCCCGTTTGGATTGCGGGTAGCTATATGGTGCGTGAATTTTCTAAACAAATCATCACTATCAGTGCTCGTCAAGAAAATCAAAAATGCGCGATTACGCAAATAAATAAATCGACATGGGTTGTTGATTGCTCAAAGAAACAAACACTTGAATTGACCTATCAAGTACATGCCCGAGACAACTCGGTACGTACCGCATGGCTTGATACACAAAGAGGTTTTTTAAATGGGACGAGTTTGTTCATGCGCGTTCCACAACTCGCCGATCAACAACATTTCATTACATTTGAACCCAACTCATCACTTAAAAACTGGAAATTAGCTACAGGACTTACATCACTAAAAATTGACTCTAAGGGCTTTGGTCAATACTCAGTCCAAGACTATGATGAACTTGTCGATTGTCCTGTCGAAATGGGCGATTTTTGGTCGGGTCAATTCACTGCGCGTGGCGTCACGCATCGATTTGTTGTTGCTGGCGCGCCTCC
This sequence comes from Limnohabitans sp., assembly GCA_009693305.1. GTDB lineage: Bacteria > Pseudomonadota > Gammaproteobacteria > Burkholderiales > Burkholderiaceae_C > Limnohabitans. The sequence continues at coordinate 5,288 of SHXN01000137.1, forward strand.
CACGCTGGATGGCGAACGGCTTTTGCAAGACACTCAAAAAATTTGTGACGCCGCCATTCGCATGTGGCACAAAAACGGCAAACCGCCACATAAAAATTATTTGTTCATGCTCAATGCGGTAAGCGATGGATATGGCGGACTCGAGCATCGCAACAGCACAGCACTCATTTGCAAGCGTGCAGACTTGCCGCGCAAAGGCGCAATCAAAGTCAGCGACGGGTACATCACTTTATTGGGCTTAATCAGTCATGAATATTTTCATACCTGGAATGTCAAACGACTTCGCCCTATCGAATTTGAAACATACGACTACGCCCAAGAAAATTACACACAATTGCTTTGGTTTTTTGAAGGATTCACCAGTTACTACGATGATTTAATTCTGCGCCGAGCCAATCTCATCACCAATGCGCAATACATTCAATTAATCAACAAAACCATTCATCAAGTCTTTCAAACGCCTGGCAGATATGTTCACACCGTAGCGCAATCGAGTTTTGAAGCATGGACCAAATACTATCGATCCGACGAAAACACGCCCAACATCACGGTGAGTTACTACACCAAAGGCGCATTGATTGCGATGTGTCTTGACCTCAAGTTGCACGTAGCAGGCCATCACCTTGACGAAGTCATGCGTGCTTTATGGAAAAAATGTTCGGCAGGGCCGATGAGCGAACAAGATTTCATGGGTGTTTTAAAAACGCTAACGGGCCATTCATGGAAACGCGATATTCAATCGTGGGTACACAGCACGGATGAGTTACCCATTCTTTCGCTTTTACAAATACACGGCGTTCAAGTTCACCATGAGGCCGAGCCATTGGCTCAACAACTGGGCCTGCGCGTCAACGAAAGCAATGGCGTACAAATTAAAACCGTTCTAAGCAACAGTCCTTGCGAAAAAGCTGGTTTCGCACCAGGCGATGAATGGATAGGAATTGAAATTGCAGAAAAAAAGAATCAAGCGCCCACCCTGTGGCGAATGTCTAAGCTCGATGACTTACTGGTGCTTGTCGGCCCCGAGCAACAAGTCACGGCATTGATTGCTCGTGATCAAAAAATTCTCAAACTTCCCATCAATGTACAAGCGCCCAAAACCAAACAACACATCAAGCTCTCCATTGAAAATGTTTCAAAATTGGAGTCTTGGTTAGTCAACCATTAATCACAGGAGTCATCATGTCATACGTCAAT
>SHXN01000138.1 GCA_009693305.1 Limnohabitans sp.
GTGAGTGGTCAACGCCTCACGGGTCATGCCTTGATTGAAGGAAAACGTCGTGGTGCCAAACGCGTCTGCGTCACCATGTGTATTGGTGGTGGAATGGGTGCAGCAGGCATTTTTGAAATTTTATAAATAAAAGCGTCTTCAAGGATGTTGACATGAGCTTGCGTCAAAGCATTGATTTTTTTCTGTATGGCTGGTTGCATGTCGAAACTTTGTGCTCAAGAGATCGCTTTTCAGAGCATGGCAAAGAAACCTTTGATGCGGTATTAGATACATGTGAGCGTATCGCTAAAGACAAATACGCACCATTTAATCGATTGGTGGATACGGAAGAACCTCGCATGCAAGGCGATCGCTTGATTCTTCCACAAGCCACGCACGATGCACACGCAGCCTATGCAGGCTCTGGAATGCTGAGCGCCGCGCAAGACTACGACATCGGGGGTATGCAGTTGCCCTATACCGTTGAATCAGCGGCCAATTCTTTTTTTGCGGCAGCGTCTGTCAGCATCGGGGGTGGCATGCTGACCGTTGGCAACGCTAATTTATTAATGGCGCATGGCAGCGAGACGCAAAAAAAAGTTTTTGCGCTAAATGAATTTTCAGGTCGATGGATGGGCACCATGTGTTTGTCTGAACCACAAGCGGGCTCATCCTTATCCGACATCACCACACGCGCAATACCTGATGGTGTTGATTTTAAAAATGATGTGTTGGGTAATCGATATCGCCTCAAAGGCAACAAAATGTGGATCTCTACAGGAGATCATGACATCACCGAAAATATCGTGCATTTGGTGCTCGCCAAAATTCCAGATGCTAATGGTCAATTGATTGCTGGCACCAAAGGTATCTCACTTTTTATTGTTCCCAAACAATTAGTCAACGAGCAAGGACAATTAACAGGTGAGCGCAACGACGTGGCATTGGCAGGACTCAATCACAAATGTGGTTGGAGAGGCACGGTTAACACCTTACTCAATTTTGGCGAAGGCAAATACCCTGTTCGATCGGGTGGGTTCGATAACCAGGGTTCGGGTGCGATTGGTTATTTGGTGGGTCAACCTGGGCAAGGTTTGCGTTACATGTTTCACATGATGAATGAAGCGCGAATTGGCGTGGGCTTGGCCGCCACGATGCTGGGTCTTGCGGGTTATTACGCGTCCTTGGACTATGCAAAAAATCGCCATCAAGGACGCTCAGTGGGTCCCCGTGGCAAAGATCCTTCAAGCCCAAGTATTCCTATCATTCAACACGCAGACATCAAACGTATGTTGTTGGCGCAAAAATCTTACGGCGAGGGAGCGCTGGCATTGGCTTTGTATTGCGCACGTTTGGTGGATGAACAACATACAGGCACCAGCCAACAAGCCAACGAGGCGCGTTTGCTTTTAGAGGTATTAACGCCGATTGCCAAAAGTTGGCCCAGCGAATGGTGTTTAGAGGCTAACAATTTAGCCATTCAAATTCATGGGGGGTATGGCTACACGCGTGATTTCCCCGTTGAGCAATATTGGCGCGACAATCGACTCAACATGATTCACGAAGGCACACACGGTATTCAGGCCTTGGACTTGTTAGGCCGCAAGGTATTGATGGAAGAGGGTCTTGGATTGAAGTTGTTAAAGCAACGCATGATGGAGACGGTCCATCTGGCCAACACCCAAGACCTGCCCATCAAAGTTCATGCGCAAAAGCTGGTTCATGCGATTGAACAGGTTGAACACGCCACTCAAGCCGCATGGAGCAAACAAAACCCAAGCATCGCATTGGCCAATGCAGTGCCATACATGCAAGCATTTGGACACACGGTGATGGCTTGGACATGGTTGAGCGTAATTGCATCCATTCAATCAAAAGACGCGGCGCATGAGGGTCGCCAACGCGCATGCGACTACTTTTTCAACTATGAATTGCCTAAAATCAGTGCATGGCTCAATGTCGTCAACAACCATGACATGACATGCGCTGAAATGCCCATCGAGAGTTTTTGATTTTTTTCACCTTCAAATTTGGAGAATTCGAATGATACGCAATGTATTAGAACTGTTGAGCCTCAAAGGCAAAACCGCACTCGTGACAGGCGGTTCACGCGGCCTTGGATTTCAAATGGCGCAAGCCTTAGGTGAGGCGGGCGCAAAAATAATTATCTCATCTCGCAAAGCCGATGATTTAAAAGAAGCCAGTGCGTCTCTCCAATCGCAAGGCATTGACGCCGACTGGATTGCTGCCGATTGCGCCAATGAAAAAGAAATTCACGAACTCGGTAGGCAAACCATTGCTCGTTTGGGCCACATTGATATTTTGGTAAACAACGCCGGAGCCGCATGGGGCGCGCCTGCCGAAGACCATCCCATTGATGCTTGGGACAAAGTGATGAACCTTAATATTCGAGGCTACTTTATTTTGAGTCAATATGTGGGCAAGCATTCGATGATTCCAAGAAGCAAAGGCAGCATCATCAACTTGGCCTCTATTGCTGGCTTGGGCGGTAATCCCAAAGGAATGGATACCATCGCCTACAACACATCTAAAGGGGCGGTAGTCAATTTCACTCGCGCATTGGCGGGAGAGTGGGGCGAACATCACATTCGCGTTAACGCCATATGCCCCGGTTTTTTTCCCACCAAATTGACCATAGGTACGCTTAAAAATTTGGGCGAAGAGCGCTTGGCATCGCACGCACCCTTGGGGCGTTTAGGCGACGACGAGGATTTAAAAGGACTTTGCGTGTTATTAGCTTCTGATGCAAGCAAACATATCACAGGTCAATACATCGCTGTTGATGGTGGTGTGAGCGTTATTAAAGGCGGTTGAATGACTAGTCCAAATATAACACGCAAAAGTCAAGGCTTTTTATATCCGATTCCATTTGTTGAATTTTTGGGATTCAATCTTACACAATTTGAAAACGGGCTTGCAGAAATTAAATTCGATCTACTACCAGAGCATCTCAACACTTTAGATTTTATTCATGGTGGCGTTTTGATGACGCTCATGGATGTGGCCATGGCCGCTGTAGCACGCAGTGTAGATCCACTTTTATCAATGATCACCATTGAATTGAAAACCACATTCATGCAACCTGCCATGGGTGAAGTCATCACAAAAGGTCGATTGATTCATAAAACAGCATCAACCGCATTTTCAGAGGCGAGCATTTTTGACATGAAAAACAAACACTGTGCACATGCGACGGGCACCTTTCGATATGTTCATAATAAAAATCAAGCAAACCTCAACAAATCGGCCTCGGATTAATTTTTTAACGAAGGATTGAAGATGTCAACGATTCAAAAAATTATTTTGGACAATCGCCCTCAGGGTGTTGCCACCGTTGATAACTTCAAACTCATCGAAACACCCGTTCCTGTTTTAAAGGATGATGAAGTTTTGATTCGTCATCATTACTTAAGTTTAGACCCTTACATGCGCGGCCGTATGAACGACTCCAAGAGTTATGCCCAACCACAAGCCTTGGGCGAAGTGATGATTGGTGGCACGGTGGGTGAGGTCATACAAAGTCTTCATGCCAAATTTAAAACAGGCGATCATGTGGTGGTCATGGGCGGTTGGCAAACTCAAAGTGTTGTTCATGGAGATACACCGGGTGCGATTCGAAAAGTCGACACCACTCACGTACCTTTGAGTTATTACTTAGGCGCTGTCGGAATGCCAGGCGTCACCGCATGGTACGGATTGGTTCGCATCATGGAGCCCAAAGCGGGTGAAACAGTCACTGTGAGTGCTGCCAGTGGTGCCGTTGGTAGTGCATTAGGCGCATTGGCAAAGTCCAGAGGATGTCGTGTGGTGGGCATTGCAGGTGGCAAAGACAAGTGCGACTATGTCGTCAATGAATTAGGTTTTGATGCGTGCGTCGATTACAAGCAACACAAAGACTATCTTTCTCTCTCTAAAGCACTGCGCGATGCTTGCCCCAATGGTATTGACGCACATTTTGAAAATGTGGGCGGTATGGTGTTGGACGCGGTCATGATCAGAACCAATGCGTTTGGTCGCATCGCAGTCTGCGGAATGATTGCAGGATACGACGGTGCGCCCTTGCCCATGACGCATCCCTCTTTGATTTTGGTTAACCGACTCAAAGTGCAAGGTTTTATTGTCAGTGAGCACATGGAAGATTGGCCCGCCGCACTCACCGAGTTATCGCAATTAGTTACCAACGGAAAACTCAAGCCCAGAGAAACGATTGCGCAAGGTTTGTCCAATGCACCCGAGGCCTTTTTAGGTTTACTCAAAGGCAAAAATTTTGGCAAGCAATTGGTTAAATTAATTTAAATTAAAAAACGGAGACGAGCATAGCTGATATTTTTTTGCATCATTATCCGATGTCACCTTTTGCCGAAAAAATTCGCTTGGTATTGGGTTACAAAAAAATCAATTGGACCAGCGTCATTATTCCGATGATGATGCCCAAGCCCGATGTCGTCTCACTCACGGGAGGCCAGCGTCGCACACCTTTGTTGCAAATAGGCGCAAATATTTATTGCGACACGGCATTGATTTGTGATGTGCTCGAACATTTATATCCCACACTCACACTTCATCCAGAACATCAAAAAGGATTGGCTCGCATTGTTTCGCAATGGGCCGACGCCATCATCTTTGGTCCCGTGATGGCCTACAACTTTCATCCCCAAGGCGCCGCCCAAGCGTTTGCCAATGCGGATCCTGAGTTCATGAAAAGTTTTGCGAAAGATCGTCAAACCATGCGCGGCGGACAACCCCGCATGCGACCCGAAGATGCAGCGTCCACCTACAAAAGTTATTTAAGACGCTTATCGGACATGCGCACGCATCATCCCTTTTTATTAGGCGATGCGCCTTGCGTCGCTGATTTTTCTGCTTATCACCCTTTGTGGTTCACGCTTGAAAAAACACCCGCTATGGCATCCATTTTTGATGCAACGCCGTTGGTTCGTGATTGGGCCAAGCGTATGAAAGAGATAGGACACGGATCCTTTAAAACCATTATTAGCGAAGACGCATTATGGGTTGCAAAATCATCTCAAGCACTCGCACTTGCCGATGAGCCCTTTATGGATGAACACGGCATTGCACTCGGCACACCCGTGGTAATTCGTGCTGAATCGTTTGGCACCGAACCCACCGAAGGCGTCTTGGTTGCGGCAACCCGCACGCGTTACACCATCGAACGCACTGATGCACGCGCAGGAACTGTCCATGTTCATTTTCCAAGAATTGGTTTTTCAATCAGCAAGGTGAATGCATGATCAGTGATTTCAAAGGAAAAACTGCGGTCTTAACGGGTGCAGGCTCGGGCTTTGGTTTGGCATGTGCAAAACAGGGCGCGATACTGGGCATGCGCTTGGTGATGGTTGATGTTCAAGAAGACGCATTGCAAAAGGCGACCCAAGAAATTCGCTCAATGGGTGCCGAAGTATTGGCCGTCAAGGTCGATGTGTCATCGGCCAGCGAAATGGAGCAACTTGCTTTGCAAGTAATGCAACAATTTGGCGCGCCTCATTTTGTATTCAACAATGCTGGCGTTGGTGCAGGTGGTTTGATTTGGGAAAACAGTCTTGCCGATTGGCAATGGTTGTTGGGCGTCAACGTGATGGGCGTTGTTCATGGCGTGAGATTGTTTACACCACTCATGCTCGACGCTGCAAAAAAAGATCACACTTATCAAGGGCATATCGTGAATACGGCCAGTATGGCGGGCTTGTTAACACCACCCAACATGGGTATTTATAACGTCAGCAAGCACGCAGTTGTCGCGCTCACCGAAACCTTGTATCAAGATTTGCAATTGATCACCGAGCAAATCAGCGCGAGTGTTTTATGTCCTTATTTTGTTCCTACGGGTATCAGTCAAAGTCATCGCAATCGACCTGACTCTGCGCCAGCAGAGAAACCGACACAAAGCCAACTGATTGGTCAGGCCATGAACGACAAAGCGGTGGGGAGTGGCAAGGTGAGTGCCGATGATGTTGCCAAAATGGTTTTTGCAGCCATGAAAAACAATAGGTTTTATATTTACAGCCATCCCAAGGCCTTGGGTAATGTTCAGCAACGAATGGAAGCAATCGTGATAGGGAATAATCCACCCGATCCTTTTGCGCAAAGACCAGAGATTGGTGAACAGTTAAAAAACGCGCTCAGGCAAACGTTTTAATGCAAATGGCAGTTTGGTTTTTTTGATGCTTTGAATTAAATTGGGCTCAATCTGTGCAGATTCATCTTGCATTTGCGCTTGGCCAATTTGCAAATACTTTTGGTTGGCATCTAGCTCAGTTCCGGACTCCAGGTCTCGGCAAGTTTGGTATCGACCATCGCCCATGTCTCGGCAGCAATGCGAGTGCTGTTCCCACACGCCAGCAGCCGGGCCTGGTAGAACGCATGTGCCTGCTTTGGCCTGTAGCCTCGCTCTCCGCGATTTCGCCGCATCTCACGGCCTATGGTTGATTTGTGGGGGTCCATCAATTGGGCAATGCCGCT
>SHXN01000139.1 GCA_009693305.1 Limnohabitans sp.
GATGCACGAGCTTGGTGTTTTCGTTGACCACTCCACTGTGCACCGCTGGGCAATCAAAATGCTGCCTGTGCTCGCTACCGTCTTTCGCAGGCACAAACGCCCCGTTGGTCGAGGTTGGCGCATGGATGACACCTACATCAAGGTGTCGGGCCAGTGGAAATATCTTTATCGGGCAGTTGATCGCGCTGGCGACACAGTCGACTTCCTGCTGACTGCCAAGCGGGATAGGGCTGCGGCCCGTCGCTTTCTTGAACAAGCTGTCAACCTGCATGATGTGCCCGAGAAGATCACCATCGACAAGAGTGGCGCCAACATCGCAGCCGTTGAAGGTGTAAAAGCTGATGCCTGTGTAGATATTGTGCTGCGTCAGTCCAAATACCTCAACAACATGGTCGAACAGGACCATCGGGCCATCAAGAGAATTACACGACCAATGCTGGGCTTCAAGTCGTTTTGGAGTGCTCGAACTATCATTGCTGGGATAGAGACCCCGTGCACATGATTCGCAAGGGGCAGATGAAGTGCCCCAGCGGATCAACCCTGTCTGCAGCCAACCAGTTCTATAGCCTTGCTGCTTAATCGCTAGGTCAGCAAGACTTCTTTCGACCAGACCCCACTAATGCGACAGAATCCAAATTCTTGCATCCAAGTTGCCCACTTCTGAGATGTCGATATGATAGACATAACGATCGGGGCGATAAAGCCCTTGCAGCAATTGAACAGGCTTGTCATTGGCATCAAAAATAATTCTCTCGACTTGCAACAAAGCACTGCCCACCTTGACATCCAAAGCAAGTGCAACATCTCCATCGGCTTGTCTGGCGGTGATGGTTTGATGAACGCGACCCAATGACACACCATTTTTTTCAATCAACATTAATATTGGGTTGCGCTTGAGAATTTGTCGATTAACCACAGGCAAAACCCGCACGGGCACGTGTGCTGTGATGTAAGACAGGGACGAGTCGGCAGAACTCCTCACGCGAATAATTTTATAAACTCGTTCGTCGGCCTCAATTTGCAACGCATGTTGAACTGCAGGTAAAGGTAATAAATTTTCAAGCTTTAAAACTTTGACCGATGTTTGTAAACTCATCTTGACGATGTTTTCCATCAATCCTGTGAGACGGCGTTGAATCGGTCTTTCTTTGAGATTTCGAATATCGGGTGTATTAATCCACGCATCAACGGGGCGCGGACCACGCCCTGGTTCTCGCTTGATCAAACCCTCGCCCGCCAACTCTTGCAAAGCCCTGCGAACGGTTACACGCCCGACGCCAAACTGTTTGGTTAACAAAAGCTCGGAAGGCAGACCCTGCTCAAACTTACCTTCTTTTAATTGCTCGCGCAACACCAAATATATTTGATGGTATTTGGGCAAGGGTAGATTGTTTTGCATCAATAAAAAAGGATCCCAAAAGATCCATTACAAACCCAAATAACGTCGTTTGAGTTCGGGGTCTTGTGCAAAGTCACTTGCCAAACCTTTCATTGCGACAGCACCGTTTTCAATGATGTAAGCGCGATGCGCAATTGCCAAGGTTTGAACCGCGTTTTGTTCCATTAACAAAATGGCTTGCCCGTCTCGATTCATTTGCTGAATCAATCCAAACATTTCTTCAACCAACAGCGGTGACAATCCCAAAGATGGTTCATCCATGATCAACAGTTCGGGCTCTGACATCATGCCGCGCCCGATGGCCAACATTTGTTGCTCGCCACCCGACAAAGTGCCTGCGGCTTGCGAAAATCTTTCTTTGAGTCGAGGAAAAATCGATACCACACGATCTAAATTTTGCTGTCGTCTTTGCTTACCTCGCACCAAACTACCGAGTTCTAAATTTTCTTTGACATTGAGATTAGGAAATACACGTCGGCCCTCGGGCACATGAATCAGACCGCGCCTCACAACATCTGATGTAGAGATGCCCGTGATGTCTTCTCCCAAAAAATGAATCGATCCACTAAAAGGCGTGTAAATCGCAGAAATATTGTTATTTAGCGTGGACTTGCCCACACCATTGCTACCCAATACGGCAACGATTTCGCCCTTGGATACATTCAAATCAATGCCGCGCAATATTTCAACTTCACCATAACCTGCGCGCAAATTTTTGACTTCAAGCATGGGCCACCTCTTTGGCGGCACCACGACCCAAATACGCTTCAATCACTGCGGGGTCAGACACCACTTGTTGCGGTGCGCCTTGCGCAATGATTTTTCCGTAAGACAACACATAAATATGTTCTGACAAACTCATCACCGCTTGCATCACATGTTCAATCAATAAAACAGTCACGCCCATGTCGCGAATGGTTCGAACAATCGCCACCATGTTTACAATTTCTGAAGGATTGAGTCCGGCCATCACCTCATCGAGCAATAACAACTGCGGGGAAGTGGCCAATGCACGCGCCAACTCCAAGCGCTTTCGGCCTGCAACCGTTAAATCCGAAGCCGCTTGCGCCAACATATGTCCCATACCCACTTTTTGTGCAACGTCGATGGCGTGTGCGCGCGCTTCATTGGCATTGGGATGAATTTGATAGGCGCCAACCATGATGTTTTGAAGAACGCTCAACTTTGCAAAGGGTTGCGTGATTTGAAATGTGCGAACCATGCCCTTGCGCGCAATTTTGTGAACGGGCCATCCCGTGATGTCTTGATCCATCAACACAACACGACCTGCATCGATTGAATGAAATCCTGCAATGGACGCGAACAAGGTGGTTTTACCTGCGCCGTTGGGACCAATCAATGCAACGATTTGTCCTTGATAAACGTTTAAGCTCGCGTGATCGACCGCACGCAAACCGCCAAAAATTTTGGTAAGACCTTCAACGCGCAACATCGTCAGTACTCCTCTTGGCTTTCGATTTTGATTTAAAAAGATCGACCAATCCATTCGGCAAATAAGCAATGATGATGACCAGCAATGCGCCATACAACACTAACGACAAGCCTTGAATTTGCGTCAGTAATCGGGTGATATCGCTCACAAAAGCAAGTAGCACAGAGCCAATCAAAGGACCATACACGGTTCCTGCACCACCGATCATGCTCACTAACAACATTTCTACCGATTTATCAACGCCAAAAACAATCGTGGGGTCGATGTATAAAAAATACTGCGAAAAAAAACATCCGCCCACACCGCACATAGCGCCAGAAAGCAACATGATTTTGACTTTTTCGGTGAACACATCAATGCCCAATGCTTTGGCCGCGTCTTCATTTTCTCGGATCGCTGCCAAGCGTGCGCCAAATCTGGAGTGCCGAAGCCATTCTGCACAGGCAATCGACAGCACGGTTAAAACCAAAATCACAAAATAAAAACCAATGCGTTCTTCGAATTGAAAATTAGCTGCACTGCGCTTAAGAGGAATCAACATACCCAAACCACCACCCGTGATATCAACCGAGTTGCTTAGGATGCGCAACACTTCGGCAAAGGCTAATGTGATCAACGCAAAGTAAGAGCCTTTAAGGCCCGCTCTGAACGATAAAACTGCAATAATAAGCCCAACCACTGCGCCCGCTAACGCAGAGGCTGGTAAGCCCATCCAAGGAGAAAAGCCCCAACGCATTTGAACAATGACGCTGGCATAAGCGCCTGCGCCAAAAAATGCAACATGACCAAAAGACAATTGACCCGCAAAGCCACCTGCAATATTCCATGATTGACCGATGAATGCATAAAACAATGCAAGCACGCCAAAATTAACCATGAAGTTTGATGGAAAAACAAATGGAAAAGCGATGGCAACAGCTAGTACGGCTAAATGCAATTTCCAATTAACGGTTCTGTGGAGTGGGGCGTTGGATGTTGTGCTCATCGACTTGCTCCAAAGAGTCCTGAAGGCCTCAGCAACAAAATCAAAATAAAAATCAGCGAGATGCCGATTTGACCCAAACTCTCACCCAAAAATAAACCGCCAAATGATTCGGTAAGTCCCACGATTAAACCGCCCACCACAGCGCCTAAAAAACTACCCATGCCACCGAGCACCACAATAGTAAAGGCTACTAAAACAAATACATGACCGATAGTGGGTGAAACATAAAAAATAGGCATGAGCAAACAAGCCGCGGCACCGAGAGTAGCCAATCCAATGCCGTATGAAATAGCAAAAATTCGATCAACGTCAATGCCAACCAATCGTGCACCTACACGTTCTTTGGCTACGGCTCTAATGGATTTGCCCAAATCTGTTTTTTGCATCAATAAACCCAAGCCAATGCACAGCAACATCGACACGCCAAATGAAATCAGCTTAGGCATGGGCACCAATGTGGGGCCTAATTCAACCATGATGTCTGAGTAAGAAACAGAAATCGTTCTGGAGTCACCTTTAAACAGCATTAATGCGACGTTTTCGAGAAAAATAGAAAGCCCTAAAGTAATGAGCAAAATATTTTCATCTTTGCTGTTAGATAAACGGCCAATCACGCCTTTATAGAGAAAATAACCGAACCCATACATCACCGGCACCATGATGAACAAAGACACATAGGGGTCAACTTTGAACACCATAAGTAAATAATAAACGCCAAACATGGCTAGCATGAGCATACTGCCGTGTGCAAAGTTGATGATGTGCAACACGCCATAAATCAGCGTGAGCCCACAAGCAACCAATGTATAAATACCGCCGAGCAACAAACCATTGATAGTTGCAGCAGCAAGAATCGTGATGTCCAAAATATCCCCTATCGCAAAAGCAACCGCATTGCTTGCGGGTTGCCTTGCTCTGTCAATTGATCAGTTGTATTTGGGACGTGGGAACACGGGCTTGACTGCCGCGAACTCGTTAGGCCACACCACGTCAATGTCTGTTTTAGTGGCTTGCAATAAGGCGGCGCGACCACCAGTGTTTTGGCCGTTAACAAACTTGGTAGGACCATAAGGCATGAAGTGATCCGACCATGTGCTGGTTTCTAATGCGGCAATGACTTTTTCTTTGTCTACCGTGCCAGCGCGTTGCAATGCGTCGGCATACAACTTCACCGAGTTGTATGAACAATAGACCTCGAAAGTAAATAAATCACCTTTGGCTTCTACACGCTTTTTCACTTCAACTGATTTTGTATTGCGTGGGTTATACCAATGGTTAAAGTCCATCATGTACTGTGCAACATCGGGCTGCTCTTTAACTAATTTGTAGTTGAAGCCGCCCCCCAAAACACTAAACATCCCTGCCAAATCAACTTTTTGTTGATGCAAGGTGCGAGCCATCAAAACATATTCGTTTTGATAGTTACTCATGATAACCAGATCAGGCCGAAGGCTCCGAATACGTAATGCAACATTAGTAAAATCGCGAGTAGGGTTGGCATGCTTTATGACATCGGATACCTCCACGCCGATACTTGGCAACTTACTGGCCAACAATTTGGCCGTGCCAGTACCGAACTCCGACTCTTCGTGCACCAGCACAACTTTCTTAGCAACACCGCCTGCGGCCTTGTTGACATCGTCCAAACCCACGATTGCATCATCAACACACTTACCAAACCCAGGGGCCAGGCGGAATACATTTTTTAAACCGCGATTAACAATAAGGTCTGAAACACCCACATCAATTAAAAACGGCGTGTTGTATTTAGCAGCAGCTTGCGTTGCAGCCAAAGCAATTGCACTTGCAAAACATCCAACATATGCTGAAACACCCTCTTGCTGCATGCGTTCGACTTCGCTCACCCCGACTTCAGGACGTGATTGTGAATCGCCCAATAAAGCTTCTAATTTGGCACCGCCCATCGAACGAATACCACCCGCCGCATTAATTTCATCAATCGCCATTTGCGCCCCTAAACGCGATTGAGAACCGCTATAAGACAATCCGCCACTGACGGGATGCACCAAACCAATTTTGACGGTGCGCGCTTGCGCCAATAACAAACTAGGAGCGCTAAGAACGGCAGAAGCAGCAGCGCCCGCTTGGATTAAACGGCGCCTCGAAAAATATGTTGGATTTGTCATAAAGAATTCTTCCTGTCAGAATGAATGAAAAAAAACAATGTTTCTATCAATAGAACAATTCAATTGTAGGATGATCGATTCTCACCTATCTTGTCAAGTGGCAAGTAGACCTTAAACTTTAAATATTTGGGGTTATCAACAGCAAGCAACAGGTTTGTAGCTCTAAAATTAAATCGAAAGTATGCGCATCTCTCATGGATCACACCCATTACAGTTATTCACCACAAATAATGCGACCCAATTGGTGCAAAACGCCTCAAGTCGGCGTGATAGCCTATGCGATTTTATTTTTGGAACATTGGGATTTTGTCGCCACCGATGATGCACGCAAAGATCCGCGCATG
>SHXN01000006.1 GCA_009693305.1 Limnohabitans sp.
GGCGCTATGGATCAAACTTTTGCAAAAATCAAGCATAACCGGGATTGTCGTCTATGCTTACTGCGACAGAACCGTTTGTTTCATCTACCTATAACGTTTGAGACAGCCCTGTGGATGACTTATTATGTGACTTTTGCAGAGAATCCCTAATGCCTCAGTGATGGGTGCCGACCAAGCGGCCAATAGAATCGTTGTAAAAAAAGAATTCCATGCGGTACCCGCCCACACCATCCCGTAGACACCCCACTCAAAATCAAACGCAGTTTTGAAGTGCACCAAAGTGAGTGTGTAATCGCGCGCCCAAGTTTGTACAAAACCACCTATGAATGCAAACAAATAAACCACCAACGTAAATGCCATCCAAGGCAATGCCAAAGACAACACAAAATGTTTGACACCACTGGGAAGTGGCATGAGCAAACCTGAATCGCCTTTGCCACTGACGGTTGTGAAGGCATTGCGACCTAATAATTTTCTTTTCAACGCAAAAATCACTAATGTAAAGACGGTGAGTATCCAAGCCAATGATGCGGCGCGCCCTTGATCGAATTGCGCGCCCACAATTGCAAAAAATATTTCTGTTGACAACACATTTAATTGACCGCTCACCACTATTGGGTTGCCAAAGTCAGCCATACTCTCGATAAAGCCCACTAAAAATGCATTGGCCAAACCAGGTTTGAGCAAAGGCAGTGTGACCACCATGAATGTTTGATACGGCGATGCGCGCAAGGTTTGCGATGCTTCTTCGATGCTGGGTGCTACACCTTGCACAATGCCTCGCATGATCATGAATGCTATGGGTGTGAATGCAAATGTTTGCGCAATCCACACGCCCAAGCATCCATAAAACCAACGCGATGATGTGATATCAAACATCCATTCAAGCGCTTGATTAACCACGCCTGCACGACCGAATAATAAAATTAAACCTAGACCCACCACAAATGGTGGCGTGATGATGAGCAAGAGCGCCAATATATAAGTGGCTTTTGAAATCGCTTGCCTGTTCGCTCAGACATCAAGGCCATCAGCGTGCTCAACACAGTGGTAGACAACGCCACCATCAATGCCAAAAACAAGGTGTTCCATGCCACACCGCAACGCACATTCGTTTGCAAACATGCAAGACCCCAATTGCGCTTATTGAATACTCGATCAACAATGGCCATCACCGATATCAGTCTATCCTCTGTATAAAACGCATCGCTCAACGCTTTACAAACAGGATAGAGAATGAACAAGGTCATCAACGCTAAAAACAGCAACACAGCAATAGCAATAAATGAATCGCGCTTAAAAAAACCGCGCTTCGCAATACCAATGCCTAGGAGCATGGTTAAGGCGAGCAAAACACACAGCGCGCCCCATCCCATACCCGATTGTTGAAAAGGCATTTCATCAAAAAAAATGTTAAGCCATTGCCAACGCTAACCGCGCGGGACAATTGCAAATCCAGTAATTAAAATACTAAGAAGGCCCAGGCTCGCACCTGCTATTAACGCCGACGATTGGAGTTGTTTGTGTGTGATAAAAAAAGAGCCGCTGCAGATTAACAAGCCCAAGAACGAAATAAAAGCCACGGTTTGCTATCTTGAAAAAATGCAGAGCCTTCTTGCATGGAATACCAAGGCAATAAAAAAAATCCGGCCAAACCCAACACACATGCAACTATTTCTTCGCGCGTGATAGACACTTTAAAAAATAAATTCATGTTGCTGTTTGATCAATGGCGTTTATCTGGGCAATGCGTTGACTTCTTTTTCCCATTTAGCAATTAGACGTCGACGCTCAGCCGTACTGCCGTATTTGGCATAGTCGTATGAAATGAGTTTTATTTTTGTGAAGTCGGGAACGCGTGAATCAACTTTTGCGCCTTTGTGACTGGGTAATTGAAATTGTTTGGCCGCCGGACCCATTTCTTGCGCAGATGGGGTAAGTGCCCATTAGTAAAATTGCTTGGCAACTTCTAAATTGCGCGCTCCTTTGATGATGCTCATGGAACCGATTTCGGAACCTGTGCCGTCGCTTGGCGTGATGGTCTCAATGGGGAAGCCTTGCATTTTTTCGCCTGGTCCATCGTGTACAAAGCTAATAGAGACTGTGGTTTCGCCGCGCGCGGCGGCTTTGATGGGGCCCGTGCCTGAACGACTGTATTGACTGATGTTTTTGTGCAAAGCGCGCATGTAATCAAAAGCTTTGTCTTCACCCATGAGTTGAACCAAGGTGGCGACCATGGTGTAGGGTGTTACGCTTGAAGCGGGATTGGCCACTTGAATTTCGCCTTTGAATGCGGGGTTGAGTAAATCGTTCCAGGTTTTGGGGACGGGTAGTTTTTTTTGGTTAATAATTCTGTGTTGTAACCAAAGCCCAACGGACCTGAGTAAATGCCCACGGTTTTGAAGACTGATTGTTGTGCTTGTTGTTGTGCCCAAGCATGTAGTTGCGGCAAGGAGGGCGATTTGTATTCCAAGCTCAAACCTTTGAGAGACATGTTGACCTTGACGCCCGTGGTGCGCGAATACACAGTGGAAATCATGTTGCACCATTCAGCTTGAACCGAGCAAATGATGTTGATTTGTTGCGCTTGCACACTTGCGAAAGCAAGTAACGCAAGGCTTGATAGAAAGAATTGGAGTATTTTGAGTTTCATGCGCTACAGCTATTTTGGTATGAACGGCTAGTGTAGTCAAAATGGCTCTTTTTATCTACTGGGGATAGCTTGTGTTGCAGTTACATTAAGAGATGCTCTGCACCCCTTGTCTGCAGAATTGAGAGAATCAATCATTCTTTAGAAATAGATCGTATGAAAAAAATTGTCGTTTTAGGCGGTAGTGGCTTTGTGGGGCGGCATGTGTGCGAAGCCCTCAACAAATTGGGTTGGCACGTCACCGTCCCTACGCGTCGCCCACCCGCACGCGCCGTTCAAACCTTGCCTTTTATCGATGTGGTCAAAGCCGCCGTGCATAACGACGCTGATTTAAACGCAATCGTCAAGGGTCACGACGCTGTCATCAATTTAGTTGCCATCTTGCACGGCGACGCTTCAGCGTTTGAAAAAGTTCACCATCAATTGCCATTGCGTATTGCACAAGCTTGCATGGCGCATCAAGTGCATCGCTTAATTCATGTCAGCGCCCTCGGTGCAGATTTACAAGGTCCATCGATGTATCTGCGTAGCAAAGCGCAAGGCGAAAAGGCATTGCAAGATTTTTCTGCACAAGGTCTTCAATGCACACTCTTGCGCCCCAGTGTGATTTTTGGTTTAGATGACGCTTTCATCAATCTATTTGCCAAGCTCCAAAAATGGGCCCCTGTAATGCCACTGGCAGGTGCGCATGCACAATTTCAACCTATTTGGGTTCAAGACGTTGCGCATGCCATTGTGAATGCACTACAAAACCCCAGCACCATTAATCAGACCTATGAGTTGTGTGGCCCTGATATTTTTACACTCAAGCAATTGGTCGAAGTCGCAGGCATTTGGACACAACATCCGCGTTGGGTCATCCCCTTGCCCGATGCGCTCGCGCGCATTCAGGCGCAAGTCATGCAATGGCTGCCTGGCCCGCCCCTGATGAGCCAAGATAATTTAGACTCTATGCGTGTGCCCAACATTGCTAGTGGTCAACTCCCCAACATCACACAACTGGGTGTTACGCACCCAACACCTCTCACAAGTATTTTCATTTAACTTCAAATTTGCACATGAAGATTTATTTGGTCGGTGGCGCTGTCAGAGATGAATTGCTGGGTATCAGCGGAGCTGATCGCGACTGGGTGGTAGTGGGTGCAACGCCACAAGACTTGTTAAATATGGGGTACCAAGCAGTCGGCAAAGGCTTTCCTGTTTTTTTGCATCCACAAACCAAAGAAGAATATGCGTTGGCGCGCACCGAGAGAAAAATCGCCAAGGGTTATCACGGCTTTGAAGTGCATGCGTCACCCGATGTCACATTAGAAGAAGATTTGTCGCGTCGCGATCTCACCATCAATGCCATCGCCAAAGATGAATCGGGTGTGTTGCACGACCCGTATGGTGGTCGCAACGATTTAAACAATCAAATTTTTCGGCACGTCACCGATGCGTTTGCAGAAGACCCTGTTCGTATTTTGCGTGTGGCCCGACTTGCGGCACGGTTCACAACTTTCACAGTTGCGCCCACAACATTGCAATTGATGCAATACATGGTCAATGTGGGTGAAGTCAATTCTCTGGTGAGTGAGCGTGTATGGCAAGAACTCGCAGGGGGCTTGATGAGCGCCAAGCCTTTACGCATGTTGGACGTGTTGCGATCGTGTGGCGCACTTCAACGCATCTTGCCCGAAGTGGATCGCTTGTATGGCGTGCCGCAAACCGAAACGCATCATCCAGAAATTGATACAGGCATTCATATTGGCATGGTGCTCGATATGTCGGCGCAACTCCAAGCGCCACTTGAGGTGCGATTTGCATGTTTGGTTCACGATTTGGGCAAGGGCACAACGCCCGCGGATCAACTCCCACGACACATTGGGCATGAACAACGCAGTGTCAAACTCTTAAGGCAGTTGTGCGAGCGATTGCGCGTTCCTCAACACTGCAAAGAGTTGGCCGAAGTGGTTGCGCGAGAACACGGTCATATTCATCAATCGCAAAACTTGGACGCGCAAGCGGTGCTTCGTTTGTTGGTGCGATGTGATGCGATCCGTCGACCCGAGCGATTTGCACTGATTTTGCAAGCCTGCGAATGCGATGCGCGCGGACGATTGGGTTTGGAAAATAACACATACCTACAAGCCACTCGCTTGATGCGATTGTTGCAAGTTGTTTTACAAGTCGATACCGAAGCGATTGCCAATCAAGCGATCAAAGAGGGTTTGAGCGGTGAAGAGATAGGGCGAAAAATTGAGAGAGAGCGTGAGAGGGTGTTGGATGGCTTCATCAACTCAGCATCGGATACTCGTTGATGAATTGTCGCAATGCCGCATTGACACGTGTCTACCAACCTTTGACAGTTGACTTAAATGTTTGCACGATATCAGCATCTAATCAAATCGCAGTGAACAATTTGGTTTCACCCGATTTGGGTCGACCACATGGCCGCTTCAATTGCAAGAAGGCTTGATAAATTTCTGGCGTTAAAAATTGCCCCGCAGGCTTTGCGCCTTGATGCCAATTACTATCCAACTCGCGCGCTTGAGGGTCGCTTTTAATCCCAGCATTGAATGCCAAATCTTCTTTATTAGTTGGAATGATTGTTTTAGGTTTGAGCTTGGACATGTCTTTTACGATCTGTATATTGATGTTGAATAAAGGCAGTTATTTGTCTTGCGTGAAATTTAATCTCATACAAAGCTAAATACGATCAACCACGACTCTCCCACTGCCCCGCCATGTTTTTCATCAACACATTCACCGCTACCGCTTGCCTAGACTTCACATCCAACAGCGATCTTTCTGCTGTTAACGCATTGGCCTGCGCCAACGCAACGTTTAAAAAACTCACCGTGCCCGCTGCATATTGCGCTTGAGCAATATCCAAATTTTTATTGGCCGCTTGCAATACTTGCGATTGCGCTTTAGCTTGCTCTTGCAGTTGTGCAATGGCAATCAAGTTGTCTTCTACTTCTTGCAATGCCGTTAACACCACTTGACGATATTGAGCCGATGTTTGATCGACCAATGAGAGCGCTTGATCGCTGGCCGCACGACGCGTACCGCCATCAAAAACAGAAAGTGCAATCGCAGGGCCCAAAGACCAAGCACGTGTGGCAGTGCTGATCAAACTAGACATTTCATTGCTTCGATAACCACTACTTGCCGAAAAAGTAACCGTTGGAAAAAATGCTGCACGTGCCACACCCACTTGTGCATTGGCCGCCACCACTCGCATTTGTGCGGCGCGTATATCGGGTCTGCGTTGCAACAGGCTGGCAGGAATCACGTCTGGCAACGCAGGTGTTGTTGGAATAAGCGCTGTTGTATTCAAATTTAATTGGGATGGCATCTCACCCAGCAACACTGCAATTGCATGCAACAGTTGTTGGCGTGTGGTGGCCACATCGATGGCTTGTGCTTGCGCACCACGCAATTGCACTTGTGCTTGCGCAACATCTGCGGCTGATACCACGCCTGCTTGGTATCGGTATTCGGTAAGTTGTAATGCTTTGGCGTAGGTTTGCTCTGCACGATTTAAAACGTCTTTTTGTGCTTCTGCAGTTCGCAGTCCAATGTAGAGTTGAACCAATGTGGCTTGCAATGACAAACGCGCCGCTGCTTCGTCTTCTTGAGAAGCAAGCAAACCCGAACGCGCAACCGCACCTTGTGCGTCAATGCGTCCCCACATATCTAATTCCCAACTGATGGGTGCACTCAATGTAAAAATATTAGTGACGTTGGGGTTGGTCACAGTGGTGCCACGCGTTACACCTGTGCTCACGCCAAGGCTTGGCCACAACGACGCTTGTGCCGCGTCTAATGCAGCTTTGGCTTGACGCACTTGAGCGGCCGATGCTTTTAAGTTTTGATTGCCGCTCATCAATCGTTGTTGCAATTCATTCAAGACGGAATCGTTGAGCAAATGCCACCACTGTGCATCTACTTTTATTTGCGTGTCAGCCGAATTTTGTAGGGTTTGCCGCACGGCCGCACTCGCACCAAACTGTTCAGGCAATGCCATGGGTGGCGATTCACGCACGACTTTGTATCCGCAAGCCGATAGCACGCAAAGCATCATCGAGGCGATGCTGAGTTGAATGATGTGGCGTGAGGGTTTCATCTTTATGGGGCTGTGCTTTGCAATGTCGCTGATGTGTTTGAATCTGATTTGAATGAATCAAGCGGCAATTGTGAAGGCCGAGGGCCCATCATACGTGTTCGAATATTTTCTAATGCAACAAACACCACGGGCGTTGTGTAGAGTGTGAGCAATTGACTCAATATCAAACCACCTACAACAGACAGGCCTAAAGGGCGTCTGAGTTCTGCGCCATCACCCGATCCTAAAGCCAATGGCAATGCGCCAAGCATTGCTGCGGCTGTTGTCATCAATATTGGACGCAGTCGCAGTTGTGCGGCTTGATAAATGGCTTGCGCAGGTGTTTTGCCTTTGCGTTGTCGAACCAATGCAAAGTCAATCATCAATATCGCATTCTTTTTAACAATGCCGATGAGCAAAATCACACCAATGAGTGCCACCACAGAAAATTCGGTATCAAAGGCCATCAATGCCAGCAACGCACCCACGCCTGCAGATGGCAATGTCGACAAGATAGTAATGGGGTGCAACAAACTTTCATACAACATACCCAAAACCAAATACAAGGTGATGAATGCGGCCAAGATCAACATGGGTTGCGTGCTGAGTGATTTTTGAAATGAATTGGCGGTTCCAGAAAAACTCCCACGCACGGTAACGGGCATGTTGAGTTCTTTTATGGCTTGTTCAATGGCGCTGGTGGCTTGCGACAAAGAAACATTGGGTGACAAATTAAAACTGAATGTGTCCGATGGCACACCGCCATCGTGGCTCACATACAAACCTGTATTGGTTAACTCAACGCTTGCAAAGGCGGCCAATGGAATGGCTTGGCCTTTGTCGTTGATGAATTGTAATTTTTTGAGTGACTCGGGGCTTTGCAAATGTTCGGGCGCTAGTTCGAGTACCACGCGGTATTGATTTAGAGGATTGTAGATAACGCCAATTTGTCGTTGACTGAAAGCATTACTTAAAGTTTGATCGATGGCTCTAACCGACAAATGTAACCGAGACGCCGCATCGCGATCAATCACCAATGTATTTTGTAATCCACGATCTTCGTAATCGGTATTGATGTCGTCAATTTCTTTGAGTCGTGCAAACACGCGTCGCAGTTTGGGCTCCCATGTTCTTAAATCTTCCAAGTCATCGGACTTGATGGTGTATTCGTATTGTGAGCTCGACACTCGCCCACCGATGCGAATGTCTTGCGCAGGCACTAAAAACAATCGTGCACCCGCTTCTTTGGCAAGCTTGACGCGCAAGCGTGCCACCACTTGATCGGCACTCACGTCGCGGTCTTTGCGCAGCTTGAGGCTTAAAAACATTTGCGCGGAGTTGCGTTGACCGCCTCCTGTGAATCCTGTTACGTGTTCAACTGCAGGATCGGCGCGCACGATGGCCATGAATTGATCGAGCCGCGCTTGCATGGCTTGAAACGATGAGCTTTGATCGGCACGCACAGAGCCAAAAATTCGCCCATTGTCTTGTTGCGGAAACATCCCTTTGGGAATGGTTTTGTACAAACTCACATTGAGGGCAATTGTGGCAATCAACATCAACCACATCAACCATTGATGTCGCAAAGCCCAACCCAAGCTGGATCGATAGATTTTTTGCAAACGAGAACACTTGCGATGCCCTGACGTAAGGTCGTGATTTTTTAAAAAATTCGTACACATCATCGGTGTGAGTGTGAGTGAGACCACCATCGAGACCAAAATAGCAACCGAGAGCACCACCGCAAACTCTCGAAATAGTCGACCCAACACACCACCCATAAACAATATGGGTATAAATACAGCCACTAATGAGATGCTGATGGATAACACGGTGAAGCCAATTTCTTGCGTGCCGTCTAATGTGGCTTGCAATATGGACTTGCCGCGCTCGCGGTGTCGAGAAATATTTTCCAAAACAACAATGGCATCATCCACCACAAATCCTGTGGCAATCGTCATCGCCATGAGCGTGAGGTTGTTGAGGCTGTAGCCAAGTAAATACATCACACCAAATGTGGCAGCTAAGGACAAGGGAACTGCAACGCTTGGAATCACCGCCGTTCGCCAATGCTTTAAAAACAATGCAACAACCAACACCACCAAGCCTACCGATATAGCCAGTGATTTTTGTATTTCATACATAGACGCACGGATAGACGGTGTTCGATCAGAAACCACATCCATGCGAATCGATTGCGGAATCGAGGCTTGCAATTGTGCCAATATTGCGCGTACGCGATCAACCGCTTCAATCACATTGGAGCCTGGTTGCAAATTCATCACCAACAAAATAGATGGCTTGCCGTTGGCTGCACCGTAGTTTCTCAAATCTTGTACGGAGTCAGTCACATTGGCCACATCTTTTAATCGCAGTGATTGACCGTTGATATGTTTGATGATTAGGGAAGCATAGTCTTTGGCTTGAAACGCTTGGTCATTGGCTTCTATTTGCCATGTGCGCTCCTTGTCATCTAAAAAACCTTTGGGTTTGTTGACGTTTGTGGCTACGACGGCGGTGCGTACGGTTTCTAATGAAACGCCGTATGAGGTGAGTTTTTCTGGATCGAGTGCGATGCGCACGGCTGGCAATGCGCCGCCGCCAATCGTTACCTGCCCTACGCCATCGATTTGCGCCAATCGTTGCGATAAATAAGTGGAAGCTACATCGTACATTTGTCCGCGTGTGAGCGTGTCGGATGTGAGCGCCAAGATCATCATCGGTGCATCTGCAGGATTGACTTTGCGGTACGTGGGGTTGCTGGGCATGCCAGAAGGCAACATTGATCGCGACGCATTGATAGCGGCTTGCACGTCGCGCGCAGCACCATTGATATCTCTGTTTAAATCAAACTGCAAGGTTACGCGCGTATTGCCTTGCGATGAATATGAAGTGATTTCGTTAACGCCCGCAATTGCACCCAATGCCCGCTCTAGCGGCGTTGCAACTGTTGCAGCCATGGTTTCGGGGCTTGCACCGGGCATCGATGCTTGCACTGAAATCGTTGGAAACTCCACTTGCGGCAGTGGCGAGACGGGCAAATGAAAATAAGCCAACACGCCGGCCAATGCAACGCCCAATGCCACCAATGTAGTGGCAATCGGTCTTGCAACAAATGGCGAAGAGATCATGTTTGCTTCCATTTCTGCGCCCACGCAGAAAATGCCAAATAAATAACAGGTGTAGTAAACAATGTGAGCCATTGACTCACAATCAAACCACCCACCATCGTCACACCCAAGGGTTGACGCAACTCACTTCCCACGCCAGAACCCAACATCAATGGCAACGCACCCAACAAGGCGCACAGTGTAGTCATCAAAATCGGTCTGAAGCGCAACAAGCATGCCTGCTCGATGGCTTGACGCGGCGTCATACCTTGTTCGCGTTCTGCATCCAATGCAAAGTCAATCATCATGATGGCATTTTTTTTGACAATACCAATGAGCAAAATAATTCCGATGACCGCAATCAAACTCAAATCTATACGTGCAAGTATTAAAGCCAACAAGGCTCCTACTGCGGCAGAAGGCAATGTCGACAAAATCGTGAGTGGGTGAATATAACTTTCATACAACACACCTAACACAATGTACATAGTGATGACCGCCGCCAATATCAACCACAAGGTGTTGCTAAGTGACGCTTGAAATGCCAATGCGGCACCTTCAAATCGCGATTCAACGCTGAGCGGCATGCCCTCTTCAATCATGGATTGCCAAGCCTCATCAATGACCGACACGGCTTCGCCCAAGGACGCACGGGGAGCGTGATCAAAAGATAAAGTGACCGCAGGATATTGACCCGAATGCACGACCGATAAAACAGCGGCGCGCTCTTCAACCTTAGCCACGCTATTGAGTGGAATTTGTGCATTGTTAGCACCGGGCACATACAAGCGCTCTAACGCTGCCGGTCCTTTGCGCTCACCCGAGCCTACTTCTAACACCACGCGGTATTGATTGCTTTGTGTGAAGATAGTTGAAATCAAACGCTGGCCAAATGCGTTGTACAAAGCGTTATCGATCGCAGCCACGCTTACGCCCAATCGACTCGCCGCTTCGCGATCAATTTTGATATACGCTTGCAAGCCTTGGTTTTGCCAATCCGATACCAACGCAGAAAGCGCCGGATGATCTTGTAATTTTTCTTGTAAGCGTTGCGACCATTTGCCAAGCACTTGCGGATCGGGGCCGCTCATTAAAAAACGATATTGCGTGCGTGCAACGCGATCTTCAATCGTGAGGTCTTGCATCGGTTGCAAATACAAAGTCATGCCTATGACAGTTCGCGAAGTCGTTTGCAATCGCTCGAGAATTTTTTGGATGCGCGAGTCGCGTTCATTTTTGGGTTTGAGTTGAATGCTGATGCGTCCGATATTAAGACTGGTGTTGTTGCCATCCACACCAATGAATGAAGTGACGCTTTGAACCGCAGGATCTTGTAACAAAATTTGCGCCATCTCTTGTTGTCTGGCCGACATGGCAGCAAATGACGTTGATTGCGTGGCTTCTGTGATGCCTTGAATCACGCCCGTGTCTTGCAATGGAAAAAATCCTTTGGGCACAAAAATATAGAGCAATGCGGTTAACAATAATGTGAATGCAAAAATACCCATGGTTTGATTGGGACGATTAAGCACCCAACGCAAGGCTTTGGCATACGCATCAATCAACCCTTGTAACCAAGCACTCTCTTCTTTTTGCGGATGGTGTTTCAAAATATAAGCGCACATCATCGGCGTGAGAGTCAGTGACACCACCGCAGATATCAAAATTGCAACGGCCAAGGTGATGGCAAATTCATGAAACAAGCGACCCGCCACATCACTCATAAACAGCAAAGGAATAAGCACCGCCACCAATGAGAAAGTGAGCGAAATAATGGTGAAACCAATTTGTTGCGCGCCCACCAACGCTGCTTGCAAAGGCGAGAGTTGTTCGGGGCCATCCATGCGACGCGCAATGTTTTCAATCATCACAATCGCATCATCCACCACAAAGCCTGTTGCAATGGTAAGCGCCATTAAGGTTAAATTGTTGATTGAAAAATCGGCTAAATACATAACGCCGAATGTGCCCACTAAAGACAAGGGCACAGCCACACTGGGTATGAGTGTGGCGGATGCATTTCGCAAGAATAAAAAAATCACCATCACCACCAAAGCAATCGCAATCATCAATTCAATTTGAACATCACGAACCGATGCGCGAATTGTGACGGTTCTATCGGTCATCACTTGCACATCAACAGAGTCTGGCAATGAGGCACGCAAGAGTGGTAATAGTTTTTCGATACGCGACACGGTTTCAATCACATTGGCGCCCGGCTGTCTTTGCACTTGCACCACAATGGCTGGCGTAGTGTTGGCCCATGCAGAGAGTCGATTGTTTTCTGGCGCTTCAACAATGGTGGCCACATCTTGCAAACGCAATGGATTGCCATTGCGATACGCCAATATCAATCGCGCATAGTCTTCGGGTGAACGCAGTTGATCGTTGGCGTCTAAGGTAGATGCGCGTGCTGGCCCATCAAAACTCCCTTTGGCCATGTTGACGTTAGATGATGCGATGGTTGTTCGCACATCTTCTAAAGAAAATCCAGCGGCAGCCAATGCAACTGGATTGACTTGCACACGCACGGATGGTCGTTGTCCGCCTACAATGCTCGCCAAGCCCACGCCCGATACTTGCGATAAACGCTGAGCGACGCGGTTTTCAACCATGTCGTGCACACGCGTAATGGGTAAGGATGGAGAGCTCACCGCCAGTGTGAGAATAGGTGCATCTGCAGGATTAACTTTGTTGTAGGTTGGCGGCATGGGTATGTCGTTGGGCAACAAATTAGCGCCTGCGTTAATCGCCGCTTGCACTTGTTGCTCTGCCACGTCCATTGCCAAATCCAAAGTAAATCGCAAAGTGATGATGCTTGCACCGCCCGAGCTGACCGATGTCATTTGATCGAGTCCTGGCATTTGACCAAATTGACGTTCGAGTGGCGCAGTGATGGATGACGTGATCACATCAGGGCTTGCACCTGGATACAAAGTGGTCACTTGTATCGTTGGATAGTCCACTTGCGGCAACGATGACACGGGTAAAAAACGATAAGCCAACGCACCTGCAAGCAACATTGCCAACATCATGAGCGATGTGGCAACGGGTCTTAATATAAAGGGCTTGGAAATATTCATTGAGAAATCAATCCAACAACTTCATGCATGGGTGTTATTGACCTTGTTGTTGGCGACGCTCGCGCATGCGTTGAAAAAAAGCTTTTCGCTCTTCAGGTGTCATGGCTTTTACTTTTTCAACCATCTCAGGTGGCAATCGATCCATCCATGGTGGACGCCCGCCTTCTGCAGGGGCTTGCGCGTTGGGCGCACTTGCGCTTGGTGCAGAGGCCGTGCTGCCCGCAGGCGATACTGCTTTGCCCGCAATGGCAGGCGCGTTTGTTGCACCCGCCAGCCCTTTCGTATTTAATCCGCTGATGGATTTTCCATCATTGACGTCTGGTATTTTGTAGGTCAAAGTTTTGACCACCTCGACACGACTACCCGTTCTGAGTCTGTCTGCGCCATCCACCACCAATCGATCGCCTGCTTTGACCTCACCTTTGATCGATTGCCATTCACCATCGACCGTATCAAGCTGAATCACTTGTGTAGTCACCGAACTATCGGGCTTAACAACATAAACAAAAGTGCCCACAGCACCTCGCTGAACCGCCTGTGAGGGCACAGCCAATGCATTTTTTAATGTATCTAGTTGCAAACGAATATTGGCAAACTGATTGGGAAATAACAACCCTTCTTTGTTATCCAATGTAGCTTTGAGTTTGAGTGTGCCTGTTGCCACATCGATAGCGTTATCGGTGGTAGTGACCTGACCCGTTGCTAATTTTTGTGTGAGATCGCGGTCCCATGCTTCAACTTGTAATGACTGTCCGCTTTTGAGTTTTCGTTGAATCAATGGCACATACATTTCGGGCACTGCAAACACGACGGCCATGGGTTGTGTTTGTGTGATGGTGACGATACCATTGGCGTCACTTGATCTGACCAAACTGCCCAACTCGGCTTGCTTCAATCCCAACTTGCCGCTAATAGGCGCGGTGACTTGTGTGTAAGAGACCAACAATTTGGCTTGATCAATTTGTGCTTGATCGGTTTGTACCGTTCCTTGCAATTGCTTAACCAAATATTCTTGTGTTTCAACTTGTTGACGTGCAATGGCATCTTTGGCTAACAAGTCTTTGTAGCGTTGCAAATCGAGTTCTGCATTTTTTAGCAAGGCCGCGTCTTTGGCCAATTGACCCATGGCTTGCGCCAATTGCGCTTCATACGTGCGCGGATCAATTTGTGCAAGCAATTGACCCGGTTGCACCACATCGCCTTCTGTGAATTTGATGGCCTTGAGTTCGCCATCAACTCGAGCACGCACCACCGCTGTGTTTAATGCAGTGAGTGTGCCAATGGCTTGCACGGTTTGTCGCACGTCAATTTGTTGAGCCACACCGATGCTCACGGGTTGACCGCGAGGCCCGCCTGCGCCACCGCTACCACTCCAACTGGGCGAGGCTTCGGATTTTTTTTCTAACCATTGATCGCGTGCAATGGGATACCACCAAAACGCAGAGACAATTGCGCACACCACCACCATTGCAATGGCGGGCGAATAGCGTGGGCGTTTGCGTTGCAAAGAAAAATCTTTATTCATCATTAGCTCAACCTACTCCAAACTTCAGATCAATTTGGCAATGCCTGCGCACACCAAACTCAACAACACCGTGGTGGTAAGTGGAATATGCCACTCACGACCGAACAATCGAAATCTAAAATCACCTGGCAATCGACCCAAGCCCCATTTTTGCAGAAGTGGCAAAAATCCTTGAATTAAAATCAAGGCCAAAAAAACAACGAGTAACCAGCGCCACATGATTTATAAACTGTGGCTGCGATCGCCACTCTCAAAACCCATCGGCTCCCAAGGCTCGCCCACCCCCAAGGCAATCACTTTAAACAACTCGCCCATTTCATGCTCGGCGATGAGTTTTTGCGCCATGGCTCGCTCTGCAATCGACGCATTCACCAAAGGTTCCAAGAAACCACTGTTGATTAAAAAATGCGCTTGCGATGTATAGCCCAAAACATTCATCCCCGCATTTTGCGCTGATAAAGCGATATCTGTGAAATTCACATGCGCTGTGATGTCTTTGCGCCCCACATCCACCAATGGATTCGTGTCAGATTGATGCGCCTGATGACACATCAACGTGCCCATGCTTCGTTGCTCGTGATAATACTCTCGCTCTGGAAAACCATAGTCAATTAAAAAAGCCGCGCCCTTTTGAAGTCGCTCAGCCAATGAAAAAATAAATGCTTGGGCTTGTGGATGAATTTCTGTGAGGTAATCGTGCTCTCCCGCAATATCCAACGGCGGTCGCGCATCTGTGATTTGATCGCCCCACGCCAACTGTTGTTGATCGGGCAACCACACCACACCACGCTCGTGCCAAACGCCTTGGATACGACACAACAAACGCACAGGCATGGCGTCTAATACTTCGTTGCCCACCACCACGCCTTCAATAGCAACTGACCATTGATCGGCCCAAGTGACTTTGTGCAAATAAGCGGAAAGAACTTCTTTTTGTCGTGCTTTTAAATGTGCAGACACCTCAACAATTGTGTAACTCTCCACCGCATCGCCTAAATGTTGTAACAATTGCAGGGCCAATGCGCCTGTGCCCGCGCCAAATTCCCAAATTGCTTGTGTTTTCGTTTGATTCAAGACTTGTTTGACGCTATTGCCCATGGTTTTGCCAAACCAAGGCGATAACTCAGGCGCGGTTGCAAAATCACTGCCTGTTTGTGGCATTTGACCTAATTTGGGTAATCCCGCACTGTAATAACCCAATTGAGGCGCGTACAAAGCCGAGGCCATGAATCGGTCAAAGGATAACCAACCACCTGCGGCGTCTATTTGTCGTCGAATCAACTGTTGTAAGGGCATGGGTATCGAAGAAGCTGAAAATTTGTGAGAATCTATCTTTTCCCAATCCTAACGGGTCTTCTCTATGTCATCTTGGGTCTTGGTCACCGGCGGCGCTGTTCGCTTGGGCCGCGAAATCAGCCTTGCCTTCGCCCATGCGGGGTGGAATGTGGCTTGTCATTGCCTCTCGTCGGTTGCGGCGGCTCACTCTGTGTGTGCGCAAATCAAAGATTTGGGTCGTGAATCGATGCTTGTGCAAGCACAACTCACCGATGAGGCCGATTGTCGCTGTTTATGGGATGAAGTTACCCAACAAACTGGCAAGCAACTTCAATGTGTGGTTAACAACGCATCGTTATTTTTGCCCGATAGCTGCACCGATTTTGACGAGTCGCAAGCGCTGTCGCAATTACAAGCCAATTTAATTGCGCCCATGCGTTTGGGCAAATGGATGGCGCAGCTGCACGCAGACTCATCATCCATCGATGCCAATGTGATTCATGTGCTTGATCAAAAAGTATTTAACTTGAACCCTGATTATTTTTCTTACACCTTGTCCAAACTTGCATTAGAACGCGCCGTGAGTTTGCAAGCCCAATCCTTGGCGCCTCATGTGCGAGTCAACGCCGTTGCGCCTGGTTTGATGTATTTGAGTGGCCCGCAAACAGCAGACAACTTCGCCAGAGCGTCGCGCGCCAATTTGCTTCGCAAACCCATCTCGCCAGCCAACGTCGCGCAAAGCGTTTTATTTTTGGCCAACAACAACAGCCTCACGGGCACTTGCATTCGTGTTGACAACGGCCAGCATTTGATCCCCATGGAGCGCGACGTGATGTTTGTGGTGGATGAGGTTTTTAAGGATATGCAATGAGCGATTTGGAATTAACGTGTCGACGATTGTTTTTGCGAGGCATCACCATCGCTGTCAATATCGGCATTCATGATTTTGAAAAAACTGCAACGCAACGCATCATCTTTGACGTCGATTTGTATATACTTTTTCAAAACAGCACGGCGTATCAAGACGATATATCCGAAGTTGTTGACTATGATTTTGTGAGGCAAGTGATTCATCAACGCGTGGCGCAAGGTCACATCAATTTGCAAGAAACTTTGTGCGACGATGTGCTCACACAATTGATGTCGCACAAAGGCGTCAAAGCGGCTCGCGTATCCACGCGTAAACCCGACGTGTATCCCGACTGCGAATTTGTTGGCGTTGAAGCATTTCGCATCAAGCCCAATTAATCAACCTTTATTAAACATCCCCAATGGCAAATCACGGCACACAAATACTTACCCTAAACGGCTTGCGCTTTGATGCCAATCTTGGAATTTTAGAGCTTGAAAAAAATGCGCCGCAACCTATTCAAGTCGATGCAGAACTCAATTTGGGAACACAGCCGCTTTCACCTCGCGACGACGACATCACGCATGTGCTTGACTACCGCAAGGTGCGACAAATTATCATCAACGAGTGCACGGCCGAACACGTCAATTTGCTCGAAAGCTTGATTGGCAAACTCGCCAATCGGTTGATGCAACTGCCAGGCGTTGTTGGTGTGCGCATTAAAATTGCAAAACTTAAAATATTTGAAGACTGCGAAGTAGCCATTCGCATGGAAACAGGACTATGGTGAACACATGAATACCGCAACATTAGATGTCTCGGCATCCAACAAAATTGAATTAGAAAATCACAAACTCGAAAAACGTTTGTGCAGACAAGTGGGCGACGCCATCATCACTTACAACATGATTGAGCAAGGCGACCGCGTGATGGTGTGCATGTCGGGCGGCAAAGACAGTTACGGAATGCTTGATATTTTGCTCAAACTGCAACAACGTGCACCGATTGAATTTGAAATCAACGCGGTCAGCCTCGATCAAAAACAACCGGGGTTTCCAGATGAAATATTGCCTAATTATTTCAAGCAGCTCGGCGTGAAATTTCACATTGAAACCAAAGACACGTATTCAATTGTGAAACAAAAAATTCCTGAAGGAAAAACCATGTGCAGTTTGTGCAGTCGACTGCGGCGTGGCATTTTGTATCGCGTGGCTGACGAATTAGGCGCAACTAAAATTGCATTGGGACATCATCGAGACGATATTTTGCAAACATTTTTCTTGAATATGTTTTATGGCGGAAAGCTAAAATCGATGCCGCCCAAATTGGTGAGTGACAACGGTGGGCATATTGTGATTCGTCCATTGGCATATGTAGCCGAACGTGATTTGCAACGCTGGGCCGAGATCCGTGAGTTTCCAATCATTCCATGCTCATTGTGTGGGAGCCAAGATAATTTGCAAAGACAAATAGTGGGCGATATGTTGCGTGAGTGGGAAAAGAAAACGCCAGGGCGTTTGAGCAATATGTTTCATGCGTTGCAAAATGTTGCGCCTTCGCATTTGTTGGATACGCAGTTGTTTGATTTTAAAAATTTGCAAACGACTGGCGTTGAGGATGCAGATGGCGATAAAGCGTTTGATGTGGAAATGCCGATGATACGGGGGATTGGAATCATTTAGGGTTAATTCATTTTTGTTCTGAGCTCGCGGTGGTGTGGGGCGCACTCCTCCACGGCAAGCCGATGTCGTCGCGCACCCCACACGAACAAAATTGGGGTCAGATAACAATTAATACCGCACGCATAGGCAGTAGTTGCCGACAACTCATTTAATTATTTAAATATTAACTTCATTGACAAAGAGAATCAGCGATTGTTGCGAGTCGCGCCATGCTTGCAATTAGTTTCAAGCAATCTCGTCAGTAGTAATTTTTAATTTTTTAAATTAATACTTCAATGAACGAAACAAAAGCTTTGAGTACGCAAGCCCGTTACTACTCAATTCATCATCTTCTTTTTCGCACCGCAGAAATTGCTCTCAAAGAGGCTATCGACAGCCCCGAAGTGCACAGGATCAACGCATTAAAAGCAATTATTTTTTCTGCACTCGGAACAGAGGCATTCATTAACGCGTTGGGCAATCGAACACGTGCAGACTGGAATAAATTCGAACGCAATTCGTCAACCATTTAAAAAATTGAATCAGTTGGCTTTTAAAGCTTAGAAATGACATTGCTCACAGCAAACCTAAAGATGTTCGAATAACACAGGAGCTAAATAAAATCGAAATAAAAAATATGAGTCTTGAAATTTCCCGGTCAAATCTTGAAAAACAACTGCCAGTTGAAAATGCGCAAACGGCAGTAACGGCTACCAAAGCTATGCTTGAGTTGTTTAGACCAATAGTTCTGGATCAAAAAATCGTATTTGAAATATTTTCAGACGCTTCGACAGGTTCAATTACTTTAAATTAATCGTTACCTGACCCCAATCAAAGGGGGGAGGGGTTAGGGCGGACGACGATTTTGGCTTGCCGCTGAGGAGTCCGCCCTAACGCTTCGCCCGCACATGCATGCAAATGCAGACAATCAAAAGATTACTTTTTATAAGCAATCACTTTCTGACGTTGTTCACCCAAGCCCTCAATACCCACCGTCATCACATCGCCCCTTTTCAAGAACACAGGCGCTGGCTTTCCGTCTTTCTTAACGCCCATACCCACCCCTGGAGGTGTACCGGTTGTGATCACGTCACCGGGCATCAATGTCATGAATTGACTAGTATAGCTAATTAACTTAGCCACATTAAAAATCATGGTCTTGGTATTGCCGTCTTGCATGCGCTTGCCATTCAAATCCATCCACATGTGAAGTTTTTGTGGATTAGGCAATTCATCACGCGTTACCAACCAAGGACCAATTGGGCCGAATGTGTCGCAACCCTTGCCCTTGTCCCATGTGCCGCCGCGTTCAATTTGAAATTCGCGCTCACTCACATCGTTGACCACACAATAACCCGCCGCATAACTCAATGCATCTTTGAGTGATACGTAAGAAGCCTTGGTGCCGATGACAACGCCGAGTTCAACTTCCCAGTCGGACTTAACTGAGTTTTTAGGCAACATCACATCATCATCGGGTCCTTGAATGGAACTGATGGCTTTGGTAAAAATAATAGGCTCAGAAGGAATGGGCAAGCCCGCTTCTGCTGCGTGATCGGCGTAGTTCAATCCAATCGCAATGAATTTGCCAATGTGTTTGACGGGGCATCCCATGCGAGGCGTGCCGCGCACGAGCGGCAATTTGTCGGTTTTGAGTTTTTGCAATTTGGCCAAAGCTTTGTCGCTCAAGTGCTCGGGCGTGATGTCATCAATCACACCGCTTAAGTCACGCAGTTTGCCGTGTGCATCGATGAGGCCTGGTTTTTCTTTGTCGAGGTTGCCGTAGCGAACGAGTTTCATGTTTTCTCCGTTGTAAAAATGGTTAATACGTTGATCGTCCACCCGAGAGGTCAAAAACCGCTCCAGTGGAAAAAGAACATTCTTCGGTGCTGAGCCACGTGATCATGGCTGCTACTTCATCGGTTGTGCCAAATCTGCCCATGGGGATTTTACTCAGCATAAACTGAATGTGCTCAGGCGTCATTTGATCAAACATCGACGTCTTGACTGCGGCAGGTGTCACGCAATTGACCCGCACACCTGTATCAGCCAATTCTTTACCCAAAGACTTTGTGATGCCTATAACCGCAGCCTTGCTGGCACTGTAAGCGCTCGCATTAGGATTGCCCTCTTTGCCTGCAACCGATGCGATGTTGACAATGCGTCCGTAATTATTGGCCTTCATGTGCAAACTGATTTCGCGACAGCAATGAAACAATCCATGCACATTGATGTCAAACACTTGTTTCCAAGCATCAACGGGATAGTCCCACAGCTTGGTGTTGGGGCCTGTGATGCCCGCGCTGTTGACAAGCACATCTACTTTTGCAATCGTAAAGGTTTCTTTGGCTGCATTAACAACGGATGGATGACTAGCAACATCCACGTGCACACACGACACAACCGCGTCTGCGATTTTTTTTTTAATTCTTCTACCGCTTTGCCCATACCGCCTATATCGCGATCCCAAATGGTGACGCGCGCGCCAGAACTGAGCATTCGCTGTGCAATGGCAAATCCAATGCCTGTTGCACCGCCCGTAATCACCGCATGTCGGCCTTTTAAATCGAGAGCATTCATATATTTTTCTTTCAGTTTAAATTGTCATACCACCATCAACCGAGAATAAATTGCCTGTTGAAAATGCGGATTCATCGGAAGCCAAAAACACCACCATCGGCGCAATTTCATGCGCTTGCGCCAAACGACCCATCGGCTGCCGATTAATAAAATCAATACGGGCTTTGGCAGGATCGGCATAACTGTTGATACGGTCTTGCAATGATGGTGTATCTACCGTGCCGGGACACAAGACATTGCAACGAATGCCCTGACGGACATAATCGGCCGCAACGCTTTTGGTCAATCCAATAACCGCCGCTTTACTGGCGCCATACACAAAGCGACTGGGCAATCCTCTCACGCTCGACGCAATACTGGCCATGTTAATGATGCTACCACCACCATTGGCCAGCATTTTGGGTATTACCGCTTGAATCACCCAAAACTGTGAACGCACATTGAGGTTGAATGCAAAATTCCAATCACCATCGGTTGCGTCCATCACCGTGCCGTTGTGCACATAACCCGCGCAATTAAAAACAGCATCAATGCGTGGCAACTCGGCCACTTTTTTGATAATGGCGTTTTTATCCATCACATCAAGCACCGATGCATGCACGCCTTTGACGCTGCTATAGGACTCGAGCAATTTTGCATTGACATCGGTTGCATAAACCATTGCACCTTCGGCGACCATCGCCATCACTGTTGCTCGACCAATGCCTTGGCCTGAAGCCGTGACAAAAATATGTTTTCCATTGAGTCTCATGATTTTTTAATCTCCTGTTGAATACTTGCTCTGCGACCAATGGCCGCCCAATCCCATTCGATACCGAGTCCTGCGCTGTTGGGTGCATGCGCAAAACCATTCTCAACCACAATGCGTGATGTGGTGATGTCGTCAAATTGTGGAATGTATTCGACCCATGCCGCGTTGGGCAC
Source organism: Limnohabitans sp. (assembly GCA_009693305.1). Classification (GTDB taxonomy): domain Bacteria; phylum Pseudomonadota; class Gammaproteobacteria; order Burkholderiales; family Burkholderiaceae_C; genus Limnohabitans. The sequence continues at coordinate 21,749 of SHXN01000006.1, forward strand.
TGCGGCGCACAAACTCACGTGCAACTCCATCAAAAAATGCCGACACACGGGCACGTCAAAACCTTCTGCCAAATGCGCTACCTTGATCCATGGCGTGATGCCACCGATGCGCGCCACATCGGGTTGCACAATACTACACCGCCGATTGTTCTAAATATTCTCTAAACTGCGACAGGTGATACATCGATTCACCCACGGCAATAGGAATTTGGGTTTGCTCGCGCAATTGTCTATGGCCCGATACATCTTCTACGGGCATGGGCTCGTCAATCCATGACAAATCCAAACCATCGAATGCGCATGCGCGTCTGATAATTTCGGGCCTATTGAATCCTTGATTGGCATCGGTTATCAAATCAAAAGCGGACCCGACTGCATCACGCACGGCGCTCAAACGCGCCACGTCTTCGCTAACATGAGGTCTGCCTATTTTTATTTTTGCGCCTTTGAATCTTTGCGACTTGGCTTGTAGGGCTTGTTCCACCAATTGGGTTGTTGAGAGTTCAAGCCAACCGCCTTCGGTTGTGTATACAGGCACTTTGGGTTGTGCGCCACCCAACAATCGCCACAGAGGTAATTGTTGACTTCTGGCACGCCAATCCCACAACGCTGTATCCACACAGGACAAAGCCAAACTGGTAATGGCGCCAACGGCTGTTGCATGGGTGAAGTAAAACAAATCTTTCAAATGGCTTTGTTGTCCATGGGACTGCGCCCAATTAAACGCGTCACCAAATGATCCTGCAGCAATGCCATCACCGATGTGCCGCCTGTGCCTGTGGTGTATGCATAACCCGTGGCGTCGATTCCATCACTGCAATGCAAGGTGAGCAATAAAGTTTCTTGCGTTACAAACAATTGAATTGCATCTGTCCTCACCACCTTGGGCGGCAAATCAACTTTTCGCAAAGTAACACTGCGAATCACAACTTCAGTCATCGATTGGGTATCTCAAAAAAAACAGAGCCCATCTACTTGGGGTTCATGCGGATAGAACAAGGCTTGACGCTGATTGCTTATCCATGTCACCATTGTGCAATTGGTCAGAGCACTTGTCCAATTCGCGTATTCCCTGATGTGACTCTTTTTTTGTTTTCAAATGCCCTTGCAAATCGTTGAATCTCAACGTCTTTATCGACAAATCTCCGAACAGCTGCGCGCCCTCATTCAAAGTGGCGAATTTGTAGCGGGCGAGCGTTTGCCCGGAGAGCGCGGTTTGGCCCAACAATTGGGGGTGAGTCGCCCCACCGTGCGCGAAGCATTGATTGCACTCGAGGTTGAAGGGGTGATTGAAGTTCACACAGGTTCTGGCATTTATGTGTGCGAAAAAAGAAAACCCGCACGCAAAAAAAAATTATGTCAATGAAGATTGGCGCCCGCTTGAAGTGTTGAGCGCACGCCTTTTAATTTAAACTGAAATTGCAGGACTCGCCGCCATTCATGCCTCACGACAAGATATGCAAAATATTGCACAAGCTTTGCATCAAATGAAAAAAGAGGTGGCCAACGGACAAGTGCCACGTCATGGCGATGAATCTTTTCATTTGGCCATTGCACAAGCGTGTGGTAACAGTGTTCTGATCGACACATTAGCGCGCTATTGGCAGGCACGCAACGGCCCATTGTTTCAATGCTTAGGCGAACATTTTGAAAACTCAGTTTCTTGGGGCCAAGCGATTGCCGAGCACGAACGCGTGTACCAAGCCATTCGAGAACGCAACAGCACGGTGGCCAAACGCGCCATGCAACATCACCTCAAGCAGGCCCACAAAAGATACAGCGCGAGCTGGCGTCGCCCACCCAATCACCCCAGTGGTTTTTGATTTTCCGTCAGCACTTTTTTTAACAGGAGACAAGCATGAAAAAACGTTTACGCCTTCAACTACTAGCTACCGCAGGTGCACTTGCACTCGGTTTGTTGGGTAGCGCAACGGTGCAAGCCCAGCAAAAACTCAAATGGGCACACGTGTACGAAACATCTGAGCCTTATCACACCGAGTCGGTATGGGCGGCCGATGAGATTAAAAAACGCAGCATTTGAAATTCAAGTGTTTCCTGCGTCCACATTAGGCAAAGAAACCGACATTAACCAAGGCCTCACCTTGGGCACCGTTGACATGATCATCAGTGGTCCATCATTTGCAGCACGCACATACCCACGATTTGGTATTGCTTACTATCCGTTCATCTTCCGTGATGGCGATCATTTATTGGCTTACTCCAAGAGCCCTGTGTTTCAAGAGATGGTCAACGAGTTTCGTGCCAAAACAGGTATTCAAGTCACGGCCTATACCTATTATGGCGCTCGCCACACCACTGCTCAAAAAGTCTTTACCAATTGCGAAGGCATGAAGGGAATCAAAATTCGTGTGCCTGACGTACCCTTATACCGCGCCACACCTGAAGCATGCGGTGCCAACCCCACACCGATTGCATTTGCTGAAGTGTATTTGGCATTGCAAAACGGCACCGTAGATGCACAAGAGAACCCTTTGACTACCATTGAAGCTAAGAAGTTCTATGAAGTACAAAAAGCCATTATGTTGACGGGTCATATTGTGGATGGATTAATTACACAAATTGCTCCACATGTGTGGAATAAGTTGAGCGACGCTGAAAAGAAAATGTTCACTGAAGTGACGCAACAAGCTGCATCACGTGCAACAGCACAAATCAAAAAACGTGAAGCTGAGTTGGCTGATGAGTTCAAGAAAAAAGGTTTGCAAATTGTTACGGTGGATCGCAAAAGTTTTCAAGACGCTGTATTAAAGGCCAAACCGCTTGAGTCAATGAGTTTCACACGCGCTGATTACGACAAGATTCAAGCCGCCAAATAATTGTTAAGTCGCATCTATCCATTCGGTATTAATCGAATGGATAGATTTTTTAGTTTAATGAGGTCGTACACATGAGCGCTTCCATAGATATTTATTCTGGCCCCAAAATCATAAGCGACGATGGGCAGTTTCACTCCACCGATGAAGAAGTCGATTTGTCAGGCACGCCTATAGAGGCTTGGGTGGCCTTATTTTTCTTTTGGGCGCTAGGCCTCACCGTTTTCCATCAATTTTTTACCCGCTATGTACTTAATAATTCTGCCGCATGGACAGAGGAGATAGCGCGCTATTTGCTTATAGCTTCTGTTTTCACGGGTGCTGCGATTGGTGTGGCTAAAAACAACCACATACAAGTTGATTTCTTTTATCGCCATCTGCCGCATGTGGTGTGCAGGGCGCTTTCAGTTTTAACGGATTTGTTGCGTTGCGCTTTTTTAGGGACGGCCACTTTTTTAACTTGGCAAATGATGGAACGCTTGGGCAGTTACAAAATGACCATTGTTGATTTGCCGATGAACATTGTGTATGGTATTTGTATGTTTGGTTTTGCTACTATGTTTTTGCGATCATTATGGGTTGCCAAAGTTCATTGGGAGCGCGGCTACAGCGTGCTCGAAAAACCCGCCACCGAAATGAGCGATCGTTGATGCATTCCACCTCTTTATATAAAGTGCCCCTATGTTAAAAATTATTTTTTTAATTCTCTTGAGTGGCGGCATACCTGTGGCTATTTCCATGGCGGGCGCGTCTTTCATTTATTTAATCTATCAAGGCTCAACACCGCCGTTTGTGGTGATTCATCGTATGGTGTCGGGCATTGATAGTTTTCCTTTGTTGGCCGTGCCGTTTTTTATTCTTGCGGGTAATTTGATGAACAACGCAGGCATCACCAATCGCATTTACAACTATGCATTGGCCTTGGTGGGTTGGCTCAAAGGTGGGTTAGGCCATGTGAACGTATTGGGGTCTGTTATTTTTGCAGGCATGAGTGGAACAGCCATCGCAGACGCAGCAGGATTGGGAACCATCGAAATCAAAGCCATGACCGATCACGGCTATAGCAAAGAATTTTCTGTGGGCGTCACTGCTGCTTCAGCCACATTAGGTCCCATCATTCCACCGAGTTTGCCTTTTGTGATTTACGGCATGATGGCCAATGTGTCGGTGGGTGCTTTGTTCATGGCGGGCATATCACCTGGTGTTTTAATGGCATTTTTAATGATGCTCACCGTTGCTTACTTTGCGCATAAAAATGGTTGGGGCGCCGATGTCAAATTTGAATGGCCACGCGTGATCAAAGCGTTGATTGAAACGGTTGTTGTGATTGCTTGGCCTTTGTCAATTTGGTATTTGGTCACTCAATTGGGTTTTCAACCGCAATGGACGGTGTTTGCTGCCATCGCTGTTTTATTTGTTGCCGATCGCTTCTTTGATTTTCAAGCGGTGTTGCCCATCATGACGCCTGTCCTTTTAATTGGCGGCATGACAACAGGCGTTTTTACACCCACCGAAGGCGCGATTGCCGCATGCGTATGGGCTTTGATTTTGGGATTGTTGTGGTATCGCACCATGACGCTCAAAATGTTTGTCAAGGTGTGTTTAGAAACCGTTGAAACAACAGCCACGGTCTTGTTCATCGTTGCGGCCGCGAGTATTTTTGGTTGGATGCTTACAGCAACAGGCGTCACTGCGGCGATTGGCGAATGGGTGTTGGGTTTTACCAAAGAGCCATGGGTGTTTTTATTGCTCGCTAATTTGTTGATGTTGTTTGTGGGGTGTTTTTTAGAGCCCACGGCGGCCATCACCATCTTGGTTCCTATCTTGGTTCCCATTTGTCAAAAGTTGGGCATTGATTTGGTTCACTTTGGTTTGGTGATGGTGCTCAACCTAATGATTGGTTTGTTGCATCCTCCTATGGGCATGGTGTTGTTTGTATTGGCACGCGTTGCCAAACTCAGCGTGGAGAGAACCACCATGGCGATCTTGCCTTGGTTGGTGCCGCTATTGGGTAGCTTGGTGGTCATCACTTATGTACCCAGTTTGGTACTGTGGTTACCCAAATTGGTTTATTAACTTTTTAAATTTCAATCATGCAATCATTCATTCGACTTCACACCGCCGATGATGTGGTCATTGCTCGCACGCAACTCATGAGTGGGACGAGCGTTGAAAACATCGCCGTCAAAGGCCTCATTCCACCCGGACACAAAATAGCCACGCGCGCAATTGCAGCGGGGCAACCCGTTCGTCGCTACAACCAAATCATAGGCTTTGCGAGTCAAGCAATTGCGCTCGGTGAACACGTACATATTCACAACCTCAATATGGGCCCCGATAAAGGTGACTTTGATCGCGACTATGCGTTTTGTGCCGATATCAAACCCGCACCAGCAAAAAAACAAGCAAGCTTTGATGGCATTGTTCGCGCCGACAGGCGTGTAGCCACGCGCAACTATGTGGGCATTTTGTCGAGCGTCAATTGCTCTGCAACGGCCGCGCGTGCCGTTGCCGATTATTTTTCTCGCACCACCAATCCATCTGCACTGGCAGATTTTCCAAATGTGGATGGCGTTGTTGCGCTCACGCATGGTTTGGGTTGCGGTATGGACACCGATGGCGTAGGCATTCAAGTATTGGAACGCACATTGGCGGGTTATGCAACGCATCCCAACTTTGCAGCAGCATTGGTGGTGGGTCTGGGTTGTGAGGCTAATCAAATTAATGCATGGCTTGCGCACAGCGGATTAAAAGAGGGCAGCACCTTGCAAACCTTCAACATTCAAGACACGGGTGGTACTGCAAAAACAGTGGCCAAAGGAATTGCATTGGTCAAACAAATGCTGCCCCACGCCAATGCCATCAAACGCGTGCCCTGCAGCGTTGAACACATCATGGTGGGATTGCAATGCGGCGGCTCCGATGGTTATTCGGGCATCAGTGCCAATCCTGCATTGGGTCATGCGGTTGATTTGTTAGTGGCGCACGGTGGCACTGCGATTTTGAGTGAGACACCCGAAATTTATGGCGCTGAACATTTATTAACGCGTCGCGCGGTCAACAGGGAGGTTGGACAAAAATTAGTGCAACGCATCAAATGGTGGGAGAACTACACGCGAATCAATCAAGGTGAGATGAACAACAACCCCTCTCCTGGCAACAAAGCAGGCGGCCTCACCACCATTCTTGAAAAATCTTTGGGCGCGGTGGCCAAAGGCGGAACAACCAATTTAGAAGCCGTTTATGAATACGCAGAAAAAGTTAATGCGCACGGTTTTGTTTATATGGACACGCCAGGTTATGACCCTGTAAGCGCCACAGGACAAGTGGCGGGTGGCGCCAATGTGATTTGCTTCACCACAGGACGTGGTTCTGCTTATGGATGTGCCCCAACTCCTTCACTCAAACTTTCCACTAATTCTGCATTGTGGAATAAGCAACAAGACGACATCGATATCAATTGCGGGGATATTGTGGAAGGCAACTCCAGCATCGAGAAAAAAGGCCAAGAGATTTTTCAACACATCTTGGATTGTGCATCTGGCAAATACAGCAAAAGTGAATTGCACGGTTATGGTCAAAACGAATTTGTGCCTTGGCAACTTGGCGCGGTCATGTAATTTTTAATTTTTTATGTCACACATCATTTCATCGTCAGAACTAGAACAACGCGTTGCCCATCTGTTTTCTTCTGTAGGAGCAACAAAACCCATCGCACAACAAGTGGCTCCCATTTTGGTATTGGCCAACTTAAGCGGTCACGATTCGCATGGGGTGGGCATGGCGCCTCGTTATGTTGATGCCATCTTAGAAGGCAATTTAAAACTCTCTGCATCAACGCTCATCAAGGTGGATAACGGCATGTTGTTGGGTTTAGATGGTGACACGGGTTTTGGTCAAATCCTGGGCGTGCAAGCCATGAGTATCGCGTTCGAGCGCGTTAAACAACACGGTGCTTATATTTTTACGTTGGCGCGATCACATCACTTGGGTCGCATTGGTCATTTTGCTGAAATGGCTGTGGCACGCGGTTGGATCTCGATTCATTTTGTCAATGTGTTATCCAGACCCAACGTTGCACCCTTTGGTGGTTCTGATGGCCGCTATGGCACCAACCCTTGTTGTATTGGCATTCCCATTGGGGTGGATGAACAAAAACGCGAGCCTTTTGTTCTCGACTTTACAACAAGTCGCGTAGCACAAGGCAAGATGCGCGTGGCATACAACAAAGGTGAACGTGTAAGCCCCGGCATTTTGATTGATGGTGACGGCAACCCCACCACCGACCCTGGCGTGGTGGTCGTGCCTCAACCCAATAGACGCGCAGGCGCGCTTATGCCGTTTGGGGAATACAAAGGCTTTGGTCTTGCATTGGTCTGCGAACTCTTAGGTGGCGCATTGAGTGGTGGCGGCACATGGCACAAAGAATACGACGGTCGACGCGCGGTTCTCAACAACATGCTCACCATCGTGATCGATCCAAAAAAATTAGGCAGTGGTGTTGTGTTTGCGTCGGAGACCCTAGAATTTTTAGACTGGCTCAAAAAGAGTCCAACTGCATCTGGCTCTAACGGTGTTCTACTCGCAGGCGAACCCGAGAGAAAAGCCAGAGCCAATCGTGACAAAAACGGCATCACAATCGACGACGCCACATGGCAAGAATTGGTTGACTGCGGCACCAAAATCAAATCAGCTTTTTAAGTTTTAATGTCTGTTATACCAACAGGTGTTGTGCATTTAGGCTTAGGTGCCTTTCATCGCGCATATCAAGCATGGGTTTTTGATCAACTCATCAAGCAAGGCGATTCGCGTTGGAGCGTATTCGGTGTTGCCATCAACAACCCCAATACGGTGAATGCATTGCACGCACAAAACCATCGCTACAGCGTTCAAATTTCTGATGGATACAAGCCAACATTTCAATGGATCCATGCGATTGGCAACAGTTGCGTTGCAGCGACTCATCGACAACAAGTCATTGATGCGATTGCGTCACCGCACAAGCGCTGGTTAACACTCACCATTACAGAAAAAGGTTACACACCCACCATTGCTCAATTGATTGTGGATGGCTTGGCCTTGCGTCAGCAATTATCTTTATCTGGATTAACCATTGCATCGTGCGACAACTTAAGCGGCAACGGTACGCAATTAAAAAATTTGTGTTCGGTTCAAGCCGAACAACAAAATACAAAACTCACCCAATGGATTTACACGCAGTGTGCGTTCCCCAGCAGCATAGTCGATCGCATTGTGCCTCAAGCCACCGATTTGTGACGCGCGCAAGCAGAGCTGGCATTGGGCGAGAGCGATCAAGCAGCCATTGCTACCGAGCCCTTTTGGGAATGGGTTATTGAACATCGTTTTGTTGATATGAACGACGCTATTGTTTTAAAAAGCGTGGGAGTTCAAGTCGTCGATGACGTCGCACCTTTTGAAAACGCCAAATTGCGAATGCTCAACGCCACACACACGGCACTGGCAGCCATGGGCGCAGTTCTAGGATTGACAGCGATGAATGACTGCGTAGCTTCTCAACCCTTGCGTGATTTTGGATACGCATTAATGACACACGAAGTGATGCCTCTATTGTCACGCCCACGTCTTGACACCTACCGCGATCATTTATCGCAACGCTTTGCCAATCCTTCACTACAACACAAAGCGCTTCAAATTTGCAACGACAGTTCACAAAAGATTCCATTGCGTTGGGTTCCAAGCATTGAAAAGCGCATACAGTCGCAACAATCATTTCAATGCTTTGCATTTGCAGCCGCTGCATGGATGCGTTTTTTAGAAGGGCTCACGCAAGATCACATTGCCTATGCATGGTCAGACACGATGCGCGAACAGTTACAAGCAATTGCACAACAACACGCCAACAACAGCAATGACTGCACTGCATCTCTCTTAAGTATCCAAAGCATTTGGGGATCACATTTGCCCCATCACACGCCTTGGCTATCTGCCGTCGCACAACATCACCAATGCATTCAACAACTCGGCTTGCTTCAAGCCTTGCAGGAGACCTTGTCATGAAACAACCCCGTATCACCGACATACGCGCCACCACCGTCACCGTTCCACTTCACGCACCCCTGCGTCATTCCAACGGTGCGCATTGGGGCCGCTTTGTTCGCACCATCATCGAAGTTGATACCGACGTGGGCATTACTGGTTTGGGCGAAATGGGCGGCGGAGGCGAGAGTGCAGAGATGGCTTTTCGTCAACTCAAAACTTATTTGGTAGGACACAACCCGTTTGAACTCGAAGCCATGCGATTCAAAATTTGTAATCCCACAGCGAGTCTATATAACAACCGCACACAACTGCACGCCGCACTCGAATTTGCTTGTATTGACATCATCGGTAAATTTTTAAATGTGCCCGCATGCGATTTGCTTGGGGGCAAAGTAAGAGATCGCGTGCCATTCGCCAGTTATTTATTTTTCACATACCCGAATGAAAAAACAGGTGTAGGCGGCATCACCACTGCCGACGATTTGTCGCAAGAGGCCATCAAACTGAAAACGCAATATGGCTTTACTTCCCACAAACTCAAAGGTGGCGTGTTTCATCCCGACTATGAACTCGAAGCGTTTCGAGCCATGGCGCATGCGGTTGGGCATGACAGCGTGCGCTACGACCCCAATGCTGCATTGAGTGTCGAGGCCGCCATTCGCTTTGGTCAAGCGATTGAAGATCTCAACAATGATTATTTGGAAGACCCCACATGGGGCTTGAACGGCATGCGTCGCGTCCGCGAAAAAGTGCGCATTCCCTTGGCCACCAACACAGTGGTGATTAATTTTGAACAACTCGCCACCAACGTGCGCGACCCTGCTGTTGATGTGATTTTGTTAGACACTACGTTTTGGGGTGGCATACGATCATGCATCAAGGCCGCGGGCGTGTGCGAAACTTTTCAAACGGGCATCGCCGTGCATTCATCGGGCGAACTCGGTATTCAACTCGCCACCATGTTGCACATGGGCGCAGTCGTTCCTAATTTAAGTTTCAAAGCCGATGCCCACTATCATCATTTGGTGGATGATGTGATTGAAGGCGACCTCATGCCCTATCAAAACGGCTCAATTGCAGTGCCCACAGGCCCGGGTCTTGGTGTGTCCCTCAATCGCGACAAATTAAAACAATACGCAGAACTTTATCAATCGTTGGGCGGGTATCCGTATGACCGCGACCCAGGGCGTCCCGATTGGTTTGCATTGGTGCCCAACGAAACATGGGCCGATCCGCGCGAGACTGGTTATCTTAAAAAATAAAAAAATCTCACATCAAAATTGACAAGCTCTCATCGAGTTGTTCAATGGATGCGCGCTTAAAGCCCGAGCGAACAAATCGTTGCAAACGTCCCTGCGTAAAACAAATCAATACAGAGGACAACACATTGGCGTCGACAGTGGGAGTTGTTGATTGACGTTGTGAGGCCGCTTCTTTTACCACTTGACGCAAAATCGACTCGATGCGCTCAAATAACTGGTTCACGCGTTGTTGCAAACGCGCGTTTTCAAACACCAAGGCGTCGCCCACCATCACACGCGCCATACCCCGATTTTTTTCAGCAAACTGCAAAATCACGGTGAGGATTTGTTTGGCTTTTTGTGTGCCTTCACCCTCACGCGCAGAAATTTGATTGATGAGCGCGAACAAACTTTGTTCAATGAATTCAATCAATCCTTCAAACATTTGTGCTTTGCTTGCAAAGTGCCGATACAACGCGGCCTCACTCACCACCAACTCAGCGGCCAATGCCGCTGTGGTGATGCGGTCTGCCCTAGGCTTCTCGAGCATCGTAGCCAAGGTTTGCAAAATTTGAGTGCGCCTCTCCCCAGGCTTGGGACGCCTGCGTGTCGCCAAAGACGAATCCTCATGGTGCGCGTCATCCATCTTACAACTCCTAGAAGAAATATTTAATGAGAACGAATCATGGTGCCAAATGCTTGATCTGTCAAAATTTCGAGCAGTAAAGCATGCGGCACTCTGCCATCAATAATATGCACTGAATTCACGCCGCTTTTGGCCGCGTCCAAGGCACCACTGATTTTAGGCAACATACCCCCACTGATCGTGCCATCTTCAAATAATTCGTCAATACGGCGAGCACTTAGATCGGTCAATAATTGACCGTTTTTATCCAAAACACCCGTGGTATTGGTTAATAATACCAGTTTTTCGGCTTTTAAGACCGTGGCTAGTTTAGCCGCCACCACATCGGCGTTGATATTATAGGCCTCGTTTTCTTCGCCAAATCCAATCGGACTGATGACGGGTATAAACGCATCGTCTTGCAAGGCTTTAACGACGCTGGGGTCAATGCTCACGATGTCGCCGACCAGTCCCACGTCATATTCCACCGAAGGGTCTTTGTTATCGATCATACGCAGTTTGCGCGCACGAATCATCCCGCCATCTCGCCCAGTCAGCCCAACGGCTTTGCCTCCCGCTTGATTGATGAGTCCGACGATGTCTTGCTGAACTTCGCCAGCCAAGACCCACTCCACCACCTCCATGGTTTCTGCGTCTGTCACTCGCATACCCTGAATAAACTCGCCTTTTTTGCCAAGGCGGTTGAGGGCTGTTTCAATTTGTGGCCCGCCTCCATGGACGACCACAGGGTTCATGCCCACGAGCTTGAGTAAAACCACGTCGGCCGCAAAGTCCGCTTGAAGAGCGGGGTCGGTCATGACCTTGCCACCATACTTAATGACCAATGTTTTGCCGTGAAACTTGCGTATGTAG
>SHXN01000140.1 GCA_009693305.1 Limnohabitans sp.
GCCTATGTGATGGATTGGCGCAAACGCGAAACGGGCAAAGCCTTGTGCGTGGTCAAACCCGCCAATCCACAAGAAGTGTCGCAAGTGATCAAAGCCTGCGCTGCCAATGGCGTCAGTATTGTTCCGCAAGGCGGCAACACAGGTTTGGTTGTCGGGTCTATACCCGACAACAGCGGCCAACAAGTATTGCTAAATATGCAACGCATAAATCGCATACGACACATCGATAAAGCCAATTCCACCATCACGGCAGAAGCCGGTTGCGTATTGCAAGTTCTGCAACAAGCCGCACAAGAAGAAGGTTTTTTATATCCACTCAGCTTAGGCTCCGAAGGCAGTTGCACATTGGGCGGCAATTTATCCACCAATGCAGGCGGCACGCAAGTGATTCGCTATGGCAACACGCGTGATTTGTGTTTAGGACTCGAAGTCGTTACAGCTACCGGTGATATTTGGGAAGGCCTCACAGGTTTGCGCAAAGACAACACGGGTTACGACTTGCGTGATTTATTTGTGGGATCCGAGGGCACCTTGGGCATCATCACCGCTGCCACCATGAAGTTGTATCCACAACCGCGCGCCAAACTCACCGCATGGGCTTCATTGCCTCACTTACAAGCATCGGTTGATTTATTGCATTTGGCGCAACAACAATTAGGCGCAGGCCTTACGGGTTTTGAAGTGATGGGACAATTTTCATTGAGCTTAGTTGACAAACATTTTGCACAACTGCGCGTACCCTTATGGAAAGAAGCGCCCTATTGCGTTCTCTTAGAAAATTCAGATACAGAATCAGAACAACACGCACGCACACAATTTGAAACTTTGCTGGAAGCAGCCGCAGAACAAGGTTTTATTACCGACGCTGTTGTTGCAGAAAATTTAAGCCACGCCAACAACCTGTGGCACATTCGCGAAAGCATCACCTTGGCGCAAGCGGTTGAAGGGCTCAATATCAAACACGACATCTCATTGCCCGTCTCGGCCATTGTTCAATTTGTGGCAGAAACAGAAAAAAAATTATCCGAACAAATTCCAGGTATGCGATTGGTTAATTTTGGACATTTAGGCGACGGTAATTTGCATTTCAATGTGCAAGCGCCCAACGACGTCGACCCGCAAGTTTTTTTGCACACCTACGAAGACGCGGTCAACACCTTGGTTTACCAATCGGTGCGTCAATTTAACGGCTCCATCAGCGCCGAGCACGGCGTTGGAAGCCTCAAAGTTGATACTTTGGTTGGCTATAAAGACCCCGTTGCGCTGAGCCTCATGCGCAACATCAAACGCGCCCTCGACCCGCACAACACGCTCAACCCCCAGCGGGTGGTTCGCGTCTAAACCTAGCGCTCAAAACCGATCTGGCTATCGCTTAAACTTCTTTCTATGACAAGTTCATCAAAACCCATCCGCTTACAATACGAAGATTTCATGCGTCATGTATTCACCCATGGCGTGAGTAAATCCGATCGCACAGGGAGCGGCACGCGCAGTGTGTTTGGTTATCAAATGCGATTTGATTTGAATGAAGGCTTTCCACTGGTCACCACCAAAAAAGTTCATCTCAAATCCATCATTCACGAATTGCTGTGGTTTTTGCAAGGATCGAGCAATAACAACTGGCTAAAAGAACGTGGCGTCTCTATATGGGACGAATGGGCGCGCGCAGACGGTGATTTAGGACCTGTGTATGGCGTGCAATGGCGCAGTTGGCCCACGCCCGATGGCGGTCACATCGATCAAATCGCCGATGTGATTCAAACCCTCAAAACCAATCCCGATTCCCGACGTATCATGGTGAGCGCATGGAATGTATCCGAACTCTCCAAAATGGCGCTCATGCCGTGTCATGCATTTTTTCAGTTTTATGTGGCACCACCTGAACATGCAGGTCAAAAAGGCAAACTGAGTTGTCAACTCTATCAACGCAGTGCAGATATATTTTTGGGTGTGCCATTTAATATTGCAAGCTACGCATTGCTCACGCACATGGTGGCGCAACAATGCAATTTAGATGTGGGTGATTTTATTTGGATAGGTGGCGATTGCCACATCTACAGTAACCATCATGAACAAGTGCAATTGCAATTGAGTCGTGCGCCCATGACCTACCCCACCTTACAAATTCAACGTCAACCCGATTCTATCTTTGAGTACGAGTTTGAAGATTTTTTGATGCAAGACTACCAATGTCATCCCGCCATCAAAGCACCCGTTGCGGTTTAAACCCAAACAAGCGTCATTAATCACATGGCATTGAATTTAATTTATGCACGCGCGCGCAACGGCGTCATCGGCAAAGACAATCAAATGCCGTGGCATTTACCAGAAGATTTGGCGCACTTCAAACGCGTCACCATGGGTCAACCCGTCATGATGGGCCGCAAAACATGGGACTCCATCCCCGTCAAATTCAGACCCCTACCTGGTAGAGACAACATCGTTCTCACGCGACAAGCGCAATGGTCGGCCAACGGTGCGCAAGTGGCCACATCGCTACAACAGGCATTGCAAATTTGCGCCGCACACGCCGATGTGTGGGTGATGGGTGGCGCAGAAATTTATGCGCAAGCCTTGCCACTGGCAAGCAAAATTGTGGTCACCGAAATTGATGCCGATTTTGAGGGTGATGCGTATGCGCCCGTATTGGATTCGAGTTGGAAAGAAATAGAACGACAAAAGAATGTGAGTGAGAAGGGATTGACGTTTGCGTTTGTGACGTTGGTTAAATAATTAGCTTGATTTAAAGCCTAAACCGTCTACGCTCAATCAAAGTTAAATACGCGCTGGCCAATCCACAAATCGCAATCAGTACCACGCCCATGGTCAACTATCGATCGGGAATGTGATTAAACATCAACCAACCACCCAACATGGCAAAACCGATTTGAGCGTACATGTAAGGCATCAACACCACGACTTCAGTTTTTTGAAAAGCAACGATCAAACAGAAATGACCAATGGCACCTACCGCACCAATCAATAACAGTTCAAACCAAATGAGCGGTTGAGTGATGGTGGTCCATCCCCAAAACAACAAAAACGAGGTCAACAAAGCGCCCGTCCACACCGAATAAAAATGTATCGTCATGCTTTTTTCTGTTTGCGAGAGTTTGCTGGTGAGCAACTGAAACGCCGCATTGAGCACCACCAATACCATCTGAAAAAACATATACACACTGAACGCATCGCTGCCAGGCCTCACAATCAATAACACGCCGATAAAACCACCGATCACCAACATCACACGCTTAACTGACACATGCTCACCGAGCAATCGCTGTGCAAGCAAAGTCACCACCAACGGTGACGTCATCACAATCGCCGAGAACTCGCCCACAGGCAAATGCTTCAAACTCACGATCGCAAGCAACGTGCACATTAACATCAGCAAATCACACACAAGGTGAATCCGCAAAAAATGCGTGGACAGCACCGACTTGTCGAGCTTGGGAAAAATATACGCCGTGGTAAGAATGGCTTGAATGGAATAACGCACCCAAACCACCATCAAGATAGGAATCGTGAGCGTGACTTGTTTGGTTAGGGTATCAATAAAAGCAAAACACGCCACCGCCATCAGCAGTAGGCCGATGCCGGCCATGGATTTGGTTGGGGCTGATGTGGACATGTGGTCAATAATACTGAACTTCTTGATTTTGAGTAGCTGAGTATGATTTGAAAACGAGAAGGGTCTTATTGCCAATCCTCATTCGTAACTTTAAAGTTAACAACAAGGACATTTTGAATGCATACTGCTACCCTCACACCCAATGGCCGACTCACCATTCCTATTGAAGTTCGTCGTGCGCTAAAAATCGAGACGGGTGATCGCGTCGAGTTTGTCCAAATCGCGCACGATCGTTATAAGTTGGTCGCGATCACCGGCGAAGTCACAGCTCTCAAAGGTATGTTTGGCACTGCAAAAAAGAAGGTCTCTATAAAGTCGATGAATGCAGTTATTAAAGATATGGCTTAACCGACCAACAAGAAGCGCGCGCTTGACCTAGGTCCTGCCATCGGTGCGAGTAAAAACGCGGGAATGGTGTTGATTAAATAGGACTTGGCCCACGCTAAATAGCCCAAGCACAACTGGTAACAACATATTTGTCATAATCAATTTCAAACTATTGCGATAACAACTTGATATACATTGCATAACTAAAACATCGATTCTTTTTCTGACCCGTTGTTTCGGTAATCATTCCTAATTTCTCGAAAGCTAGAACTGCTGCATTGGTCGTTGGAAATTATGTATCTAAAGCTTTACGCACCCGCTCAATGGTAAACCGAGGCATCATGGGAAGCAGTTCAAACAATCGAATGGAGGCCGCACTAACATTCGGATATTCCAAAAGTTTGTGAGGATCAGCCGCTACCAAACTTGCAATTTAAATAATGCTTTTTTCAGCATCGGATGTAGCCACACACACCCTCAAGAAAAAAGAAATCCAAGATTCCCAATCACCTTGTGATCGAATACCCGATAGCAAACGGTAATACTCAATTTGATGTTGCTTGAGATAACCACTCAATTACATCAAAGGCTCTGGCAACAATCCCATGTCTTCTAAGAATACTGAGATGAGCAACCGTCCAATACTACCATTGCCATCTAAAAAAAGGGATGAATCGTTTCAAACTGCGCGTGCGCCAATGCAATCACAACCAATGAAGGCAAAGCACCGCACTTGGAAGGTTGCGATTGATCTCTTCTTGGTTGATCATGAATAAAAGTTTCGAGTTCACTCAATAGGCCTGCAACTTGGTGAGGAGGCGGAGGAACAAAAACTGCATTACCAGGACGAGAGCCACCGATCCAATTGTGTGAGCAACGGATTTCACCTGGTTGTTTGCCCGTACCTCTCACACCTTTTAATAAAATTTTGTGTGCTTGTTTTAACAAACGAACTCTAACGGGCAAGCCTCTGGGATTTTTTAGGTTATCCCTAACAAATTTAAACGCTGCGACGTAATTAGTCACCTCCTCCACATCTTCTGTATTGCTCACCTCTAGCCCAACCTCTTCATCGAATAAATATGTGATAGTCGCTTGTGTTCCTTCAATCTGAGATGTAAGCAAGGCCTCTTTGCGTATCGCACTGTAAAGCAACCAATTTAATCAGGGAATGAGGTGCGAAACCCCAGACAGGCGAGCGAGCGCCAACTCAGCTTTGTTATTTAATAACAAATAACAGTCTGGATTGAGGACTGGCCTTTGGGAAGAAGAGCGTAAGGAATGAAGGTTTTAACCTCTTCCCCAAGGGTGGTTGACTTTCCGTAGGATCCGACAATTCGAGCCATATTAAAGAATTCTTTAATTTAGATTGTTCATTTTAAAGTATTCTTTAATATAAAACAATCATATTTAATTGCCACATTGCATATACTTCACCCCATGAACGAACCGGTACATTCAAAACGCCCCACTCGCAAATCTTCCACTGCGCCCATCACGGGACGCACCAACGACCCCGAGCGCACGATGGCGGAAATTTTGCAAGTCGCAACGGCGGAGTTTGCGAGCAAAGGTTTAAGCGGTGCACGCATCGATGCCATTGCAGACGCAACACGCACGAGCAAGCGCATGATCTATTACTACTTCAAAAGCAAAGAAGGTTTGTATTTAGCTGTACTCGAAGACGCGTATCGCCGCATCCGACAAATTGAAACGGATTTGCATTTAGAAGATTTTAAACCCGAAGAAGCCATGCGCAAATTGGTTGGCTTTACTGTCGAATACCAAACACAAAACCCCGACTTCATTCGCTTGGTCATGAACGAAAACATCCACAGCGGCGCCTATCTCAAACAAAGCAAAGTGATTCACAACCTCAACATTGCCGCCATTGACGGAGTGCGCGCTGTGTACGAGCGTGGTGTGTCGCAAGTTGTTTTTAGAAAAGGACTTGACCCCGTTGATTTACACATGACCATCTCGGCGCTGTCGGTTTTTAATGTGGCCAACAAACACACGTTTGGCTTGATTTTTAGCAAAGACTTTGACGATGCCCCGTTTCAAGCACAACGCCGAGACAATATTGTTGAGTTACTCATCCGTTTTATTAAGACTTAGTATTTAAATAACAAGATTTTTTTCGGCAGCCTAAGGAGGTTACCAATTAAATAAAACTAACCAGTTAGTATATTTTATGCAGACGCACAAAAAAGGTGGCCCGCATGATCAAACAATTAATCGATCACTACTGCAAGTTCCTCACATTCCTAATGGTGATTTGCATGGCGCTCATGGTGGTGATGGTGTTTACCAACGTGGTGTTG
>SHXN01000141.1 GCA_009693305.1 Limnohabitans sp.
CGGGTTGTTGGATTCGAGACACCGCAGAAATTTTTGACCACATCAGTTTGGACGAAGAAATGGTGTCGGAGCAATCGCGTTGCGTTCTAGAAGATGTCACCGTGCGCGTCATCAAAGTGGGCTTTTGCGGCACACCCGAAAATTTATCGGTCATCGCCGAAACCTGTGCCGACTACCCCGACGTTCCTGTTGTTGCCTATATGCCCAGCCTCTCGTGGTGGGAAGAAGACGCGATCGATGAATATTTAGATGCATTCAAAGAACTCATCTTGCCGCAAACCACTATTTTGATTGGAAACCACAGCACTTTGTGGCGCTGGCTATTGCCCGATTGGTCGAGCGATAAAAATCCAACGCCCAGAGACATTGCCAAAATGGCCGCAGACAAGGGCGTACCCTACACCTTGGTCACGGGCATTCCGCAAGGCGCACAACACATAGAAAACGCCCTATCCAGTCCACACACGGTTTTGGTTTCAGAAGAAATCGAACGATTCGAAGCGGTCTTTACGGGTACAGGCGATACGCTCAGCGCGTCTTTGGCAGGCTTATTGGCCGTCGGCGCTGATTTAGAGTCTGCAACGGCCGAGGCATTGGGTTATTTGGATGGCTGCCTCGACAATGGTTTTCGCCCCGGTATGGGACATGTGGTGCCCGATCGATTGTTTTGGGCACAATCCGAACGCGACGATGATGTCATTGAAACAGAAAGCCCGATGACATCAGACGATTTTTTTCTCCACGGCCATCAAGTCAAACACTAAATCAATATTTCATCATCATGACAGACTTGAATCAAACTCTTTTTGATCGCGCGCGACAAGTCATTCCAGGTGGTGTGAATTCACCCGTTCGCGCATTTCGCGCAGTGGGTGGCACACCACGTTTTGTTCAACGCGCACAAGACGCTTATTTTTGGGACGCCAACGGTCAACGCTACATCGATTACATCGGATCGTGGGGACCCATGATTTTGGGTCACGGTCACCCTGCTGTTTTGCAAGCCGTTCAAAAAGCAGTAATTGATGGATTTTCATTTGGCGCACCCACAGAGCGTGAAGTTCAATTGGTCGAAGCCATCATAGAAAAAGTTCCATCGATGGATATGGTTCGTTTGGTGAGTTCTGGCACTGAAGCGGGCATGAGTTCTTTGCGATTAGCGCGTGGTGCAACGGGCAAAACAAAATTTATTAAGTTTGAAGGTTGTTATCACGGACACGCCGATGCTTTGCTGGTCAAGGCGGGTTCAGGCTTGGCAACATTTGGTCACCCCACATCGGCGGGCGTACCTGCAGAGGTCGCCAAAGACACGATCGTTTTGCAATACAACAATGTCTCACAACTTGAAGAAGCTTTTGCATTGCACAGCGGTCAAATCGCTTGCATCATGATTGAACCGATTGCGGGCAATATGAATTTTGTTCGCGCCAGTGTTCCATTCATGAAACGATGCAGAGAGTTGTGTACGCAACACGGTGCTTTGCTTGTTTTTGATGAAGTCATGACGGGCTTTCGTGTGGCATTGGGTAGCGCGCAAAGTATTTATGCACAACTTATTCCTGGATTCGAACCCGATGTCACCGTGTTGGGCAAAGTCATTGGCGGGGGCATGCCCTTGGCTGCTTTTGGCGGCAAACGTGGTGTGATGGAACAACTCGCTCCTTTAGGCCCTGTGTATCAAGCAGGCACACTGAGTGGCAATCCTGTGGCCACCGCTTGCGGTTTGGCTACGCTTCATGAAATTAGCCAACCTGGATTTTTTGAAGGCTTATCCCAAAAAACAAGTTATTTGATTGATGGTTTACAAAAAGTAGCCAACAAAGCGGGCGTTGCATTTTCTTCCGATTGTCAAGGTGGGATGTTTGGATTTTTTCTTCTCTCCACATTGCCACCCAACTACACCGAAGTGATGAAAAGCGATTCTGCAAAATTTAATCTGCTCTTTCACGGTCTTTTAGATCGCGGCGTTTATATTGCGCCTGCTTTGTACGAAGCGGGATTTGTGAGCTCTGCACATTCGATGGATGATTTAAATGAAACCGTTCAAATCGCCGCTGATGTGTTTTCTCGTATTTGATGATCTTTTTTAATGCCTGAAGTGGCGCACACCCGTAAATACCATGGCAACGCCTTGCTCGTTAGCCGCATCAATCACTTCTTGATCGCGCATGGAACCGCCGGGTTGAATCACGCAATGCGCGCCCGCTTGAACAACTACATCAAGTCCATCTCTGAATGGAAAAAATGCGTCACTTGCCACCACAGTGCCTTTCAATGACAGTTGTGCATGCTCGGCTTTGATGCTTGCGATACGCGCTGAATCGAGTCGACTCATTTGCCCTGCACCCACACCCATGGTCATGCCATCGACACAAAAAACAATCGCATTACTCTTCACATACTTAGCGACTTTCCATGCAAACAACATATCTTGCATTTGTTGCGATGTGGGTTGTTTTTGTGTAACGACTTTGAGATCCGATAATTTCAAAATGTGATTGTCTGCCGTTTGCATCAACAAACCCGAACCAATGCGTTTGACGTCAATGACATTGCCATGTGATGCATTAGAAGCACCCAACTTCCAATCAATCACCAGTACACGTACATTGGCTTTGGCTTTGAGCAATTCAAGCGCTTTATCGTCGTACGAAGGCGCAATCAAAACTTCTACAAATTGTTTGCTCACCGCTTGTGCCGTCTCAAGATTGACCGCATAATTGAAAGCAATGATGCCGCCAAACGCAGAGGTGGGGTCGGTTTTAAAAGCCTTGCTATAGGCTTGCAAAGCGTCTACACCCAACGCAACACCACACGGATTGGCGTGTTTGACAACTACGCAAGCAGGCGTATCAAAACTTTTGACGCATTCCCAAGCCGCATCCGCGTCAGCGATGTTGTTGTAAGAAAGTTCTTTGCCTTGCAATTGTTTTGCAGTTACCAATGACCCAGCAACGGGGTATGCATCGCTATAAAAAGCGGCTTGTTGGTGAGGATTTTCACCATAACGCAAATCTTGCAATTTAATAAAACGCCTATTGTTTTGACCCGGAAATTCGGCGAACGTTCCATCGGTTTGAATGCTTGACAAATAATCGCTGATTGCGCCATCGTATTGACTAATGCTATTGAATGCAGCAACCGACAATGCAAAACGCGTTACATCGCTCAAGGTTTTGTTTTGCTTGAGCTCTTCAAGGACGCGCGCATATTGAGACGCATCGGTGAGCACACCCACATGTTTCCAATTTTTGGCGGCACTTCTCACCATCGCAGGCCCACCGATATCGATGTTTTCAATGGCCTCTTCAAGTGTACAACCAGCCTTGGCAACCGTTGCTTCAAAAGGATAGAGGTTGACCACCAACAAATCGATGGGGTCGATATGATGATCTTGAAGCGATTGCATATGCGCCGGTAAATCACGACGCGCGAGTAAACCGCCATGAATTTTGGGATGCAATGTTTTGACGCGACCTTCGAGCATTTCAGGAAAGTCCGTAACTTGCGCAACTTCGCGCACAGGAATGCCTTCATCGGCCAATAGCTTGGCCGTCCCACCTGTTGACACAATGCCAATACCTAGAGCATGTAAAGAACGGACGAATTCGACAACACCTGTTTTGTTAGAAACAGAGATTAAAGCGATCATTGAATATCCAAATAAAAAAATAAAGACGGTTAGAGCATCTTATGCTCAACTAATTTTTTTCTAAGCGTATTGCGGTTGAGACCTAGCCAATGCGCCGCACGCGATTGATTGCCATCGGCATGCTTCATCACAATATCGAGCAAAGGCTTTTCAATCACATGCACTAGCATTTTATGCAAATTATCAGGCTCTGTTCCGCGCAGATCGCAAATATAGGTTTCTAGACTGTGACGGACAACTTCTTCAATTTGTTTTTTACTCATGAGAAGGAATCCAAATAGGATTTTTGAAAATGCTTAGGCATGCGATCACCCTGCAAAGCCAAAATATCCAAAAAATGACACAAAGATTTAATTTGAATAGATGCATCTTCAAGGGTGTTAAAGTATTGACAAAAGTCTTCACCCTCTGGTAAATACTTGACATACCACGCGATATGCTTGCGAGCGCTTTTGACGCCCATGTCTTGACCGTACAAGTGGTAATGATCGGTGAGGTGTTCGATTAACTGGCGTCGCACTTGTGCAATCAGTGGTGGAGCCAATTGGGTTCCATGTTTTAAATAATGAGCGATTTCACCCAAAATCCAAGGACGACCCAAGGCCGCACGACCAATCATGACCGCATCGGCGCCCGTGTGTTGCAAAACTTCTTCGGCTTTGTACACAGAATCTATATCGCCATTGGCGACAACTGGAATTGAAATGCTGTCTTTGACTTGCTCAATCGTGTCGTATTCGGCCAAACCTTTGTAGCCCTGCTCACGGGTTCGACCGTGCACGGTAATCATTTGAACACCTGCAGACTCTGCACCGCGGGCCAATGAAACTGCATTTTTGTTGTTGGCATCCCATCCTGTGCGCATTTTGAGCGTGACGGGTATCTTGTTTTGTTGTGCAACGTTAACCACTGCCTCAACAATTTGCAAAACCAAGGGTTCGTTTTGCATCAATGCAGAACCCGCCCATTGGTTGCATACTTTTTTGGCGGGACAACCCATGTTGATATCTAAAATTTGAGCGCCACGATCGATGTTATATTGAGCGGCCAACGCCATCATCAAAGGATCGGTGCCTGCGATTTGAACGGCAATGGGGCCGGGCTCACCCGTGTGATCCAAACGACACGATGTTTTGAGTGTTTTCCATAAATCTTTTCGCGATGTGACCATTTCACTGACTACATAACCTGCGCCAAACTTTTTACACAACATGCGAAAGGGCCTATCTGTGACGCCCGCCATGGGTGCAACAAATACAGGGTTGGGCAATTCAAACGAACCAACGCGCATAAAAATGAAAGTCGAAATATTGTCGAAAGGGAGGACGATTCTAATGCCCAAAAATTGAGCAAAGCTAAAAAATAAATTTATTTTTTTGTCGTATTGCCACTACACTTCGGATCATGGAAATTTGGCTACAAAAATTGCTTGAAATTTTGGCTTTACCGCAATATGGTTTAAGCACTGTTTTTTTTGTATCTCTCATCTCTGCTACTTTGTTACCCATGGGCTCCGAACCTGTGGTCTTTGGATTGATACAAATCAATCCTGCATTGTTTTGGCCAACGATTTTTGTTGCAACCTTAGGTAACACATTAGGCGGTGCAATCGATTGGTGGATGGGCTACGGCACACTCAAAATGCTTGAAAAAGTAAAAGGAAAACCAAGTGGCTTTCATGTGCGAGCACTAACTTGGCTCAAAAAATTAGGACCTCGCGCTTGCTTACTGAGTTGGTTGCCTGGCATTGGAGACCCTTTGTGCGCGGTGGCGGGTTGGTTGCAACTTCCTTTTTGGCCTTGTGTCTTTTATATGGCCATCGGAAAATTTTTGCGATATGTTTTTTTTACTTCTGCCCTACTATGGGTTTTCCCCAGTTTTCATTTTTAAATTAATCGCCTATGCGATCGTCCATCCAAATTCTAGCTCTGTCGCATTAGTGGGGTCTGGTCGAAAGAAGTCATCTTGCTGACCTAGCGATTAAGCAGCAAGACTATAGAACTGGTTGGCTGCAGACACGGTTGATCCGTTGGGGCACTTCATTTGCCCCTTGCGAATCATGTGCATGGTCTCCATCCCTGTGATGATGGTTCGAGCACTCCAAAATGACTTGAAGCCGAGCATCGGTTGCGTGACTCTTTTCACCGTCCGATGGTCCTGCTCAACGATGTTGTTGAGGTATTTTTATTGGCGTAGCACAATGTTGACACAGGCATCAGCCGGTTCTGTCGCAATAAGGATTCCCAGTTTTTCAGGGACGCTATAGGTAGTGTTTGGCATAGGGAAAATACGCTACTGGTAGTAGGTAAGATTCTTCAAAATTCCTTATTGCGACAGAACCTCTTCAACGCCTGATTTGGGCGTTGATTGTTGTAGAACCGCATCCAGTCCGATATCACCCGATTCGCATGTTGCATGCGTCTCAAACCGTTGCCGATGAACACACTGCTCCTTGATCGTTCGGATGACTCTCTCCACCAAACCGTTTTGCTCAGGGCAATGCGGC
>SHXN01000142.1 GCA_009693305.1 Limnohabitans sp.
GCCAACAAATGATGAAGAAAGTGGCTCAAAACCTCAAAAAACAAGCAAATAAGGGCGTGAATTTCAGAATGTGCAATTTACCTCAGTAAAAAAGATCAACCAGGTAATGCAAACTGATTTATCGACCAATATTTCAGCAGCCTGCTAGTTCTGCAGAAATCGCCTCGCTCATTGTGCGTGTGACAAAATCACCCGATCCACCTGGTGGATAACCCACCACAAAACGCAAGGTTTTACTCGCTCACTGATTTTGTGCATGCGTTTGTGAAGGCGTGACACCGGGTCCCGCAATCAACCCCATTGCCAATAAGCAATGCCATACATATCGTGAGAACATAGACGTATCCCCTTTGCGTTAATGACCTTTAAAAACAGGCGTTCTCTTTTCTGCAAACGCTTTTCGACCTTCGTTGTAATCTTCACTGGCAAAACATGCCTCCACCATCTGCTTAGCTAAATTTAAATTGCGATCCGCTGGATTTTTGCGTAGCTCGAGCATGGCGCGCTTGGCGGCTCTCAATGTTAGCGGTGCATTCTCACAAACTTGTTGTGCATAAGCTTGCACTGTGGCTTCAAACTCTTCAACGGCAACCACTTGCTTCACCAGTCCCATGTGATGGGCATCATGTGCGCCAAAAATACGCGCGCTAAAAAATAAGTCGGTGGTATTGGCCACACCCAGCACTTCGATGAAACGTTGAACGCCTTCGTAGCCATAACCCAAACCCAATCGACCCGCTGGCATGCGAAAGCGCGCATCACTGGCACATATTCTGACATCGCAATTGAGTGCAAGACCCAATCCACCGCCCATGCAAATACCACGCACCTTGGCCAATGTGGGCTTGGGACAATCGAGCACACTGTTGTACGCCGCTTCTGTCACTCTGTTATACCCCTCTGCTGCGTCTCCACCGTTTCTCTGTTGGTCAAACTGTGAAATATCAGCGCCCGATACAAAAGCTTTTTCGCCAGCACCCGTAAGCACAATCAGGCGAATATCTGAATCATCCACACACGATTGAATCATCGATGGCAAGGCCTGCCACATATTGAAATTCATCGCATTGAATTTGGCTGGATTGTTAAAAATCACATAGCCCACATGATTTTCTTTTTTTAATTCGAGCTTTCCGATGGGTGCAACTACGTCTGTCATTTTCAAATCACTTTCTTTTGTTCTAATTCATTCATTTGTTCAAGGCTATAGCCCAACTCGGCAAGGATATCTTGATTGTTCTCACCCAACTCCGCCTGCGTGGTCTCTACCTTGGCAGGCGTGCGAGAAAGCACCAAGGGTTGCTTGACCACTCGAATCTTTCCACGACGCGGATGCTGCAAAGTAGCCGTCATATCCAAATGCTTCACTTGTGGATCATCAAACACTTCCTTCATGTTGTAAATAGGACCGCACGGCACACCTGCGTCATTGAGTGCTTCAACCCATTCATCGGTTGTACGCTTAGCAAACGCGTGGTTCAATTCATCATTTAAAAATGTTCGATCCTTGAGTCGGCCTGAATTGATTTGATAGCACGGTTCATCTCGCAAATCGAGTCGACCAATCACTTCGCACAAAGATCGATACTGGGTTGTACCCGAAGCGCCGATATTGAAATAACCATCCGACGATTGAAAAGTGCCCATCGGTGTTGCAAAGGGATGATCGTTGCCCGCTTGTGGTGGAATTTCACCATCAATCAAATAACGAGCCGCTTGAAAATCACACAACGCAATCATCGATTGCAATAAACTTGATTGCACCCACTGACCGCGTCCTGAGCGCTCTCTTTCAAGCAATGCAACCAATACACCCACCGCAGCATAAACACCAGCACCCGAATCAGCAACTGCAATACCCGCACGCACAGGCCCTTGACCAGGAATACCAGTGACCGACATCAAGCCGCCCATGCCTTGTGCGATTTGATCAAATCCAGGGCGCGCTTGATAAGGCCCGTCTTGCCCAAAACCCGAAATGCTGGCCAAAATAATTTTGGGATTTATTTGACTGACCGTGTTGTAGTCGATGCCAAGACGGTCTTTCACATCGGGTCGATAGTTTTCAACAACCACATCGGATGCGCGAACCAACTTGTAAAAAATATCACGGCCCTCTTGGGTTTTTAAATTGAGCGTGAGTGAGCGTTTGTTGCGATGTAAATTGAGCATGTCATAGGTATCGCGCCCACCCAATGCGCCTTCGTTAGGGTCTAACCCTGCCGGCGACTCAATTCGGATGACGTCGGCCCCAAAATCGGCCAATACACGAACACAGGTGGGGCCTGAGCGAATACGGGTTAGGTCGAGTACTTTGAATCGACCCAGAGCAGATGCGCTGGCTTGTTCGGCCATGTTATCCCCTTATTCCTTATTGATAGTGAGGACCATTCTAGTAGCCAAATGCTTCGATCGTGAGCAACCGCAATCTGAAATAATACTAAAGACCCACAGGCGAAGACCAATTGACAGTGCACCGCAAAGGTTCTATCTTGTGGTGACATAACTTTCAGGGAGAACATTCATGGACTCTATCAAGCAACTCACATTTGAAGATTTCAAACAAGAAAAGCTACAACAAGGTTACAATGAGGTTCTTGAGCGTCTATGGGCTGCCAACGAAGAAAACGCATTACATCGGCATGACTTCACTGCAGATGCATTAGTGATTGATGGCGAGTTTTGGCTGACTGTTGATGGCAAGACTCAGCATTTAAAACCAGGCGAGACCTTTCATGTTCCCAAAGGTGTGGAGCACAAAGAAAAATATGGCCCTCAGGGTTGCGTTTTTTGGGTGGCGCGAATTTAAGTGGTGTTGATGGGACTACCCTTCGAAATCCAATCGTCCAATTGTTGATCTAAAAACTCCGCATTCGCTGAGTAAGGATCAAATTCAGGATGCTTAAATTCAACCATTGGGTCCCTATCGGATAGATCGATATGAGCGCAGAAGCGGTGGCTCGCTCAGAGCCTGATGGAACACAGTTGTTGCTGATTTCATCGACCTTCACCATGAACCCCGCCATCATGAAGTTGCATTACGATCCCTTGCATGCATTTCAACCCGTGGCCATGTTAGGCATGGGACCCAGTGTGATTGCAGTCAACAGCAACGCACCATGGAACACGATTCAAGAATTGGTTGAAGCGTCTGAACGATCCAAAGATATTGTGTTTGGTTCAGCAGGTGTCGCAAGCTTTCAACATTTTGCGATCGAGCTGTTCATGCAAAAAAGTGGCGCGCGTTTTAATATTGCGCACTATAAAGGCGGTGGTCCTGCATTGATTGACTTGGCGGCAGGACACATTCAATTGTCATTCGGTAGCTTGATTCAAATGCAGAGTTTTCTCAATTCAGGAAAAATTAAATTGCTCGCCGTCGCTGGCCCCAAACGCGTCGAGCTCATCCCCCAAATTCCAACATTGCGCGAATCAGGCTACGACTTAGAAGCCAACAATTGGTGGGCCCTGCTCGCACCCACTGGAACACCCAATGCATGGATCGAACAATTGCATCAAAACGTGAACGTGGTTTTATCCAGTCCCGAAATGAAACAACGACTCACCAACGAGGGTGCAGAAACAACGCCGATGAGCAGACAAAAATTTTCTAAAATCATGTCTGACGACATGACCCGATGGATGCAAGTGGCTCGCACCACGGGTATTCGCGCAGAATAAATTAAAAAAGGTATTCAAATGAAATTGCAAGTCATCCAAGCAGATTTTGCGGCACGCGTCACCGATATTGATTTTCAAACCATGCTCAATGCAGACGGTCAACGACAAATCAACGATTGGTTGGCCAGTTATGCAGTATTGGTTTTCCCCAATCAAACATTGACACCACTGCAGTTCATGCAAGCCGTTTCTTACTTTGGCGAACTGATGCCTCAGCAACTCAAACAGTTCACGCTCAAAGAGTATCCGATGGTGGGTTACAACAGCACCGATGATCTGCCACGCAAAAACGGCAAGTTGCAAGTGCGCGGTGAAAACTACCACACCGATCATTCCAATGCCATCGCACCACCCAAGGCCACATCACTGTTGGCGATGAACCTTCCCTCGCACGGTGGCGACACGCAATTTGTTGATGTGAGACGTGCATATGATGATTTATCCGTTGACATCAAGAAAAAAATCAACACGCTTCGAGCTTTGCATGTGCATCAAAGCAATCGCAGTCCAAGAGCATTTGCCGCATTAACGCCCGAACAATTGGCGCTTATCCCTCAAACCCAACAACCGCTTGTGATTCGTCACCCCGATAACGCACGCAGTGCTTTGTATCTCAATACAGGTCGTATGCAAAATATTGAAGGGCTGAAGGATGACGAAGCTTTCGCTCTTATCGACCAACTGTATGCACACGCAACCAATGCCAAGTACGAATACCGTCAGCAATGGCAAGTGGGCGACTTGGTGATATGGGATAACCGATCGGTGATGCACCAAGCCAGCGCAGACTACAACCCCGAAGAAAAAAGATTTTTATACCGATTGATGGTTAAAGGTGTAACGCTTCAACCTGCGCTTCAATAAATTGCTAAATAATTATTCCGCTTTGATACGCGCCTCTTTGGCTACCTTGGCCAGTCGAGATACCTCGGAGCGAATCAATTGTCCAAATTCATCGGGCGATGAACTTGCAACCAGTTCGATGCCACGCTTTGCAAATCGAGCGACCAAATCAGGTTGCCAATAAGCTTTCACCACTTCGGCGTGCAGTCGTTGCACAATTTCTTTGGGCGTACCTGCGGGGGCTAACAACATATTGAGCGTCACATCTTCATAACCAGGATAACCCGATTCGGCGATGGTGGGGACTTCTGGAAACAATGCGGATCAATTCACGCTGGTCACAGCCAAAGGTTTTAATTTGCCAGTGCGCACATGCGCCATCGATGTGCTGATTTGATCAAACATCAGTTGCGTTTGACCGCTCATCACATCCACGATGGATTGAGAATTGCCTTTATAAAAAACATTGAGTAATCGAATGCCCGCAAGAATTGAAAAGACTTCACTGGCAATGTGTCCTGTTGAACCATTGCCACTACTGGCCACACTAAAAGTTTCGGGACGCGCTTTGGCTTGTTGCACCAAGTCAGCCAAATTTTTAAAAGGGATGGTTGGACTCGACACCAAAAACATCGGTGCTTTGCATGTTAATGAGATAGGTGCGAAATCGTGCACGGGGTCATAGCCTGCGTCGACTGAAATCAAAGGTGCTGAAAAAAATATACTCGAATGCGCGAGCAATGTATAACCATCTGGTGCAGCTTTCGCAACCAACTGCGTGTCCACCAAAGAGGCCGCACTCGGACGGTTTTCAACCAACACGGGTTGACCCAAGCTTTTGGTCAATTCCAAAGCAAGGGTTCTGGCAACAATATCCATATTGCCGCCTGCTGCAACAGGCACAATGATTTTGATGGGTCGATTAGGCCATCGTTCCTGAGCAAACGATGAAAGTATGATGAGGCTTAATAAAACAACTATTGATTTTTTAAAATATGAATTCATAAACGAATCCTTGAATGCAATTAAAAATCATAAAGGCGAGAACGATTGATCTCTAACATGGATCGCCACTGTGGATCTGAAACCCATTCACTGATTCTTTGTAATGCGCGCGCATCATCAACCGGATGAAAAGGCTCCAACACATCGGGCGTTCGTTGGATGCCGGGCCATGCCCCTGGATGTGGCCAATCCGAGCCCCACAACACCCGATCCGAATTGGCCATCATGAGGGCTTGCGCGATTTTTTGTGCATCTTGGCAATCGGGCTCTTCAGAAATTCGCTGAATAGCAGACAACTTAACCCATGCACGACCACTGGCAACTAGGTCCAATAGTTTTTGAAACGCCACTTGAGTGATGCCCTTGGATGCCGTGGCTCGCCCGAAATGATCGATGACAATAGGAACAGGCAGTTCCATCAAGGTATCAGCCATCCATGCAATCACCGCCAACGTGGTGTAGGTTTGTACATGCCAGCCCAAAGGCGCGACACGCTGCGCGGCCCAACGCATCATGCGTCGCGCCACTTCGGGGTCATGTTCACCCGCCGACTCCAAATTAACACGCACACCGCGCACACCTGCTTGAT
>SHXN01000143.1 GCA_009693305.1 Limnohabitans sp.
AACCTGCACGCGAAGACGCGACATAGTTAATGAAGTCGTGAGGCGGATAAGGCGCAGCATCGTAAACGATGATGGGTGAATGTTCGTAGCGGTAACCTAGGATCACACCCAGCGTAGAAAATTCGCGCAGTTTGGTGCTCTCTATTTTTTGCCCCACTTGATGTCGCAAAGCCTCACCTTTGGGTGTAGCGTCTTCTAATCTATCTGCCCACAATTGATTACCCAATACGGAATGGTTGACGACCGCTTCATTCATCACAAAGTCGTGCACTTGGCGTCGCTCGATCTCATAACTGTTGAGCAAATCAGGGCCACCCAACCTTGCAAATTAGCGGCAATTTTCCATCCCAAATCAACGCCGTCGGCAATTCCCATATTCATGCCGTAACCGCCAAAAGGCGGATGCAAATGGCACGCGTCGCCTGCTAAAAAATTCGTCTGTCTTGATACTTGGTTGCAATCAATCGACTGGCAATCCATTCGTCGGATGAAAGGACTTCATAGGTCAAATCAATACCCGTTGATTTTTTAATCAGTTCGGTTGAAGCGTTGATATCGAACTTGGCATCTTTTGGCACGCCCGTCGGCATAAAGAACCATTTATCTTTGTCCATTGGACCAATCAGACCGGGCGCATCGGGATTGACTTGCCAATACATAATCGCTAGGCCGAGTTGATGCGCTTGATCCAAGCCTGGTGCACGAAACACAATATTGTAATTTTTTGAAAGGTCGTGTAAACCTTCCATTTTTGCACCAATTTCTTCTCGTACTTTGCTCCGTGAACCATCTGAGCCAATTAAATACTTTGCTTTGACTTGATGCACTTCATTGTTTTGCAATGACTTGACTGTTACAACAACGCTGTGTTCTTCTTGTGATGTACTTAACAATTCGGTATTGAATACGATTTGCACATGCGGCAATGATTGCGCGTGTTTTCGCATTACCTCTTCGACTGTGTATTGCGGCACCCATTGCGAATGTTCTGAATACAAAGGATTTCGGCCTGGCGCACAATAAAAGGCATTTTCAAACCGCATGAGTTCAAACCCTGACAGTCGCGTGCAAAAAATAACATTGGATGGATAGTTCATGCCCAAAGGGGACGCTTTACGCAGTTCGTGCGCAATCCCCCAGCGACGAAAATGCTCGCGCGTGCGTGCATTGGTTGTTTTGGCTCTGGACGCATAACCGACGCGCTCGTTGCGCTCAACCACGAGGCATGAAATTTGTCGATGACCCAACTCGATTAAAAGAGCAAGACCAACGGGGCCTGCGCCAATAATAATGATATCGACGGGTTGCAAATTTTGAAGTGACATATTTTTTATTTGCGCAATTCTTTACCAACCGATTGATTGACAAAATCAAACACAGCTACTTTTTTTAAATCGACATCGCCCTCTTTGTACAGACCCGCCTTGACCATCTTGTCATAAAAATCTTTGACACGGTTGGCATTCATGGCGCCAATTCCGCGCTCAAGCGCCTCCCCCGAGTCCACCACACCTTGTTGTTTCATCAAGGTCACCGATCTTTCAAGTTCATCGTCGGTGAGTTCGGGATTTTCTTTGCGCATCAACGCGTTGGCGGCCTTTCGATCTGCATACAGATAGTTGTACCAACCACGAATTGATGCATTGACAAATCGTTTGATTAAGTCAGGATTTTTTTGAACCATATCGGCATGAGCTTCAATCAGTGTGGAATAGGTTGAGAAACCATGATCGGCAAATAAATGCACAACGGGTTTGAATTTGCCTTGGTTTTCGACGTAGATAGGTTCTGCAACCGAATAACCTTGTTGCACTGACGTTTTTGAAGCTAAAAATGGAGACAAGTTGTAGTTGTAGGGCTTGAGTTGCTCGTCTTTGAATCCGTGCTGAACTTTGAGCCATTGCCACCAACTGAATTGGCCGTCTTTAGCAACCATCACAACAGGCGCCTTGGCTAATGCAGAAAAATTTTCATATCCTTGTCCAGGGTGCGCAATGAGAGCCTGCGGATCTTTTTGAAAAATGGCGGCCACTGCGACAGTGGGCACACCATTTTTGACATTGTCAAAGGGATGAAGCAAATTGCCTGTCATGAGAAATTGAATTTTTCCTGCAGCCAATAACGGACGATTATTGACTTGAGGACCTCCTTGTTGAATCGTCACATTCAAACCCGCTTTGGCATAGGTGCCATCCACCAGTGCTTGATAAAAACCACCGTGCGCGGCTTGTGCTTTCCAATTGGTTGCAAAAACAACTTTGTCTTGCGCCAGCACTTGAAAGCATGAGAGAAAGCAAGTCAATAAAATTGAAGCTGAATAAAATTTGTTTTTCATGAAAATTCCTTTTAAATTTCTGAATCGTGCCAATGTTCTAAAAAAAACTGTGACAACTGATTAAACAAAGAAAAAATTGCAACACCCGTTAACGAAACCAACACCAAGGCTGCAAACATTTTAGGTGTTTCTGTTCTAAAACTGGCCTCAAGTATGCGAGACGCCAGACCAGTCTCACGCCCTGCCGCACCCGCAGTAAATTCAGCCACGACTGCTCCTATCAAAGATAAACCACCCGCGATTTTGAGTCCTGCTAAAAAATAAGGTGCGGCAGATGGCATAAGTAATAAGCGCAGTGTTTGCCACCGCGTCGCCTTATAGAGACGAAATAAATCGCGTAAATTTTTGTCTGTTGCACGCAACCCAATAACAGTATTGGACATGATAGGAAAAAAAGCCACGATCCATGCACACAAGAGCAATGCACCTGTTGTGGTATCGACGTAAATCAATATCAGCGGTGCAATCGCCACAATTGGCGTGACTTGCAAAATAATTGCGAACGGAAGAAATGAACGCTCAATCCAAGGGGATAAAACAAAAAGACTTGCTAATAACAATCCACTGATGATAGAGAGCGCTAATGCACCGAATGTGATTTTCACAGTAAACCACCAAGCAGGTGCTAGTGATTCAAAATTTTGAATTAATGTGAAGGCAACGAGTCGCGGCGAAGGAAGAATATAGTGCGGTATTTGATAGATTGAGACCAAGAGTTCCCATACCAGCAGTACCAGTAAAAAAATAAGCCAGGGCAAATACCGATGTAGGTTAAATATCATTGAATCAAAGCCTCACCGGTTGAATGAAGGCTATGCATTCGCAATACATTGGATACATGTGCGCAACGCTGGGCGAATTCAGCCGAAGTACGCCATTGATTGGGATCGTTTGATTGCTTTGGATTATCAATGACCTCAACAATTCGGCCGGGTCTGGTACTCATGATGACAATTTTTTGAGCCATACTGACCGATTCAAACACGCTGTGTGTAACAAACAGTGTCGTGAGCAATTGTTTGCTACACAAAGCCAGCAAATCGTCGTTTAAACGCATGCGTGTGATTTCATCCAATGCTGCAAAAGGTTCATCCATCAATAAAACTCGGGGCGTGGTGATCAACGATCGCGCAATCGAAACACGCATTTTCATACCACCCGATAATTGACGCGGATACGCTTGCTCAAAGCCCTGCAAACCAAGTAATGCAATTTGTTCTTGGATTAGCCTCTGGCTATCAGGGATAGAAACACCCGCCAATCGCAGAGGCAATCGGATGTTTTCAAAAACAGTAGTCCAAGGCATCAGCGTTGGATCTTGAAAAACAAATCCGATTGGAAATGATTCGGTTGATTCTTGATCACGATGGTGTTTGACAAAACCCGACGTGGGTTGATCTAAACCTGCAATGATGCGAAGCAAGGTGCTTTTGCCACAACCTGATGCACCTAAAAATGCAACAAATTCACCTTGCGAAATCGATAAGGAGATATTTTTAAGTGCAATAATTGATTCAGTAAACCGATGCCCCACTTCATGAATTGAAATGACCGTATCGGGATTTGTTTGTGATGGATTCATGCTCAGGCTCATCAAGACATATCAAGGTTTGATGCTGCTTGCCACTCTCACGTTAACAGTTCCAAATAACTTTCAAATACGCCCACATGCACCAAAGCGTCATCTGCTGAATCGGGCCACAACTCTTTACTTCTGAATTGAACGTCGTAGGTCGGCTCATCATCTGCATGAATGCCATGCGCATGCGCATCTGGAAATGGATACGCAGGAGATTGCTTAACGATTACGCCCACTTTGCCACGAATATATCCAGGCATTCGCACATGACCCGATACATGATCGGATCGCACGCGAACGGTTTGACCGATTTGAAAACTACGCCTGTTGGGCCAGTTGCCTCGACCAGGACCTAGCGGCAAAGACAATGGGAAACCACCCTTGGCTCGCTCTTCAAGCTCTTCTAAAGAAATCACACCTTTTTCAACACACAATGTGGCCAAACTCGTGAGGGTGCGTTCGTAATAGCCAGCAGTCATGTAATGACGGGGTTCCATTCTTTCAATCGCGTGTCGATATTCGTCCATATTGAAAATTCCAAGCTTGACTGCAAAGCCATACAACGAATTGATTCTTTTTTCCCACTCTTCATAAAAGACGGGCGCATCTGAACTGTATCGAACGGTACCAAAACCTTGTTTACCACCTAAATCATGAACACCATCCATATCATGCCTCCGCTAAACGTGAAACACCAATCATGGC
Source organism: Limnohabitans sp. (assembly GCA_009693305.1). Taxonomy (GTDB): domain Bacteria; phylum Pseudomonadota; class Gammaproteobacteria; order Burkholderiales; family Burkholderiaceae_C; genus Limnohabitans. The sequence continues at coordinate 4,620 of SHXN01000143.1, forward strand.
GTTTTTGGTGACTATGGCTGCCAACTGTGATTCGCTCCAACCCACCGTATAAGCAGGACGCACGGGTAAAACCATGTAGCGGGTATCAGCCGTGGTGTCCCATACGCTCAATTCAATATCAGGCGATAAATCCAATCCCATTTCACGCAAAACCGTACGCGACTCTCGAACGATACGCGATCGGTACTCCAAATCTTTGTACCACTCGGGTGGCAATCCAATCACAGTAAAAGCAGTGCATGAACACAATGTGCAGCAAATCACGTTGTGCACCGATGGTGTATTTTCTAAAACTACCAAATGCCTATGATGCTTGGGCAATTCAATTTCTAACTCAGCAACGGCGGTGATTCCATTTTGTAATAGACGCTTGCGAAATTCGGGATCCACCCATGCTTTCGCGACGACGCGCGCACCACGCTCGGGCAACCACACATCTTCTACGTTATGTAGCCCAGCCTCAATGCCTTTTTTAGCATCAAGCCCTTTTGCCTCCAACGCTTCTTCGATGGCCTTGGCCCGTTGAAGAACAGGAGCTGCTGATTTGTCCATTTGCATCATATAACCTCTTCTTTTTGAAATTGTTTTTGAGATTGAATCGCTGCGTTGACGCGAGGCATCACTTCATGCGCCATCAACTCCATGGACCTGCGACCCAACTTTGGATCCACCAAGTCCATACCCGCATAAACTATTTCACCAAAGTCGCCCGCTTCTTCGCGCAATGCAAGAATTTGATCGACGACTTGATTGACAGTACCGCAAATTACCAAATCATTGAGAACACGTTCAAGCGTTAAGAGACTATCGTCTTCGTTTTCATGTTTCTTAAAAATAACATGTCGCTTAGACAGCATCATCTTGGTCAACATTTGGCGGTAATAGTATCGATAGGGACTTTGGCCATCGGTTTTGCCGTAAGACAACGCAATGTCATCGCGATCGGATACAAAAATAGTTCGCGCAACTCGCCAGTGTGAAGCCTCAGCAGTTTGTCCCACTGACTCTTTACCCTGTTTGTAATTAGCCCAATGACTGGGCAACCATTGTGCAAGTAAAACATTAGCCGACATGGTATGAAATTTTCGAGCACCCATGGCGATCACGCCTTTGGAGTGAGGCGCAACAACCGTACCCACAATTTCTGGATAAGGTTTTTGATAGGGAGTCATCATCACGCCTCGACCAATCGATGGCACACTGGTTTGACGTGTGGTGACCTTGGAACGATTATTGGGGGAATCAATATCGTAGGGAGGTTCACGATCCCAAATGGCAAGAATCACATCGATGGCTTCAGCAAACATTTTGTTTCTGTCTTGATCCAAGATACCTAAGAATGGTCTGAAAAACTCAGTTTAAACGAGTTCCCAGGGAACAAATCTTCGCCATGTGAAATTTTCTATGGCCTGATTGAAAAATCACTCTCTTTTTGAGCATTTTCAAGCGATTTCTTCCCCCACTGAGGGCTGTTGCCCCGTTTTGG
>SHXN01000144.1 GCA_009693305.1 Limnohabitans sp.
AGACTGAACCACCTTCATCGATGGACAGCCAAAAATGCAATTGTAGTCCCCACTACCAAGCCCAATAACCCTTTTCACCATTTTTATCAACTCCATGGCATTTCAAGACATTCAAATTCTGCGCATGCGCTACCTGCGCGGCCCAAACATCTGGACTTACCGACCTGTGGTTGAAGCTTGGGTTGACATTGGCGAACTCGAAGACCATCCGTCCAACACCATCGCAGGTTTTTATGATCGACTCCAAACGTTGCTACCCGGTTTGGTCGAACACCGATGCGGCATTGGCGAGCGCGGTGGATTTTTAAAACGATTACAAGAAGGCACATGGCCAGGTCACATCATGGAACATGTGGCTATCGAATTACAAAACTTAGCGGGCATGCAAGTTGGTTTTGGTAAAGCGCGCGAAACATCCAAGCGCGGTGTTTACAAAGTCGTTATTCGCACGCGTCAAAAAGAAATTGGTATTGCGGCTATGCAAAGTGCGCGTGACATCGTCATAGCCACCATCAACAACACACCCTACGATTTAACGTCCACAGTCGCTCAATTCAAAGCCATGGTGGACCGCATGTGTTTGGGTCCAAGCACCGCGTGCATTGTTGACGCGGCCATCGACAGAGGCATTCCATTTATCAGACTCACCGAAGGCAACTTGGTGCAACTTGGATACGGTGCCCAACAACGACGCATCTGGACTGCAGAAACCGATCGCACCAGCGCCATTTCCGAAACCATCTCTAGCGACAAAGACCTCACCAAACAATTACTCAGTCAATGCGGCGTTCCTATTCCGCAAGGTCAAATCGTTCATAGCGCAGACGATGCGTGGCAAGTTGCACAAGACATCGGTCTACCCGTTGTTGTCAAACCCATCGATGGTAATCACGGACGCGGTGTTGCACTCGATCTCAACACACAAACCGATATTGAAGCGGCTTATCACGTGGCACTTCACGAAGGCTCAGAAGTGATGATTGAGCGCTACATTCGTGGCGACGAATATCGCTTGTTAGTAGTGGGCAATCGCGTGGTCGCGGCGGCCAAAGGTGAAACGGCAACCATCACGGGCGATGGCGTCTCCACTGTTGAACAACTCATCGAAACACAAATCAACTCTGATCCCCGTCGTGGCGAAGAAGAAGATTTTCCTCTTGACACCATTCGCTTAAGCGAACATCAACACGCTGTGCTAGAATTACAAAGACAAGATTTGCAAGGACATAGCATTCCAGAAAAAAACAGAGTCGTGATTGTTCAACGCAATGGCAACATAAGTCACGACGTCACCGATCAAGTGCATCCCGAAGTAGCACATGTGGTTGCATTGGCCGCTCGCATCATTGGTTTAGATATTGCAGGCATCGATTTGGTTGCACAAGATATTTCAAAGCCCTTGCAAGAACAAGGTGGTGCCATCGTAGAAGTCAATGCAGGCCCTGGTTTGCTCATGCACCTCAAACCCGCCAGCGGCACTGCGCGCCCTGTTGGCAAAGCCATCGCCGATCATTTGTTTGACCCCAAACAAAACGGACGTATACCCGTGGTTGGCGTGATTGGCACTCAACAAAGCAGTTTGTTGTGTCATCTCATTGCATGGTTGATGCATCTCAACGGTCATCGCACGGGCTTAGCTTGTCAAGATGGTCTTTATATGAATCAACGACAAACCAGCACACAAGATGCCAGACGTTTTGATATTGCCGAGCGACTACTCATAAATCGCGCAATCGACGCGGCTGTTTTTGAAACCAGTGCTTTGGATATATTAAACGACGGACTGCCCTACGATCGATGCCACATCGGTGTTGTCACCTACATGCCAAACGCCGAAGGTTTAGATATTCATGACGTGCACACTCCTGAGCAAGTTCGCAACGTGGTACGCAGTCAAGTCGATTTGGTATTGCCACAAGGCGCGGCCATTCTTCATGCACAAGACCCGCAAGTGGTCGAATTGGCCGATTTGTGCGATGGCGAAGTTATTTTTTATTCGGTCGATGCCAACCATCCCACCATCAAAAAACATCAACTCAGCGGCAAGCGCACGGTGTATTTCAGAGACAATCACGTCACCTTGGCGCGTGGCGATCAAGAAACCCTTTTGTTCCATCTCAACATGGAACCGATTGCACAATTGCTCCAAAAAGAAAACATACAACTACCCACACTACTCGCCGCCGTTGCAAGCGCTTGGGCACTCGACATCGCACCGTTGCTCATACGCGCAGGCCTCAAAAATTTTGGCAAAACACCCGATGATGTTGCCCAACAAGTTGCAAGGATGAATGCTTAATGGAAGTCACACGCATCAGAGCCCTCAGCGGTCCTAATCTTTGGACACGACACACTGCCATCGAAGCCATGGTGCGCTGTCAAACACCCGAACAATTACAACTCACCTCTGCATTCGAATCTCGTTTGCGCCATCTCTTTCCTGGTGTGGGCCCCTTGCGCACTGGCGCCGGCAAAGGCCACACCACCATGGCGCACGCCATCGAATCATCCACTTTGCATTTGCAAATTGAAGCGGGATGCACCGTTACTTTCAGTCGCACCACAGCCACACAAGAACACGGTCTGTATCAAGTGGTCGTTCAAAACAGCGTAGAAGAGGTTGGCAAACTTGCCATGCAATTGGCCATTCAATTGTGCGAAGCCGCGGCCAACTCAGGCCACTTTGACATCGACTCTGCACTACAAAACTTACGTCAACTCAATGAAGAAATTCGCCTTGGCCCCTCCACCGCATCCATCGTCGACGCCGCCATCAACAGAGGTATTCCATTTAGAAGATTAACCGTAGGCAGCATGGTGCAATTTGGATGGGGTCACAAACAACGACGCATTCAAGCTGCAGAAATTGATTCAAGCAGTGCAATTGCAGAATCCATCGCGCAAGACAAAGAACTCACCAAAAAATTACTCAACGCCGCAGGCGTACCCGTGCCCACGGGCAGGCCCGTCGAAGACGCCGAGGACGCATGGCGTGCCGCACAAGAAATCGGTTTGCCCGTTGTAGTCAAACCGCGCGATGGCAATCAAGGCAAAGGCGTTGCCGTCAATCTCAAAACCAAAGAAGACGTCATCGGTGCATTCAACAATGCATTGCAATTTCGTGATGACATCATGGTGGAGCGTTACCTCCTCGGAAGCGATTACCGATTGTTAGTGGTGGGTGACAAATTAGTAGCGGCCTCACGTCGCGAACCCCCACTCGTTGTTGGCGACGGCAAACTCACCGTCAGACAACTTGTTGACAAAGTCAATGCAGACCCCCGACGCAGCGATGGTCACGCCACATCGCTCACCAAAATCCGTTTTGATGAAGTCGCCATCAATCGACTCAAAGAACAAGGCTACACAGCCGAGAGCGTTCCTGCCAAAGGTGCGCGCGTCATTTTGCGCAACAACGCCAACCTCTCCACTGGTGGTACAGCCACCGACGTAACCGACGACGTACATCCCGACGTCGCCGCCAACGCCATCATGGCCGCACAAATGGTGGGCTTAGATATTTGTGGCGTTGATGTGGTGTGTGAAAGTATTTTGCGCCCACTTGAAGAACAATCGGGTGGCATTGTCGAAGTCAACGCCGCACCCGGTCTTCGCATGCATCTGAGCCCCTCGTTTGGCAAAGGGCGCAATGTCGGCGAAGCCGTGATACAAGCCATGTTCCCCGATGGTGACGATGCACGCATTCCTGTGATTGCCGTCACAGGCACCAACGGAAAAACAACCACGGTTCGTTTAACCGCGCATTTGTTGCGCACCAGTGGCATGCGTGTGGGCATGACCAACACCGATGGCGTCTACATTCAAGAACGACAAATCGATAGCGGAGACTGTAGTGGCCCACGCAGTGCGCGCAGTGTATTGATGCACCCCGACGTTGACGCCGCCGTATTAGAAACTGCACGCGGCGGCATGTTGCGCGAAGGTCTTGCATTTGATCGATGCTCTGTGGCCGTCGTTACCAACATTGGCAAAGGCGATCACCTAGGCCTCAACTATATTTCTACAGTTGAAGATTTAGCCGTACTCAAACGCGTCATTGTGCAAAATGTTTACAAAAGCGGCATGGGTGTGCTTAATGCAGCCGATCCCATTGTGGTTGCAATGGCCGCGTACTGCCCTGGTCAAGTCACATTTTTTGCATTGGACTCGCATCATCCCGTCATTGCAACGCACCGCGCACAAGGCAAACGCGTGGTGTTTGTTGAAGAAGATCAAGTGGTGGCCATGCAAGGAAAAATGCAAGTGCGCATTCCGTTATCAGCCATACCTGTTACCTTGGGTGGCACCATTGGATTTCAAATTGAAAACGCAATGGCGTCCATTGCCTCCGCATGGGCCGTTGGCATTTCATGGGACTCAATCTGCGCAGGACTCGCTACATTTATCAGCGACGCGCGAGCCGTGCCTGGACGCTTCAATGTTTTTGAATACAAAGGCGCCACCGTTATTGTCGACTATGGACACAACCCCGACGCCATCAAAGCATTGGTGCAAGCCGTTGGCAACATGCCTGCACAACGACGCAGTGTCGTCATCAGCGGTGCTGGCGATCGACGCGATGAAGACATCAGAGAACAGTCTCGCCTCATCGGTGAAGCATTTGATGACGTGGTGCTTTATCAAGACGCTTGCCAACGCGGCAGAGAAGACGGCGAAGTATTGGCATTGCTCAGAGACGGATTAAAAGGCGCCAAACGCACTCAAAAAATAGAAGAGATCAGAGGGGAATTTACAGCCATTGATTTAGCGTTGAGCAAATTAGGAAAAGGCGACTTATGCTTGATCTTGATCGATCAAGTAGAAGAATCTTTGGGACATATCCATAAAAGGGTATCAACTTCTGGGGAGGAGTTGCTGGTTTAGATTACTATTCAGCATCTGATTTAAATTTTAGAGCTTGTAAATTTTTTTTTGTAAGTTAATATTTTTTATTAATCTGCTGGCAACGGCAAACAAATGGAAACTTTCACGATGGACAAAGACAGACTACAAGAATTGGCAAAGGAGTTTGCCAAGGAAATCAAGACTCAGCATGACTTGAATGATTTTTCAAAGATGCTGACCAAGCTCACGGTTGAGACGGCACTCAATGCTGAGTTGACCGAGCACTTGGGATGGTATCGTCAAGTTAACTTCCCATCCATCGGCTAGAGTCTTGCTGATGAGCACACCTGCACCCATATCCTACAAGCGATACCGCTATCCCGCAGCGATCATCAGCCAATGCGTTTGGCTGTACTTTCGGTTCTCCCTGAGCTTTCGCGATGTGGAACTCATGATGGCCGAGCGAGGCGTTGTTGTTTCATATGAAAGTATTCGAGCCTGGTGTGAGAAGTTCGGTCGCCAGTACGCCCGCAGGATTCGTCGCAAAAGAGGACCCATGGGGGATATCTGGCACATGGATGAGGTCTATTTGAAAATTAGCGGTAAGTGCAAGTATCTATGGCGTGCAGTGGATCAAGAAGGGCAGGTGCTGGACATCTTGGTTCAGCCCAAACGGGACAAAGCAACCGCTGAGCGGTTCTTCAAGAAGGTGCTGCGTGGCACGGCTCAAGCACCAAGGCAAGTGGTCACAGATAGGCTGGCTGGCTCTGTCGTAATAAGGAATTTTGAAGAATCTTACCTACTACCAGTAGCGTATTTTCCCTATGCCAAACACTACCTATAGCGTCCCTGAAAAACTGGGAATCCTTATTGCGACAGAACCTTGTCGTCTATGCTTACTTCGACAGAACCGGGTTCCTCCCTCACAGTTCGCCCAGCAGCAGAGGATTCAATTCTTTGCCACTGGTTCCAACAACAATCAATTTTTAGATTAACCTTGCAAAACTGGACTACTTCCAAACCAATGGGTACGGCAGATGGGGGCAGGTCAAGGGAATACCTCATAAAACGCGCCAAAGAGCGTTTAAATCGAAAGTGGTGATGAATGTTTTTGAGTGAGCATGGGGACTACAAAACCTACAATCGTTTTCACACGCATCGCGACGCGCCTGTGCGTCTTGGAGT
>SHXN01000145.1 GCA_009693305.1 Limnohabitans sp.
AGTACATGGATGAATTCTGCTTTTATTAATTATTGGAAAAACTACGCATCCTCCAGCAACAAATACCTAACAGTTAGGCGAGGTGAAAGAGGATTTTCGCTAGCGATGTTTGAGGCAAAAATACCAAGCGAATGTATCTTTTCAAGGGAACGTTTCATGGCTGTAATGTCGCAGCAAGATCCAGAAATGTTGAAAAAAACTTTATTCTACGGCGCCTACACTGAAATAGAGTTTAAAAATCGATCTCAGCAGTTAATCAAAGAATTTCAAGCCAATGATCAATGGGCATATCAGGCGTTGCAATTCGTTGAAGATGTGGTTCGTCATAGAAATTTTGTTTCTTCGTTTTGTTATCCATGCATTCGATTGCTCAAAATTTCATTGATAAAAAAAAATAAGGATCAGTTGCAGTTGCGGATGCGAAGACAATACATTCTTGCCGTTCAATACGGTGATTTACCCAAGCCCGATGATGCAACTTTTCTAGAAATACTAGGTAGCGTTAATGAATAAATAAAACACTCAGTTCGCAAATGTTTTTTGTTGCGGCAATCTCCAAAAGCTTTCGGTTTGAAGCACAGCAACAAATTTTAGTGACGATTGGCCATTGCCAAAACTCTGATCGGAATTAATTTTTTTGCCCCAACATGTATCAATAAACTTTTGAATGCCCACTGCGTCCATAGCAGAGCAAGTAAGAACTGAAGGGGCGAGGGCGCGATTGGTTTGCCGAGTGCCAATATCCAAACTAGGCAATCCTAAGAAAGGCGCTTCTCGCACACCTGTGCTGCTGTTACCAATCATTGCGCTGGCGTGTCGCATCAATTCAGAAAAATAATCAAAACGCATCGATGGCAATACTCTAAATTGATGGGCGGGTAATTTTTCTAAAACAGAAAAAATCTCCAGAGTGCCAGGGTCGTTGTTGGGTGCAATCACTACAAATGATTTGCCACTTTTTTGCAATTGTGCAAATAAGGATTGAGCTTGCGAGCCCGTGGATTGAAGCTCAGAGGTGACGGGATGAAAAATCACAATACCGAAATCGTCGAATGTAATGGCATAGCGTGAGCGCACTTCTTCTAGTGTGACTCCTGATGGTTGCCCGTGCGTATCGAGTTCTGGCGATCCAATATTAAAAATGCGATCGGATGTTTCGCCCAATGTGATCACGCGTTGTCTGGCCACCTCAGAACTCACAAAATGTGTTGCACATAGTTTGGTATTGCAGTGGCGAATACTTTCGTCAATGGTTCCTGAGACTTCACCGCCTTCTATATGCGCCGATCGGATGTAACGCAACGCGCAAACAATCGAAGCGGCCATGGCTTCGACACGGTCGCCGTGAATGATCACCAAGTCGGGTTGATGTTCATGCACAAAGTCAGAAAATCCCAAAATGGTTTTTGACAAAATGAAATCGAGTGCATCGCCTTCTCGCTGATTGACAAATTCAAAAAATTGCGCACCCACAAATCGTTTCACTTCAATACGCGTTTCACCGTAGCGCGACATCATGTGCATGCCTGTGATAAAAAAAGTGCTGGCAAAACCGGCTTGCTGGACCGCACGCGCCAAAGGTTCAAGCTTTCCGTAGTCGGCACGTGTGCCTGTTACAAACAGCAGTTTTTTGCCATCACTCATTGAGGCTTCTCCACGCCTTGCAAATCACTCCATAAGAGTTGATCATTTCTTTTGACCGCACGTGTGAGTTTTGCGCCAATGAGTTTATCAAAATATTGAACTGGAATTTGTCCCGACCCAGGTCGGCGCGCCCATATGTCCGACTCGGTGATGACATGGCCGGCGGGTAAATTTTTATCAGCAACCACAGAGCCTCTTGCAAAATAATAGACGTCTTCTTCGGGTGTTGTTCGTTGTTTGGGGTTGTGAAGTGCCGTGTGTATCTCGCGTGAGCGATCGATTAAAAAACGCAATTCGGCAGGATCCATCGAGCATGAAATATCGGGGCCTTTTCTGTACCGCGTATCCGTAAAGTGTCGCTCCAAGATGCAAGCGCCTAATGCAACCGCAGACAAAGCCATGGATGGGCCAATGCTGTGATCGGAAAAACCAATCTGAGCTTTTGGAAATGCTTTTTGCAATTGCGTAATGCCTTGCAAACTCACAATTTCAGGCGGTGAAGGATATAGATTGGTGCATTCCATAAGCGCGTATTCAATTTTGGCGTCGTCCAACACTTGAACAGATGGCTTCATGCTTTCAATTGTTTGCATGCCCGTACTCATGATGATGGGCTTGCCAAAACGTGCAATGTGACGAATCAAAGGAAGGTGATTGCATTCACCCGAACCGATTTTAAAAGCAGGCACACCAATATCATTTAAAAAATCTGCGGCCGCACGTGAAAAAGGCGTTGATATATAAATTAGTTCTAATGACTCGGTGTATTTTTTGAGTTGAATTTCCTCATCAGGAGACAGCGCGCACCTTTGCATCACTTCCCAAATAGAAACGTCTGCATTGGGCGGAAAAATTTGCTTGGCCTCTTCGGTCATTTCATCTTCGAGAAAATGCGTTTGGTGTTTGACCATTTCGCAACCCGCTAAATGTGCAGCTGATACCATCGCTTTGGCGACGTCTAAACTGCCGCTGTGATTGATGCCAATTTCTGCAATGACCAAAGGCGGGTGTGCAGGCGAGATGTGGCGGTGTGCAATTTTCATGGGTTTACTTTCGATTAGGAGAGCAACAATGTTTCGCAATGTTGAAGATCATGCGCTGTGTCAATGTCAAAGCTTCTGTCCAAAGGCATTTCAATCATGCCGATACGGGGGGTGACAAAACTTTTATTTTTTAAAAACCATTGCGCGTTCATCACATAGATGGCGCCATTAGGTTTAAAAACTGGAGGCAGACTTTGTCGATTGCTAAAACAAAAACTTGGATCTGCTATTGGAATAAATTGACGGCCTTTGACAGTTCCCCATTTGAGTACACCGTTATCAGCAGTTGTGACTGACATCACTAAATCAAAATCTTGGTTTGAATAAAGATCCAAAGATTTTTTAATATCTTGAGCTTGCCGCAAAGGGGACGTGGCTTGCATCAAAATCAAAGTGCCAGAGCAGGCGGATGCTTCAATTACATGCAACAACACGGGTGCCATGGCGACATCATCTGCGCATAAATGAGTGGGACGTTTAACCAACGTGATGTTGGATGGAAATGATTGATTCAAAATTTCTTCGATATCGGTGGTAATCACCACTTGCGACGCGCCACAAGACAGGGCCAAATCCAGGCTATGGCGATACAAAGGTTTTCCGGCTAGAAGTCGGGTGTTTTTGTTGGGCAGTCCTTTGCTTCCAGCGCGCAATGGGATGACCGCGCACCAGTTTTCAACTGTTTGTTCCATGTGGGAAAATCCTGATCAGCAACTTAATGCCTAAGTATACTGAGGCTTTCACGTCTATGGCCATGCCACCGACACTTGATTTTCCAAATTCAACATTACTTTGACCTCTTCATCCACTTCATCAAGCGAAACTCCATTCCCTCCTGATCGACGCCTCTCGTTCATGATTGGCGTGTACGAGGCTTGCTGGCATGTTTTGTTGTCTGTTTACTTAATGTGGATGTGGTGGAGGGGCAGGAAGGAGCCCCTGTATAGTCAATTTTGGACCGAACGCTGGGGTCAAGTCGACGCTCATCTGCAGTCGCCCATATGGTTTCATTGCGCGTCCATGGGTGAGATGCGAGGCGCTGCTCCTTTGGTGCAGGCCTTGGTCGATGAGGGCTATCGCGTTTTTGTCACGACGCTAACACCAGCGGGTCGCACGATGGTGCAAGATTTATTCAAAGCATCGATTGATGCCAAAAAAATTCAAGTGTCTTATCTTCCCTTTGAAATCAGTTCCTGCGTTTTGCGTTGGATAAAACAGGTCAAGCCCCGTTGTGCAATCATGACGGAAATCGATACATGGCCCGTTCTTCTAAAAAATATTCGGCAACAAAAAATCCCCTTGTGTTTGGCTAATGCAAGATATTCAGAAAAAAGTTTAGATCGCGATCGCCAGCATTGGTGGGGAATGAGGACTCAGATTTTTCAAGCCTATCAATTGGTGTTGTGCAAGTCCAAACTGCATGCCGATCGTTTCAAGTCACTAGGTTGTGCGCATGTGGAAGTGGTGGGTGAAACTCGATTTGATATGCCCATACCTCAACATTTGGTGGATTGTGCGCAACAGTGGGTCCAACGTTGGCGTCTTCATCCAACGCAAAGACCCGTGATTTGTTTTGCCAGTGCGATTGTTGGAGAGGACGAACAATTCATCGATGCCATGCATCAAATCAAACAACTATTAGTACAGGCGGGCAAACCAGCGCCCCTGTTTATCTATGTGCCCCGAAGCCCGCAGCGATTTAATCTCGTTGGTAATTTATTAATCAATTCAAAATTAAATATGATCAAACGCTCTGACATTTGGGATAAACAATTTCAAACCCAACAAGAGATCGATTCGTTAGAAAATATTGATGTTATGTTGGGTGACTCTTTGGGCGAAATGTTTTTTTATTTGGCGCTCTCACAACTGGTGATTGTAGGTTCTACTTTTGTTCCTAAAAATGCGCACAATGTGATCGAGCCCTTATCCTTGTGCAAGCCCGTGATGATAGGCATGAACATGAGAGGTATTGAGTACCCTGCGATAGAAGCCATTGAGGCGGGCGTTTTGCAGCAACATTTCAATATTCCAAGCTTGGTTGATGCAATTGTGGCTCTGATGACAAATTCTGAAGCCTATTTGCAGGTTGTACAAAAAGCAAAACTGTTTTATGCGGAACACGGCGGCTCTGCACAAAAACATCTCAATTATTTAAAACCTTGGCTTGCCCGATGAAAAATATTTCTTTTGGATATTGTCTGCGATTGTATTTGTGGCTTTCAAAAGAATGTGAATGGCTGTGGGAAAAAGCTTTACAAAAAAGACTCGCACAAGGAAAAGAAACACAATCGAGTCTTTTGCAAAAATGGGGTGACAATAATCAACACAGACCATCCGGTCGTTTAATTTGGGGGCATGCGGTCGGCGTGGGCGAGGCCATGGCCTTGGCGGGTTTGTTAAAACGAATAGGCGAGCAACTGCCTGATGTGCATTTCTTAATCACGACCACAGCCAGAACATCGGGTGAGGCTTTGCAAGCCAATGGGCTACCTGACAGATGCATTCATCAGTTCGCACCCATCGATACGCCACGCGCAGTTGACGCATTTCTCAACCATTGGCAACCCTCTCTTGCGATTTGGTGTGAAATGGATTTGTGGCCCACCTTGATTACATCAACATACATAAAAAATATTCCTTGCGTTTTAGTCAACACACGGGTGACACAAAAAAGTGCAAATAAAAGAAGATGGGCTAAATATTTATACCAGGATTTGTTGAGTTTCTTTCAAGCCATATGGGCGCAAAATTTAGAAACAAAAAAGAGTTTGCTGCAACTGGGTGCTATTGAACAACGCATTCAAATCACGGGCACTCTCAAGGCACTTTCACCACCGCTGCAATGCAATGAATCTATTGTGATTGATTGGAAAAAAAGTTTGCATGACAGACCGATTTGGTTGCTTGCATCAAGCCATTTAGAGGACGAGAGAGTCGCAATTGAAGCACACCAGAAACTACTCAAAAATCATCCCAGTGCTTTGCTCATCATCGCGCCTCGTGAACGATTGCGTGGCGAAGAGATTTTAAAAAATATAGGTGCAAAGTGCCAACGCAGAACTCAACATTTAAATCCTCCAGCTCACGACATTTCTTTTTATGTGGCCGATACGATTGGTGAAATGGGCTTATGGTTTCGATTAACACCGATTGCATTGATGGGAGGTTCAATC
>SHXN01000146.1 GCA_009693305.1 Limnohabitans sp.
CAACTTTTTTACATTATGAACGCATCTACAATTCGAGTGGACTTGGTTAGCCTTGGCGCCATGGGCAGTGGCATAGCGAGTTCTTTGCGCAAAGCAGGATTTAACTTGCACGTGTATGACATTCGTCACGATGTGGCACAAGCGTTTGCGGCGCAAGGCTGTCAGGCTTGCCCCTCTTTGCAAGAATTAGGGCAGACGAGCGATGTTATTGTGTCGGTTGTAGTGAATGCGGCACAAACAGAATCCGTTTTGTTTGGCAACGGTGCAGACAATCAAGGATGCGCGGCGAGTCTCAAAAAAGGCAGTGTGTTTGTGATGTGTTCAACCGTTGATCCCAACTGGTCGATCGCAATGGAATCGCGTTTAGAAAAAATGGGGCTTCTCTACATTGACGCACCCATCTCAGGCGGTGCCGCAAAAGCGGCAAGTGGACAAATGACAATGATGACCGCGGCCAAAGCACAGGCTTATGCTATTGCAGAGCCCATACTCAATGCAATGACCGCTAAGGTGTATAAGTTGGGCGATAAAGCAGGCGCTGGCAGTCAAGTCAAAATCATCAATCAATTATTGGCCGGTGTACATATTGCGGCGGCGGCCGAAGCGATGGCATTGGGATTGCGCGAAGGTGTGAACGCCGAGGCTTTGTACGAAGTGATCACCAACAGCGCTGGCAACAGTTAGATGTTTGAAAATCGCATGGCCCATGTGCTCGCCGGCGACTACACGCCGCTATCTGCAGTCGATATCTTTGTAAAAGATTTAGGTTTGGTTTTAGATATGGCCAGGGCCAGTAAATTCCCCCTTCCCCTATCAAGCACGGCGCATCAAATGTTTATGCAGGCATCAACCGCAGGATATGGTCGAGAAGATGACAGCGCTGTGATTAAAATCTTTCCTGGCATTGAAGTGCCGAATAAAAAATAATGGATGGCTATGACACCACCACGCCTATTCAATCGCAGAGATTATTTGACGCATGTCAGTGTGATGTGTCCGTCTGCAATAGGCGCATCTTCAGTGATTGCACAAACCAAAAAAGAAGAATTACCCGAAATGGATTCTCGCTTGGCACTGCCCGAACTCACCTTGCTCAATGGTGAAGTTTTAAAACCAGAGCAGACTCAAGGCAAATTAGTGGTGATGTATTGGTGGGCGAGTTGGTGTCCATTTTGTACATTGCAATCGCCTGAGATTCGAAAATTACATGCGCAATACCAAAGCAAAGGATTATTTGTTTTGGGTTTATCGATTGACAAAGAAGCGCAATTAGCAAAATCTTATTTACAAAAAAAGAACTACAGATTTGCATCGGACTGGGCCAGTCCATAAGTGCTTCAAAAAATTAAAAAGCCGCATGGCTTGCCTGTGACTTTGGTTTATGGACGCGACGGCAAATTAATACAAGCCGAAAAAGGGCAAATGTTTGCAGAAGATATCTCTGCCATTAGCAGTTGGCTTTGACTGCACAATCAACTGGTTTGACGCAGCGTTGGTAAACCCACGCCATTGGCTTCAAAACCACCATCCACGGCTAAAACTTGTCCATTGATAAAGCTTGCATCAGAACTGCATAAAAATCCAACTGTTTGTGCAATTTCTTCAGTGGTTCCATAACGATTAAGTGGAATTGTGTCGTAATAATCCGATCGAATCGCCACTGAGTGCACCAGCTTGGCCATCTCGGTATCAACAGGCCCTGGTGCCACCACATTGACGCGTATACCCACATTGCCAAGCTCGACGGCTTGTTGTTTGGTGAGGTGTATCAATGCGGCTTTGCTTGTGCCATAGGCCACACGCAGGGTGCTCGCGCGCAATCCTGAAATCGATGCGATATTAACAATGCTGCCACCACCCGTTTTGAGCATCACAGGTGCGCAAGCTTGCGTACACAAAAACGCGCCTTCTAAATTAGTGCTTAATACATAACGCCATTCTTCAAATGTGGTTTGCAAAATAGGTTTAAAAACAGCCACGCCAGCGTTGTTGACCCACGCATCGATTCGGCCAAAATGTTTTTCGATTGTGTCGACCGCATGTTTGACTTGCTGCGGCTGCGAAACATCTGTGTGCAATGACAAAAATAATTTTGAATCAGGATAATTTTTCGCTGTTTGTAGTAATGTTTTTTCATCAACATCCAAAATGGCCACACGGTAATTTTTATTTAAAAACCATTATGAAATGGCCAAACCAATACCGCGAGCGCCTTCCGTGACGACTGCGACCAGAGAAGAAATATTTGAATTCATGATCAGTACTTTTCAAAGAGAAAATCAACAATACGAGAAATTTGCCCCTGCATCATTTAACGCCCGCGGATGACTTGACAACCACTTGCCAATGCAAGTTTTAACAATGGTGTGTTTTCGGGCTTCACAATAATTTTAAACACAGATAAGCTGGACGGCAAGTGATGCACGTCAATGGGCATTCGTGTATCTTCGAGCATACCAACGGGTGTTGCATTGATCCGTACATCCATTCCTTCAACAATAGGTGCACTCACTCTCATGTGCATTGCAGGTGAAATATTTTGAATAATGCCCTTCATGCGCTTAGATCTGGCAGTGTCCAAATCAAAAATACGCATGGATTGGGGCTGCTCTGCAGAGACGGCCGCAGGTATCGCTGAGCCCGCACCGCCTAAGCCCATCATCATGATGCGCTGACCTTTGAGAGGAATATTTTTTCTTTTAAACGATTCTACACAACCCATACCGTCAAACATTTCACCCAGCCATTGGCCTTTGGCCTTTTTGACCAAGGCGTTGATGACGCCTAATGCTTGGGCTTGCGGATCGAGTTGTTGTGCATATTGTATGGCGCGCGCTTTAGAGGGAACCGTGAAAATCAAATCATCTAAATTTTGCAAACGCAAAATCTCTGGCATGGTTTTTTCAAAATCAGCTTGCGCATACGTAATAGAATCAAAATAGCGGGTAGTCCGCGTTTTTGCATTTCATAAGTGGCTATCTCAGGCGACTTCACTTGCACAATTGGATCGCCCACGATACCAAACAAGGGGGTTTTGCCGTCTATAAAACTGACCTCATCCATAGCATTCTCCTTGCGGTAGAGACCTTAACGATTACTCGACACCGTAAACAGCTAAAAATTTTTTCATAAGCAACACAGCTTGTTCTGGATGATGAAACAAATGCGCTTGATCGGCCAATTGAAACAATTGACACAAATGCGGCACCGATCGCGCGCTTTGCTGACCGCCAACCATTAAAAAATGCGATTGATGTCCGTTGAGCCAAGCCATAAAGACCACACCCGTTTTATAAAAACGCGTGGGTGCTTGAAATATATGACGTGACAATGCCAGCGTGGGAAATAAAGTTGCATGAAAATCTTTGACATGGCCTTGCGCCAATTGACCCAAGGCACGACTGGCTAATGGCGCAATCGCATCAAAAATACCCAACAAGGCATCGCTGTGTTGATGCACGGGTTCGCTACCCTCTCCATCACCTGCAATCAATTGAGGATAATTAAAATCATCACCCGTATACATGCGAACACCCTTTGGTAATTGCCTGCGCATGGTAATTTCTTTGTCTTGATTCAGCAATGAAATTTTGATGCCGTCAACTTTGCTGGCATGGGCTTGAATAATGCCCAATGCTGTTTGTGTCGCACGGTCAATATCAGAATATCCCCAATAACCCTTGAGCGCAGGATCAAACATATCGCCTAGCCAATGCAAAATCACGGGTTGCTTGCATTGACTCAAAATTCGATCGTAGACTTTTTCGTAATCTGCAGGGCTTTTGGCAATATGCGCCAAAGCGCGACTGGCCATGATGATGAGTCGACCGCCTAGTTTTTCAATCGCTTGCATCTGCTCTTCATAAGCACGAATCACATCAACGATGCTTTTCACATCGCCTATTTCAAGATGATCGGTACCGCAACCACTGGCGAGCAATGCATGCGGAAAATCTTTTGAAGCATAAATGCTTCTTCGAATCAATTCCAATGAGGTGGGCCAATCCAATCCCATGCCTCGCTGCGCTGTGTCCATGGCTTCTGCAACGCCCAGCCCCAATGACCACAAGTAGCGCCTGTATTGAATACTCGCGTCCCAATCGATAGAAGACTCTATCCAAGGATGATGCGAGGCCAATGGATTGCTCACCACGTGTGCGGCCGAATAGGCGATGCGATTGAATGGCATAACCGTGGGAACTGCCAACGGCTCTTTGGTTGTCAATGCGTATGCAAAGACTTTTTGATTTTCGTTGACGAGTGAAATATTCATTTTTTAAACCGAAACTGGGCATTGCCCCAATGGAAACATCGCTGAAAAATCAGGCTCTACTGCACTGGCAAATCCTGCGCATGCCAAGGAGCCGATTTGCATCTGGCCATTTTGAATATGCAAGCGAGCGGAGCCGTGTGTGTTTTCATACAAATCAGCGTGCGCTTTTAAAAATTGTGATTGTTCGTGCTTGGGGCGAGACGCCAATCCATTGACATAGTGATGCCCATTGCGCTCAACGTGCTTCACACCAATCAAATTAACCAAGGCTAAATCTTGTTGAACAGAAATGCCCGCTTGAACGGTTAAATCTTCTGCCGACATAAAGTATTGCGTTTGGGTTTGCGCTTGATTCCACTGCGCACAACGCGCTGCATTCAAAATCGATTTATACACACCTTTACAAGTTTTACTTGAAATACCCGCATAACCTTTTTCTTTGGCTAATACAAAGGCGTCTAAAGTTCCATCGGACTCATCAATGATGACGGGAATACCAAGGGGGCGTGTATTTAAATCAACATCGAGTGCGTGATGGCGGGCAATCGGTTGCTCAATAAACAAAATGCTTTGCATCAATTGTTTCAATACAGGCGTATCGCGCATTTTTGCAAGCAAGGCTTCAAGTTCTTGCGCGCTGTTGTATTGTTCATTACCGTCTAAAGAAGCCTGATAGCCATTGGGTATGTGATCTAAGATGCGAGCAATTGCCGTTAATCGATCGATATCTTTATCGATTTGGCCCGAAACTTTGAGTTTGTAATATCGATGCCCGTAATGCGCCATCACTTGCTCTAAGGTTTCGGGCAACCCATCGTTGACAGCTTCAATCACATCAGCCGTTGTGATGGCATCCACCAAGCCCACGGTATGCCGTGCATGAATCGATTGTGCAAGCTTGCATTGCGCCAAAAAATGATCCCAACCAATATCGTGAAACTGTGAATGCTCTTCACTCATGCCTGCAAGATTGCTTTGCATCACTTGATAAAAAGATTTTTGTTCGTGCTTGCACAACGCATCGATCAATGCACGATCAATCAAAGCAGGGCCATAACTGGCCAGCAAGGGGTTGTAGCCACGCTTGGCACAAAACGCAAGATGCGCGTCATGGTGTCTTGCAAAATGTGAAAACGCGCTCGCAGGCGTTGCGTCCCCCAAATAAGATTCGCGCGCAATGCGCAACACATCGCGCTCTTGTTCAAAATTATCCTGATCGCTCAATGCGGGATTTTTGTCAAACCATTTGGGCACCACCATTTCTGCCGATGTTCCCCACGCGTAAGATCCGTTTGAAAACTGAATGCGTGCACGCACAAAGGCTTGGAAACATTGACGCAATGTGACAACGCCAAATCGAAAAGGCATGCGCAACACAACAGGAATTTCATGCAATTCAATTTCTGAAACTTTAAAAGCAGGTGCAGTCGTACTCACATGGTCTCCAAAATACCGCGAACGTATCCAATGGCGTGCGACGCACAAGTTGGACCATCAGGAACATAAAC
>SHXN01000147.1 GCA_009693305.1 Limnohabitans sp.
CCCCTTGCGAATCATGTGCATGGTCTCCATCCCTGTGATGATGGTTCGAGCACTCCAAAATGACTTGAAGCCCAGCATTGGTCGTGTAATTCTCTTGATGGCCCGGTGGTCCTGTTCGACGATGTTGTTGAGGTATTTGGACTGACGCAACACAATATCTACACAGGCATCAGCTTTTACGCCTTCAACGGCTGCGATGTTAGCGCCACTCTTGTCGATGGTGATCTTCTCGGGCACGCCGTGCAGGTTGATAGCTTGTTCAAGAAAGCGACGCGCCGCAGCCCTATCCCGCTTGGCGGTCAGCAGGAAGTCAACTGTGTCGCCAGCACGGTCAACCGCCCGATAAAGATATTTTCACTGGCCTGACACCTTGATGTAGGTCTCATGGTTCTGTCGCAGTAAGCATAGACGACAATCCCAGTTATGCTTGATTTTCGTAAAAGTTTGATTCATAGTGCCCTGAACAAGGTCCTCAAACGGCTGCATTACCCACTGGAAGTCATGCTCACCTGCGTACGTTGGTACGTGGCCTACCCACTGAGCCTTCGGCACATCGAGGAGATGATGCACTAACGCGGTGTTTTCGTTGACCACTCTACTGTGCACTGCTGGGCAGTCAAAATGCTGCCTGTGCTCGCTACCGTCTTTCGCAGTCGCAAACGCCCCGTTGGTCGAGGCTGGCGCATTGACGAGACCTACATCAAGGTGTCAGGCCAGTGGAAATATCTTTATCGGGCAGTTGATCGCGCTGGCGACACAGTTGACTTCCTGCTGACCGCCAAGCGGGATGCGACTCAAAACCATTACGCATTTCTTTGAGTATTACAAAGATTTAGAAGTGGGCAAATGGGTCAAGGTGTTGGGATGGGAAGGCCCAGAATCGGCCAAGCAAGAAGTGATGGACGGAATTGCTAACTATCAAAAGGCGCACGGCTAAATTCGCTCTCCATTTTTTTAAACGGCGAGCGTTCACCCAAGTGTTCCATGTAATTGTCAACACCTTGAACTTCGCGTTTTAAAAATTCTTTGATTGCGTTTGCAAATCGATCATCAGCAATCCAATGTGCGCTGTGCGTCATCACAGGCATGAGCGCGCGAGCCATTTTGTGCTCGCCTTGCGCACCACCTTCAAAACGCGCAATACCGTTTTGAATACACCACTCAAGCGGTTGGTAATAACACGCTTCAAAGTGCAAGCAATCCACTCGCTCTAAGGCACCCCAATAGCGACCATAGGCCACTGTTGGGTGACCTGCGAGTTGCTGCAAGCCAATCAAACTACAAGCGATGTCTTGATTATTTTTTTGTGCAATAAAAAGCAACCAATTGTTTGGCATATGGTTTTGCATGCGTTTAAAAAAATCTCGGCTCAGATAGGGTGCATTGCCGTGTTCCCAATAGGTTCTCTCGTAGCACTGGTAAAAAAAATCCCAATCGTTATCGCTGATGTCTGCTCCTTGCAGCAATCGAAAATGAACTCCAGCTTGAATGACTTTTCTTCTTTCTTGTTTGATTTTTTTTCTTTTCTCTTGCGTCATGCTGGCTAAAAAATCATCAAAGCAACGCCAATCGCTTTGCTGCCAATGAAATTGCACGGTTTGTCGATTCATCCAGATCCCTTGTTGACATGCTTGCATGTCGTCATCGGTTCCAAACAGCACGTGACACGACGATAGTTTTTGTTCCTCGCAAAAAGCTTGAACGGCTTGAATCAGCACAAGGCGCGACTGCGTATCGCGCGCTAACAAGCGTGAGCCAGTTACAGGCGTGAACGGCACTGCAATCACAGCCTTGGGGTAGTAATCCAAACCATGTTGTTGATAAGCGCGTGCCCAAGCCCAGTCAAAGACATATTCACCATAAGAATGGGGCTTGATATACAAAGGGCAAGCGGCAACCATTTCCTCGCCCGTCCACAAACTGATCCAACGCGCTTGCCAGCCGGTCGCGTCCACTGCACTTTGACTCTCGTGCATGGCCAACAAATAGCCGTGACGCATGAAGGGCGTGGGGTGCGTTTGTTGCGCCAAGAGCGCGTCCCAAAGCTCGGAATCAATGTCCTTCGGATGGTCATGCACGCGGATGCCATAATTGATACGCTCTTTTTGCATGCTGTTGTATGAAACTCCAACTTTGTATCGCTCAACACAACTTTGTCGTTGGCGACATGATGGGCAATGCCCAAAAAATGATAGACGTCTCGCGCGCCGCCTACCAGCGAGGTGCGCGCTTGGTGCTCACACCCGAATTGTCCATCTGCGGTTATGCGGCAGAAGATCTTTTTCTGCGCCCGTCTTTTATTCAAGCTTGCGATGATGCCCTGAATTTCATCCAAGTGTCTTTGGCTGATTTAAAAGACCTGCATTTGGTGGTGGGTCACCCCTCGGGAGGTGACCAACGCACCAAATCAGTGTCGATTGCTCAGCGCTACAACATGGCCAGCGTCTTGTCTGAAGGAAAAATCGTTGCCAACTACGCCAAGCGTGAGTTACCCAACTACCGAGTGTTTGACGAGAGACGTTACTTCACACCTGGCCATGCGCCTTGTGTTTTTGAAGTGCTTGGCGTCAGAGTGGGTTTGTTGATTTGCGAAGACGCATGGTTTGATCAACCTGCTATTCAAACACAGCAAGCAGGTGCTCAACTTTTAGCGGTAATCAACGCGTCCCCTTTTCATGTGGGCAAAGGGGGAGAGCGTGAAAACACCATGCAAGAACGCGTCAAAGCCACCGGATTGCCATTGGTCTACGCCCATTTGGTCGGCGGTCAAGATGAGGTTGTTTTTGAAGGGCGATCCTTTGTGTTGGATCACCAATCGCAATTGGTTGCACGCGCCTTGAGTTTTCAAGAAGATCATTTAGACGCCACCTTTGACTTTGCAAAACAACATTGGCAATCAACCATTGCCAATACAGGCAATTTAGAAAGCGATTTGTGGCACGCTTTGGTTTTGGGTGTGCGTGACTACATCCAAAAAAATGGATTTCCTTCTGCGATTTTGGGTTTATCGGGCGGCATCGATTCTGCCTTGGTGTTGGCCATTGCGGTCGATGCGATCGGTGTCGATCGTGTGCGCGCAGTTATGATGCCATCGCCCTATACCGCAGACATCAGTTGGATTGACGCGCGTGAGATGGCCAAACGCATGAACGTGCGCTACGACGAAAAATCCATCGTTCCAGAATTTGAAGCGTTTTTAAAAACCTTGTCTTCTGAGTTCGATGGCTTGGCCTTAGACGCCACCGAAGAAAATATTCAAGCGCGTATTCGCGGCACTTTACTGATGGCGTTGTCAAACAAATTTGGCTCGATTGTTTTAACCACAGGCAACAAAAGTGAAATGGCCACGGGTTACTGCACCCTGTATGGCGACATGGCAGGCGGCTTTGCGGTGATTAAAGATGTGGTCAAAACCATGGTGTTTCAATTGGCACGCTGGCGCAACGACAATAATCCGTATGGCACTTGCGACAACCCTATCCCCGAGCGCATCATCACGCGCCCACCCAGCGCAGAGTTGCGGCCCGATCAAAAAGACCAAGACAGTTTGCCGAGTTACGAAATTCTTGACGCCATACTGGTGCGATACATGGAAAACGATCAAAGCGCACAACAAATTGTCGACGCGGGTTTTGCTCAAGCTGACGTCGACAAGGTGACCCGCCTATTGAGAATTAATGAGTACAAACGTCGGCAATCTCCGGTGGGTATTCGCGTCACCCATCGAAGTTTTGGCAAAGATTGGCGTTATCCTATTACCAACAAATTTCGCGCCTAAAACCTTTAACATACACACAAAGGAATTCTGACCATGAAACAAATCACCGCCATCATCAAACCGTTCAAACTTGAAGAAGTGCGCGAGGCACTCGCCGAATGTGGTGTCACCGGACTCACTGTCACAGAGGTCAAAGGCTTTGGTCGTCAAAAAGGACACACAGAGCTTTATCGCGGCGCAGAATATGTGGTGGATTTTTTACCCAAGGTAAAAGTGGAAGTGGTTGTCAAAACCAGTGACGTCGATCGTTGTGTTGACGCCATCATCAAGGCCGCACACACGGGCAAAATTGGCGACGGAAAAATATTCATCACACCTGTTGAACGTGTGGTGCGCATTCGCACAGGCGAAGAAGACGAAACAGCTGTTTGATATTTTTATAGCGCAGACAACTGTGACGTTGGATTAAAGCCAGCAGCTTGCACCAACTCTTTTAAAAGTTCAATCGGGTTGTCATTGGCAATGATCGAATCCATTTGCCAATCCACCATGAATTTTTGTTGATGTGCATGTTTTGCAAACGCGAGTAAGCCATCGTAATAACCTTGCGTGTTGAGAAGCCCAATGGGTTTGTCGTGATAACCCAACTGACGCCAAACCCAGACTTCAAAAAATTCTTCAAACGTGCCGATGCCCCCCGGTAGTGCCAAAAACACATCCGCTTTTTCAGCCATCATGCGTTTGCGCTCGTGCATGGTGTCCACCACATGCAACTCATCGCAGGTTTTGCGAGCCCATTCCCGTTCTTGCAATGCAATAGGGATGATGCCTACCACGCGACCTCCTGCTTTTGCGGTGGCGTCGGCCACCACGCCCATCAGGCCATTGTGACCGCCGCCATAAACCAATTGACCGTGGTGTTCGCCAATCCATTGTCCAACTGTTTGTGCCATTTGCTCATAAATCGCAAGGTCACCCATTCGAGATCCGCAATACACGCACACTGAAAAAGCAGGCTTCAAATCATCCATCTGTGAACAATAGCAGCCAACCATATTCCTCCGCATAGCAACAAACTCAACAGCACAGCGGCGCTGCCCAAATCCTTGGCGCGTTTGGATAAATCGTGAAATTCGGGACCGATGCGATCGATGGCGGTTTCAATGCCTGTGTTGAGTAATTCAACAATCATCACCCCTAAAACAGAACCGATTAACAAACTGCTTTCAACCCAATTGTTGCCCAACCAAAAACCAATGGGGATCAGCGCGATTGCAAGTTTGAATTCAAGCCAAAAAGCCGGCTCATGAATAGCTTGTTTTAAACCCGCCCATGAGTATCCCAAGGCGTGCCAAATACGCGAGAGACCTTTGCGTTCTTTTTTTAAATTTTCAAAGTCATGCTTCATCGATTTCCTTGCTTGAATCAACTCGCGACGTTGGTGCAGTTTGATGAATCAATTGCGTGTCGGCCCACCGATCATGCCAAAACTGTTGTATTGGATGTAAGCGACTCAGAAGTGCCCACAATACAACCCAGCCGATGACACATGCTGACGACTGTATCGCATTCATATGAAAAAACCAAGTCAATAACAAAGGGGGTAAAAACCAGATCCAACTGAAGATATAGCGAATGAGTGCTTGCTTTTGGGTGGGTGGTTCACCATTGGCTTGAGCAATGCGGATGTGCCAAGTTTTCATAGCCAATGTTTGGCCTTTGTGCCAAAACCAAGTGAAGTAAATTCCAAAAACCAAAAAAATAAATGCTTGCAAGCCCAATCGGTTTTGCATGGCATGACGTGTTTGACTCAATGTGCCAAATAAATAACCCGCGATAAATACAACGCCAAAAAGAAGGATGCCTTCATAAAGCCAACATGCCATTCGTCTGCGTAAACTGGGTGTTCGCATAAAAAACAGAGCG
>SHXN01000148.1 GCA_009693305.1 Limnohabitans sp.
TGGGTCCTCTTTCTCGACGAATCCTACGGGCGTACTGGCGACCAAACTTCTCACACCAGGATCGAATGCTTTCATAGGTGACCACGACACCTCGATCTGCCATCATGAGTTCCACATCCCTAAAGCTCAATGCAAAACGAAAGTACAGCCAAACGCATTGGCTGATGATGTCTGCGGGATAGCGGTGGCGCTTGTAGGATATGGGTGAAGGTGTGCTCATCAGCTAAACTCTAGCCGATGGGGAGAAGTTAACTTGACGATGCCCTTTAGATAGCTTGTCCTCCGAGTTGGTGATGGCCACGAATCAAAGATAAGGAGTTCAAAATGATTGTTAACCCAAGTGGTGAGGTGCTTGGCGCGAGTATCTCCAGTATAGATTTGAGGCAACCCCTCAGCGATGTCGCATTCTCTGGTGTATTGCAAGCACTTGGCAAATATGCTGTACTGTGTTTCCCAGATCAACTCATCAGTCCAAAACAACTGACACAGTTATCGGCTCGCTTTGGAGAGTTACAACTAATGTCAACCTCCTTGTTCAACGAACCAGGGGTTCCTGAGGTATCAATCTTGTCAAATATAGTGCAAGATGGTAAACCCATCGGTGCGGCCGATGCTGGACAAAGTTGGCATACCGACATGACTTACAATGCTTTTCCTCAAGTAGGGTTTGTTAATGTATTGGTAGCACATGCCGTACCAATGCGAGAGGGCAAGCCTCTTGGAGGGACTGAGTTTACGAGTACGGCGAGGGCCTACTTGGACTTACCTGAAGGCATTAAAGCGCAACTTGCAGATGCAACTGCAGTTCATAACTGGGGCATGTATTGGGAAATGATGCGGCGAGAGAAAGGAAGTTCAAGACCTCCTCTTACGAACGAACAACGTTCACAACGCCCACCGGCAACTCATCCTGTTTTTTTGACTCACCCGATCACAGGCCGCAAGGTGATTTATGTCAATCCTGGTTTCACTGAGTTGATCGTGGGCATGGATTCAACTGAAAGCCAATTCATACTCGACTTCCTATTCGCTCATGTTCTCAAGCCTCAATACCGGTACGTCCATAAATGGAAAGTTGGCGATGTGTTGATCTGGGATCACCTCAGCACATGGCACAATGCAATTGCAGACTATCTTCCAAGCGAGCATCGCATAATGAAACGTTGTCAAGTTATGGCTAATAAGATTTTTGACAAAGATTTTGTTGCAACTTTAATAAATTAAATGACTCTTTGATCTTCAACTAAAAATACACTTATGAATATGTTCAATGACAAGTACGCAATTAAAAGTTTCACTTTGTCAGTCGTGACGTTTTGTTGCACTTTTTTCGCATTTAGTCTTAGTGCTATTTCACAGGTTTATCCAAATAAGCCCGTTACACTAATTGTTGGCTGGCCCCCAGGTGGTGGTGCAGATATTGTAAGTCGCATCATGGCAGAAGGCCTATCTGCAACCCTAAACCAGACGGTTACTGTAAAAAACCTGTCTGGCGCTTCAGGAAATTTAGGAGCAGAAGCCACTGCTCGGAGCGCAGCCGATGGCTACACGCTCTTGCTTGTGGGTGGTAATCATGTCACCAATTCCCATCTTTACAGTAAGCTGAATTTTGATCCAACCAAGGATTTTGAGCCGGTCTCTCTCTTGACCATTGCGCCCAATTTGTTAGTGGTCAACCCTAATTTACCTGTGCATAATTTAGCTGAATTTATTGCCTTGGTCCGCTCAAAACCTGGCCAACTTTCATACGGTTCTGCCGGAAATGGAACTACTGGTCACCTTGCTATGGAGTTGTTAAAGGCCACAGCTAAAATTGACATTCTTCATGTTCCCTACAAGGGTGGAGGGCCTTTCGTAACCGATCTAGTTGGTGGTCATGTGATGCTCGGTTTTGATAATATTTTATCATCTGGACCGCAGATTAATGGAAACCGAATTCGAGCTATCGCAACGAGTGGATCGCAGCGCATATCCTTATTTTCTGAATTGCCAACGGTTGCGGAATCGGGCTACCCTGGCTTTGAAGTTCTTTTGTGGCAAGGTTTACTTGCTCCTGCTGGGACACCAAAAGATATAATTGCTCGACTAAATATCGCTGTTCATCAAGCATTGATTAGGCCCGAGACGATTAAGAGGTTCAAGGAACTTGCTCTTGAAGGCAGATGGAGCTCTCCTGAGGATTTTCGTAAATTCTTGATTGTTGAGAACGAAAAATGGGGCAAATTAATCAAGTCCATTGGCGTTCGTCTTGATTGATTTAGATCTATTTATTTGAAAAGAACGGAATGATCTTTACATGAGGCCATCAACACTCAACTTGACTCGCACTGCATCAGCAGGTGCACGTTTTCGTGCTGCCTTAACTATTGAGTCGCCGTTACAAATTATTGGAACATCCACTGCTTACCATGCGCTCATGGCTTCTAAGGTCGGATTTCGTGCCCTTTATCTTTCCGGTGGTGCACTAGCGGCTGGAGCCCTGGGCGTGCCTGATTTGGGAATTAGCAACTTGGCTGATGTTTTGATTGATGCACAGCGAATAACTGCCGCTACCGATGTGCCTTTACTGGTTGATGTCGACACTGGATTCGGTCCAAGTTCATTGAATATGATGCGCACAGTTAAGTCAATGATTCAATCTGGCGTCGCCGCCATTCATATTGAAGACCAAGTGGCACTTAAACGCGCGCCCAGTAGGGGTAAAGTGATGCTTGTGCCGCTGGCAGATATGGTAGACCGTATCAAGGCGGCCGTTGATGCTAAGACGGATCCGGATTTTGTTATTGTTGCTCGCACAGATGCTATTGCTGTGGAGGGTTTGCAGGCAACACTTGACCGGGCTTCCGCTTGCGTTGAAGCGGGTGCAGACATGGTGATTCCGGAGGCTTTGCCTGAACTTGCTATGTACAAGATGTTTGTAGAAGCTTGCAAGGTGCCTATCATTGCGGGTATTCCGGAGTTTGGCAAGGCACCGATTTTCACACGCGAGGAGCTACAAAGCGTGGATGTATCAATGGTTCTTTATCCCTTATCGGCCTTTCATGCTGCTAATGCTGCAGCTTTGAATGTGTTTCGTACAATCCGAAGTGAAGGCACTCAGAAGTCAGTCGTCTCCACAATGCAAACGCGTGAGGAGTTGTATGAATATTTGGGATATTTGAAATACGAGCAACAACTAGATGCTCAAAGGGCTAAGGTACTCTAGTGATAGCCCACCCCAATAGCCTCAGCGCTACTGAAGCGGTGAGGCTAATCCTTTTGGGTAAATTAAGCTCTGAAGACTTGGTAAAGGCTTGTCTTGACCGTATTGCGTTGCGTGATCGTGCTGTAAATGCTTGGGCATGTGTGGATGCTGATTCTGCTTTAGAGCAAGCGCGCAAACGGGATACTTGGACTGGCCCACGTGGACCCTTGCATGGCATACCCATTGGCGTAAAAGATGTAATCGATACGGTAGATATGCCAACTGAGTATGGTTCGCAGATCTACTCAGGTCATAGACCACCTTGGGATGCTGCATGTGTGGCTTTGGCACGTGCCGCAGGAGCGGTTGTGATTGGCAAAACTGCCACTACTGAGTTCGCTAATATTCATCCTGCCGCAACACGCAATCCGCATAATCTATTGCATTCGCCTGGTGGTTCATCAAGTGGATCTGCGGCAGCGATTGCTGATCACATGATTCCTATTGCCTTTGGTACACAAACAGCAGGCTCAACAATCCGACCTGCTGCCTTTTGCGGTGTAATGGCCTACAAACCGTCGTTTGGTCTGATTTCCCGTTTCGGCTTGAAATTGGTTGCAGAGTCTCTTGACACTGTTGGTCTACTCGGTCGCTCTTTAGACGATTTGACGCTTCTTATGAAAGTGGTTTCAGCGCATAACATGATCTCATTAAAGAAGGGGCCGCTTACAGTACCTCGTATTGGGGTCTATCTTCCGTCTTTTTTGGATGAGGCCGAACCCTCCGCGTGTGACTTGCTTGAGCAGTCAGCTAAAACCCTTGCAGCTGCTGGCGCTTCTGTCTTAATCTGCAATTCAAGATTAGATGATGCAAGGTTAAACATCGCACACAGCATAATCATGGGTTATGAAAGCGCGCGTTCAATGTCCTATGAGTTCAGTGAGAGGAAGGCTTCCCTAAGTTTTGCTCTAGCTGCACGGCTTGAAGAAGGCGTTCAGCTAACTCTCGGACGATATGAGGACGCACTGAATGATGCTTGCTCTGCCCGTCATGAATTTGATCAGTTAATGCAAAATTTTGATGTTGTGATTACTCTAAGTGCGTCCGGTGAAGCGCCAATCGGAATTGAGAGTACTGGTAGCTCCTTATTCAATCGAATCTGGACCCTGCTTGGTGCTCCATGTATTCATTTACCATGTGCATTGGGTCCTAATTCCTTGCCTCTTGGTATTCAGATTATTGGTCCACTTCATCAGGACATGACATTTTTAGAGCATGCTCAATGGATCAGTCAGAAAT
This sequence comes from Limnohabitans sp., assembly GCA_009693305.1. Classification (GTDB taxonomy): domain Bacteria; phylum Pseudomonadota; class Gammaproteobacteria; order Burkholderiales; family Burkholderiaceae_C; genus Limnohabitans. Next base: position 4,484 of record SHXN01000148.1, read on the forward strand.
TAGGCTCAACTGAATTCGTTTCACAACACTTTCTCGCCTCATGATTTTGAAAGATACCATGATTAATACCCACGACCGATATGATTACTCTGCCATCACTGAGCGAGCTGACTATAGTTGGCCTGATGGCAAGCGACTAGCAATCCACTTTAGTCTGAACCTAGAGCAGTTTGCGTTTGGTGAGGGTGTCGGTAATGACTATGCGGCACCTCATCCCTTACCAAATCAGCGTAGCTATGCTTGGCGTGATTATGGTAATCGAGTGGGTGCATGGCGCTTACTCGAATTAGCTAGAGTTTATGATATTCCCTATGCAATTTTGCTGAACTCTGAGGTATATAACTATGCTCCTCAACTGATCGCTGCATTCCGTGAGCGTGGCGATGAAATTGTTGGACATGGACGCACTAATTCTGAACGGCAAGCCGACATGAACTTTGAAGCTGAACGGCAATGTATTGAAGAGGCTACCTCAATGATCAAGCGGCACGAAGGTTTTCAGCCGAAGGGTTGGCTTGCACCCTATATTTCCCAAACCCTAAATTCGCTAGATATTCTCAAACAGACTGGCTATAGGTACATGATGGATTGGCCACTGGATGACCAACCGGTTTGGTTTAAAACCTTACATGGACCAATCTTGTCGATTCCGTATTCTCATGATCTCAATGACTCTCTGGAATGCGTCTCCCGTAGAACACCCTCGAAGTCTTTGTGTGATAACCTCATCGATCAGTTTGATGAAATGCTCGAAGAGTCTGAAAGAAGACCATTAGTGATGTCAATTGTGCTTCATAGTTTTATTCTAGGACAACCCTACCGCTTGCGTCAATTTCGTCGCGTGCTTGATCACATTTCGAAATATCGTGATCGCGTCTGGTTGACTCGTCCTAGAGAAATATGTCAATATATCGAAAGTCTCCCACTTGGGATAGTGCCAGGAAACTGAATTTGTAATTTACTGTCCGTCTTCAAATGGTTTGAGACAGATGGGGTAATTTTTTAAGTGAGAGATTGGTTCATTGGTTTTTGAGTTTAAACGGTTTCAAGTTGGTGTTGTAGTCTTCTGTTTTGGATTGTTTGCTCTTTGATTTTTCTCCTCTCTTGAAGTATCGCTTCGCCCCTTCCAAAGTACACATCCGCGGGGGTTAGATTGCT
>SHXN01000149.1 GCA_009693305.1 Limnohabitans sp.
CCATGTATCTGGCACAAATTCCTTATTTGCCAGGTGTGCATTTGATGGGCATCGCCGATTTAAATCCAGCAGGAGCCAAAACCAATTTGTTGCGTGTGGGGTGGAAGGCCGATCATTTTGAAGCCAAGTCTTTGGACAATGCAATTAAAAATGGCACGACACACATCACCGATGATTGGAAAAAATTAGTCAGTCATCCATCGGTTGATGTGGTGGTGGAGTGCACGGGTTCACCTTTACATGCGGTGGATCACATTTTGGAAGCCTTTGCGCATCACAAGCATGTGGTCAATGTCACTGTTGAAGCCGATGCATTCTGCGGTCCCTTGCTTGCACAACGCGCGCAAAACGCGGGTGTAATTTATTCATTAGCATTTGGTGATCAGCCCGCATTGATTTGTGATTTGGTTGATTGGGCGCGCACTTGCGGATTTCCGGTGGTGGCCGCAGGACGGGGTCACAAATGGTTGCCGAATTTTTGTGATTCAACTCCAGATACCGTTTGGGGCTACTATGGTTTAACGCCTGAGCAAGCAGTGCGCGGTGGACTCAATCCAAAAATGTTCAATAGTTTTTTAGATGGCTCTAAACCATCAATTGAAAGCACCGCAGTATCAAATGCAACCGGCTTGGGCGTACCGAGCAATGGTTTGTTGTATCCGCCTGCAAGTGTTGAAGATATTCCTGTTGTGACGCGTCCCATCAGCGAAGGTGGTGTACTTGAGCGCAAGGGCATGGTTGAAGTGATATCGAGTTTAGAGGCCGATGGTCGAGTGATTCCATATGACATTCGAATGGGTGTGTGGGTTACCGTTGAAGCGCAAACCGAATACATTAAAAATTGTTTTGAAGAATACAACGCGCATACCGACCCGAGTGGTCGATATTTCACTTTGTACAAACGTTGGCATCTAATTGGATTGGAAGTGGGCGTGAGCGTGGCCAGTGTGGCTTTGCGTGGTGAGCCCACGGGTGTTGCAACGGGTTGGCACGCCGATGTGGTGGCCACTGCCAAACGCGATCTCAAACCAGGTGATATGTTGGATGGTGAAGGCGGTTACACCGTTTGGGGAAAATTATTTCCTGCGTCAACATCCAAAGGAAAAGGCTATTTGCCGTTGGGATTGGCCCATGGTGTCAAAGTGACACGACCTGTTGCCAAAGGTCAAAGTTTGTGCTGGGACGATGTGTCGATGGACACCACAACGCATGCTTACAAAATCCGTCGCGAGATGGAATCCAATTACCATTTTTGATGGGTCATGACCTTCGTGCAAGAGGCAAGTTGATCAATAAATTTTGGGGTTTGAGTTTGAGCAGTTGATGGCCGTCCACAGCCATTGCCATATAAACGGGTTTTCCACGTACTTGCGCGAGCATGTCGTTGTTGTCTAAAAAATTCAAACGAAACAAACACATCAAACGCTCCATCAGAGTTGGTTCAACTTCTTCACCCATATAGAGTTGATTCAATACCTGACTGGCTTGAGGGTCCAAGCCTGTGTGCCACACCCATTGATCATCGTCAATTTCTTTTTCTGTTTGTATTTGTACGCGCACACTTAAAAAATGCTGAATCCATTTTTCCATCACTCGACATAAGGCATCGAGTGCAGGTTGTCCACGGTTGAGGCAAATCACCCAATCAAAATTTTCATTGCGATCCCAATAGGCCGATTGGTTGTCTTCATTGAGTACATCCAAATCCACACTGCGCAATGGAATGCCGCCTTGTTGCAAGAGTTGACCCAAACTGCCGAAGCCACCTGTGGTGGCAAATCGTTCAACCGTTTCGTGATCCGCAGCCATCACCGAACCATCTTCTAAGACCGTGATTTTTTGCGTGCGCATGAGCATTTCGGCAACGCGAACTTCCAGTGCCGTGGCTTGCTTGCCCAACACATGTTTGAGTAAAACTTGTGTGAGGTGTTGAACCAAAAGAGGTGGTACATCGACACCATCACCTTGAAACAACGATAAATAACTCGCTTCTAATGTGGGGTGTGAGGTGATGCGTTGACGAAAACGCAACCACACGCCGTAGTTATCGGCTGCATCGGCATCAGCCAATTGAGTCAGCATCTTTTTGTCAACATCGATTCGAGGCGTTTGCATCAATTGATGGTGCAATGCAATTTCTTTGTCGCAAGATTGAGCAATGGGCGCGAGTTCGGGTCGATCTAACAACAGGCGCAAAAAATCATCGGTCAAATGCAAATGACCTTGCGGATTGATTTCTAGTAATCCGTGGCCGCAAGAGAGCCAAAAATCAGGGGCGGTGAAGGGCATATATCAAAGTGTAAGACATCTGATAACGCTATGGGCTTGTAGCGGTGATAATGGCCTCTTACTGTGACAAGGCATTGGCGTTAATGACATCGACCGACGAATCTTCGCAACCGAGTCCTCATTGGTTGTCACCCTTTCAAAACAAAAGTTTTCGCTTTCAATGGCCTGCTGATTTAGCCACCAGTTGGGCTATTGAAATGGAATTGCTGGTCTTAGGTTGGTATATTTTGAGCGCATCGGGTTCGGTGGTGATGTTGGTGATGTTTGGCTCTTTGCAATTCATCGGCACCTTGGTTTCGCCATTTGTGGGAATGATAGGGGACCGAATCGGATTTAAACAAATTATTTTGATGAGTCGATTTCTTTATGCGTTCGTCGCCTTTTTGTTGGTGTTTTTGTCATGGAGCGATCAATTAAGTCCGATTCGTGTTTTAATCATTGCCGGAATGGTCGGTATTGTTCGACCAATGGATATGATGCTACGTAATGCAATGATTGCACGAACATTACATCCAAAACAATTACTGGGTGCATTGGCTATTTCAAGAATTACATCTGACTCAGCAAGAGTAGTGGGTGCATTGGTGGGTGCTGGCGTGGTTGCATGGTTAGGTATGACAACTGCGTACGTGTTGATTTCTTGTTTGTATTTGCTGTGTGTTTCTTTATCTTTGGGACTGCAAGAAAGGTCCGTTGATGTGATGCAACGTCAACCCGTTAAACCGATTCGAGATGTCATCATTGCTTTGGAATATGTTAAAAACAGACCCGTGTTATTAGCGGCGATGTGGCTGGCATTTTTAGTGAACTTATTTGCTTTTCCTTTTGTATTGGGTTTGTTGCCCTATGCAGTTATAAATATTTATTTCACCGATCAAAAAGGATTAGGTTTTTTGAGTGCGAGTTTTGCCACGGGCTCGTTGATTGCATCTGTTTTATTAAGTAAATTTCGTTTTCGTACGCGCAATGCAAAGATTATGATGTGGTCGGGCCTGTTTTGGTTTTCAGCTACTATGGTGTTTGCTTGGATGACCCATATGGGCGTTGGAATGATGGTTTTGTTTTGTATTGGTTTTTCGCAAAGTTTTTGTGTCACACCCTTAGCCGCAGCAATGTTTCAAGCGTCCGAAGAAGAATACCTAGGTCGCGTCATGGGTATGCGTATGTTGGCAGTTTTGGGTTTGCCATTGGGTTTATTGATTGCAGGTTTTTTAATTGATGCGATGGGTTATACATCAACAGTCAGTTTATTTTCTGTGTTGGGCATCGCCAGCACCCTATGGATGATGAAAATTTGGCGAGAACATTTGCAATGACAACACAAGCTTTAAAGACTCAAATCGATCACTTGGTGGTTGCGGCTCGCACCCTCGACGAGGGAGTTGTTTGGTGTGAAGTCACTTTGGGCATTACGCCACAAGTATGCGGTGAGCATGAAAAATACGGAACTCACAATCGCTTATTCAAAATTGCAACGCCTCGCTATCCCATGGCTTATTTTGAAATCATCGCCATCAATCCCAATGCGTCGCCTGAAAAAAGAAACACTCATCAACGATGGTTTGATTTGGATGATGTTGCATTGCAAAAATCAATTGCCAATCAGCCTTCGTTGATTCATTTTGTGGTGAATACTTCTGATATTCAGTTGTCCAGAAATACATGGAAGGCACAGGGCTTGGATTCTGGGCCTGCGGTGCATGCCAATCGTCGAACGAATAAGAGAATGCTCAATTGGCAAATCACCGTGCGAGATGATGGGCAACGATTGTTTCAAGGCACACTGCCCACTTTGATTCAATGGGGCAAGCCCGATGCCGCAGACCCTATGCGCTTGCACCCACGCAATAGCTTGCCTAGATCGGGCGTGAGTTTGCAACAGATCAGTGTCACGCATCCGAGTTCAGACAAATTAAAATTGGCTTTCGAGTCTGTTGATTTAAAAAATATCGAAGTTGCAACAGGTGATGCAAATATTACTGTGCATTTGCAAACACCTAAAGGTTTGGTGGTATTGCAAAGCCTTGGTTTGTAAACAGCTGTTTGCTCATTAGAATGAATGCAGTTTATTTTAGAATTAAAAATCATGAGTGAAGAAAAACAAAAAAAACAAATTCGTCGCATCGTCACGGTTCACAATGTACAAGGTCGATCCATCGTAACCGAAGGTCGATTCGCACCCTCGGTTCATACCAACCCTAACCGTGTGGGCTATCACCTCACGCAATTGTGGATCACAGATCAAACACCAGCGTATGTTGGCAATGAAGAAGATCCCACTGCTAGGCTTCTCAAACTAGAGCCACCCAAAAATGGATCGGTGGTTCGCATCATCGAGTTTGGTCCTGAGGGCGATTGGCTCGATCGTATCAATGTGGACGATACCAAAGTAGCGTGGGGCGCATTAGGAACACAAACAGCGTCTACCACCAAAACAGGAAAAGCCAAACATTTTAGATGGTAAAAAATCAGGGCAATTGACCCTAAACTATCGACATCACATGGGATGCGTACAAAGCAATCACTGCAATTTGAACGCTCAACAAATAGACAAACTGATGCTTAAGGCTTTGGAGCTTGCCAAAGAGTTGTGATCTGATTGCTGTTAAAGGTGTCAAAATTTTCATGATGGTTTGCCTTTGATTGAGGGTAAACCATTAACGCAATAGGTGTGCCAATTTAATATAAACTCTTAAGTATTCATATTTTGCATATGCGGACCCAACTGAATGACCAAAAAAGTGCATATCCCTTTTTTGGTGCAATTAGTCTGCTTTGATATTGTTCTCTTTAACGATTCAATACCAAAGCTCTATTTCATTTCTGATTTTTTTTGCATAGTCATCGGGCGTACCCGCAACCGTATCCGCAGGGCCTGGTGAATCGACGTATGCAAATTACGATAGAAATATTCGCGATGCAACGATGCATTGGTTAACTCATCTTGCAAAAAAACAAACCAAACCTTGGTGCCTATTTGTATCATTTGTGAAGCCACATTTTCCATTGATTGCACCTCAAGAATTTTATGATATGTACCCTGTTGACTCTATCCCTATGCCAAGGCTTTATTGTCCAGAGCACGTTCCCACCCACCCTGTTGTAGCCGGACTCAAGCGTTGCATGAACTATGACAATGGTTTTACAACAGAAAAAGTAAAAATAGCATTGGCTGCTTATTACGGAATGGTGAGCTTTCTGGTTCTGTCGCAGTAAGCATAAACGACAATCAGCGTCATGCATGATTTCCGCAAAAGTTTGATCAACAGCACCTTGAACAAGGTCCTCCAACGGCTGCACTATCCGCTGGAAGTGATGCTGACCTGTGTGCGCTGGTACGTGGCCTAC
>SHXN01000150.1 GCA_009693305.1 Limnohabitans sp.
TTCATCTCCTCCAAGAACTCACGCTTACGCGTACGCTTGGTGACTAATTCAAATCCGGTGCTGGCAAAGGTGGTTTGTTTCATCAACCTATAACGTTTGAGTCACGCCTGTGGATGACTTACGATGAGACTTTTGCAGAGAATCCCTTAAAAGGGGTGATCAGTTCAGATTTAGAACGGTACTCCAAAATGCATACGCGTATTTGCAGTCCCGTAAACACCACACCAAAGGAGTGCAGAGCAATTACTACTTTTGCCATTCAAAGAATTGGAAATCAATATGACTAGCGCAATATCATTGATTTGGCAAGATACCTTCTTCCAACGCCACCCATATCCACACGATTTCGAAGACGGCTGTTATCTTTAGGAAGTGGAAACCCAACTCAAGCGATTTGTTCCACTTTAATTGCACAGGCTTTTGAATCGATTCAATACCCCATATCGGCGGATACCGATCAATCTCGGTTAGCGCAGCGTATGGATACATATGGTCAACCACAAATTTTTCCAAGCAAACATCACAGCTTGTTTACACCCAGAGATTTTGACGTATCGCCGTATTTTAAAATTGTTAAACCGACGATCGAGTCTGGATTTGACTTCCATCAATTAGAGTGGATTGAAACAACAAGATGACACCAACTTTACCGCCGGCACTTGAGGCTAACTCGCTTCATCTTGATACACCCGTTGGACAAATAACCATCTATCAGGCAGGAAATGGCCCGCCTGTCTTTTAAATTCACAGCGTCAACGCGGCTGCCAATGCAGGCGAGATGCGGCTATTGTTTGAAAGTCTCCAAAAGAATTACACGGTCTATGCAATCGATTTGCTGGGTTACGGTCGTTCAGACCGCAAGGCCATCCAATACACACAACCCATCATGACCGACGCAATCAGGCAAACAGCCCATTGGATCGCACAGCAGTATTCAAATAAAAAATCCATGCAATTGCATTGTCTCTTTCGTGCGAATTTTTATAGCGCGCATGCACTTTTGATCCTCACCTGTTTCAATCCATCACACTGAACAGTCCCACAGGTTTGCGCAAAGGTCAAAATTTTCGCGCACCAACAGGTATGACGCGCATGATTCCTTGGCTCAATCATTTATTAAGAGAAAAAGGCTGGGGCGATTTTTTATTTAAGCAGTTAACCAGGCCCTCAATCATTCGTCTTTTTTTGAAAAAAATATGCGGTTCATCTTTAATCGATGAAAAATTATGGGCCTACAGTTGTTTGACTACCCAACAAGTGAACGCAGAGCATGCCCCATTGTGTTTTCTCAGTGGCATCATGTTCAGCAAAGATATTCACACGGTTTACGAAAAAATTCAACGCCCTGTTTTGATGATTCATGGTCAAAAGGGGGACTTCAAAGATTACAGTAACATGAGCAACACTTCATGCCAAGCGCACTGGGAAATTCACTCGCTACCCACAGACGCCCTACCTTATTTTGAAATGCTTGAACAATATTTACAGATCCAACTGAGTTTTGTAAAGCGCAATTGCGCTCCAACACCTATATAAAAATTACAAACCTTGCGCACGCGGATCGTGTCGCGCCAATCGCTTCAGTAAATGCGAAACCTCTGCATGGGTTTTCGCGCTCATCGCACCACCTGGTTTTCTTTGCGAATCACAACTGATCAAGCCGCGTCTAAACATCACATTTTTTCGAACCGACAACCCAATATTAGGTTGCTGTTCATATCGAATCAAGGGCAAGTGCGCGTCAAACAAATCATGCGCCTCTTCGGATTGACCACTTTGCGACAAACGAACCACATCACACAACATATCTGGAAAACAATAGCCCGTATTGGCACCGTCTGCGCCACGCGACATTTCGTAGTCAAGAAATAATCCACCATTGCCACACAAAATAGAAATGTGACGCATGCTGCCTTCTGCTTCATAGTCACGAAGCGTTGAAATTTTTTCCAATCCTGGCCAATCTTCGTGCTTAAGCATCACAATGCTTTTGATTTGCTCGACCATTGTGCGAATCACTTGAGGCGACATCTGAACTGAAAATGTGAGCGGATAGTCTTGTAAAACAATAGGCACATCACCACCAATCGCCTCTGCGGCTTGTGTGTAATAAGTAATGATTTGCTCGTTGGTGCGCAAGGTATTGGGCGGCGCAATCATGACACCTGCCGCACCCAATGACATCACTTCATGCGTTAATGCCTGAATGGTTGCAAAGCCTGGCGCAGACACGCCAACGATCACAGGTGAGTTTTTAAATTTCTGTATCCATTGTTTGGTGATGGCAACGCCCTCTTGAGAAGAGAGTTTGGGTGCTTCACCCAATTGTCCCAACACAGTCACACCCATTGAACCGCAGCCGTCATAAAAATCTGCCAACCGATCAATCGATGAAAAATCAATTCTTCCATCTTCAAAAAAAGGAGTGAGCGCAATGGGGAAAACGCCCTTGGTTTGTGTCGAAAGTTTCATACTGAAAAAGTGGTTAGATTTAATTTTTTCGATGACGAATGAGTTGTGAAGCAACTGCAGTCCCCATCATGGCCAAGCCCAATCCATCACTCCATACAGATGGATAGACCAATGCAAAGCCGGCGGCAATAAAAAGTATGCGTTCATATGTTGTGGTTTTAACCCAAGCCCATCCTTGAAAGCCCGCTGCGATGGATGCGATGCCTAAGGCGGCTGTAACAAATACCAATCCGATGGAGACCCAATCTGCTGATGCCAATGCCTTGGTTGAACCCATCAACAACAATCCTTGTCCACTGGGGTCGAGTACAAACATAAAGGGCAATAAAAATGCAGGGACTGTGTATTTCCAGCATTGCAAAGTTGTTTTGTAGGGGTCGCCACCCGTGATGGCCGCTGCCGCAAAGGGTGACAGTGCCGTTGGCGGAGAGACTTCAGACAATACAGCGTAATAAAAAATAAACATGTGCGCAGCAAAATCAGGCACACCCAATTTGGTGAGTGCAGGTGCAGCAATGACCGCACAAATGATGTAAGAAGCAGTGACAGGAACTGCGAGTCCAACAATCCAAACAACCAATGATGTAAAGATGGCTGTTAACAACAGTGAGCCTTCTGCATAGTCAATCACAATGGTGCTGAATTTAAGTCCCAGTCCTGTGAGAGTGACTACACCCACAATAATGCCAGCACCCGAGCAAGTCGCCGCCACATTAAGCACGCCAATCGATCCACCTTCCATCGCTTTGATAAAAGGTGAAGACCACATGCGCTGCACCCAATCGCTTCCACCCTTAAAAAGATCGTATGGAATGAGTGTGGTATCGCTTCGAAGCATACTGGTGAAAAGTGAAACGACCGTTGCCCAAAATACTGACAACACGGGAGAGAAGCCCCACATCATAAAAAACACAATCGAGATGAGAGACAAAAAGTGATACCAATATTTGCGCGTTAAATTCCAAATTGAAACCACACGTTCGATGGTGCTGTCGCGCATACCGTATTTGCGCGCATCAATTTCAACCATTAAAAAAAGCGCCAGATAAAAAAGCAGTGTTGGAATGATAGCCATCAACAGCACATCAAGGTATGAGATTTTTAAAAATTCAGCAATTAAAAATGCTGCGGCCCCTAATACGGGGGGCGAGATAATGGCGCCCAATCCTCCCGCGGCTAACAAACCACCGGCTGCATTTTTTTCGTAACCCACTTTGGCGAGCAATGGATACGCAACAGCACCCAACGTAACCGTGGTTGCAACACCGGATCCTGACGGCCCACCTAATAAAAATGAAGCTAACACAACCGTGCGGCCTGCGCCTGTTGATTTACCGCCCATCGCAGAAAAAGAAAAATCAATGTAGAACTTGCCTGCACCTGAATATTGCAAGAATGCACCAAAGATAGTAAACAATATAATGAGTGAAGCCGATACGTCAACGGCAACACCATAGATGCCCTCTAAGGTCATGTACAATACACCCACCAATCGACCCACCTCATAACCTTTGTGAGTCCATGGCGCGGGCAACAAGGGGCCGGCCAGCGCATACACAATAAAAAGTGACGTGATGATGGGCATAATCCAACCATTGGTGCGTCTCATGGCCTCCATTATGAGCACAATCAAACAAATCCCAAAAAAGATATCCCAATATTCTGGCGATGTATTTCGATCGGTGAAATCATCACCCCCCATCACCAAATAAACAACAACAGCAATGGATAAAGTGCCAGCGATCCAATCCCACCACATGATGCGATGGCGATACAGATTGCTCACTGGAAACATCAAAAAGCATAAAAACAAAACCATACCCACGTGTATGGGTCTTAGGGTTTGCGTGGGAACAATGGCGTATGCCGTGTAGAGATGGAACACCGACATGGCCACAGCAAGCGAGGTAACCAAGACAGCGGCCCAGCCTTTGAATTTATTGGCCGCACCCTCCTCGGCTTCAATAAATTCTTCGGCTTTGCTGAGTGACTCTTGACTGATCACGACATCAGGCCCCGAATGGTTCTGATGCGCATCGTGCGATGTATTCATCAGTTGAGCTTTACGCCTTTTTCAGCAAAATATTTAGCAGCACCTGGATGAAATGGAATAGGAGATGTTTTTTGTTTTTGATTTTCATACTTGAAATTCATCGCTTCTTTGTGTGAAGCAATCAAATCATCGCGCTTGTCAAAAATGGTTTTCACAATGTTGTAGGCTGTTTTGTCATCCATGTTTTCGTGCGCGACCAATATATTCATCACCGTGGCTTGTTTGTTATCGGTATCCATTCCTTTGTAAACCGATTTATCAATCACGTCCTCTACATACAAGTTACCGTATTTTTTATTCATTGCGGTTACGGCTTCTGCATGATCGACCATTTTGATTTTGGTGCCAGGCGTGTTAGCCAAATCGGTTACTGCAGCGGTTGGCAGTCCACCGACCCAAAAGAATGCATCTATTTTTCCGTCTTTCATGGCATTGACTGATTCTGCAGCACCTAAACGTTCGCGCTTCATATCTTTGTCTTTATCCAAGCCCGCCGCTTCAATCAATCGAAACGCCATCACTTCTGTTGCACTACCAGGTGAGCCCGTTGAAACGCGTTTACCTTTGAGGTCGGTCATGCGATTGACTCCCCTACCTTCAATGCTCACCACGTGCATGCGATTAGGATACAAAATCATGAGCGTACGCAAAGGTACTTTGTGTCCTTTGAATTTATCTTCGCCGTTGTAAGCGTCGAGTCCTACATCGGTCATGGTAAATGCGATATAGGGTTTACCTGTTCCAATCAACTTAAGGTTATCAACTGATCCACCAGTCACTTCTGCAGTAGCCTGCATACCTGGTACGTGTTTGGACAGCACAGCGGCCATTCCTCCACCCATCGGGTAATACACACCGCCCGTACCACCTGTTGCAATCGAAATGTTTTGCGCTTGCAACGCGCCGCATAAGCCGACACTGGCAACAATCGTTAATAATAATTTTTTCATCATTCAACCTTTCAGATCAAGATATTTTAATTTTCAAAAGCTTAGCGGCATTGCCACCCATGATTAAATCTTTGTCAATACGTTTGAGTCCCTTTACCGAATTGATCAAACCAACAGGATCTTCTTCCCCCATGTCGTACGGGTAATC
>SHXN01000151.1 GCA_009693305.1 Limnohabitans sp.
GCACGAATCATCGCGGGCAATGCCCCCTTGTCGGTACAGCAAATCAAAAAGTCTGTACGCTATGGGCTCGAGATGGAATTGCGCACCGCCTTTCGTTTCGAAGTCGAGGCTTACAACCATTTGATTGAAACCGAAGATCGCTACGAAGGTGTATTGGCTTTTAATGAAAAACGCAAACCCGTTTTCAAAGGGCGTTAAGCCTTGTGTTCATTTCAACGATTGAAGAGAAATTAAACAATGACTTCCAACAACAACTTAAATCATGTCTCCGTATCTCTTGGCGAAGACTATGCAGAAATTCGCGAAAGCGTGCGTCGCATTTGCACGGGGTTTCCTGGTGAATACTGGCGCCGTTTAGAAGAAAAACTCGACTACCCCACCGAATTTGTAAAAGCATTAACGGACTCAGGATTTTTGGGCGCACTGATTCCAGAAGAATATGGCGGTGCAGGACTGCCCTTGCGCGCAGCTTCAGTCATTCTTGAAGAAATCCATGCCAGTGGTTGTAACGCAGGTGCGTGTCATGCGCAGATGTACATCATGGGCACCTTGCTTCGACACGGATCTGAAGAGCAAAAAAAACGCTATCTCCCAAAAATCGCCAGCGGTGAATCGCGACTACAAGCTTTTGGCGTGACAGAACCCACTTCGGGCACCGACACCACGCAACTCAAAACACGCGCGGTTCGCAATGGTAATCACTACGTGGTTCACGGTCAAAAAGTGTGGACATCACGCGCACTGCACTCTGATTTGATGTTGTTATTGGCGCGCACCACGCCTCTTGACCAGGTGAAGAAAAAAACAGATGGCTTGTCGGTATTTTTGGTTGATATTCATCAAAGCCTTGGCAAAGGTCTCGAGATCAAACCTTTGAAGGCCATGATTAATCATCACGCCACCGAAGTATTTTTTGACGGCGTCAAAGTGCCTGCAGAAAATCTCATCGGCGAGGAAGGCAAAGGCTTTAAATATATTTTGGATGGCATGAATGCTGAGCGCATCTTGATTGCAGCAGAATCCATTGGAGACGCACGTTGGTTCATTAAAACTGCAGTGAAATATGCCAACGAGCGTATTATTTTTGGAAGGCCCATCGGACAAAACCAAGCCGTTCAATTTCCAATTGCCAGAGCCTACGCAGAAACAGAAGCGGCAGAAATTTTGTTACGCAAATCAGCCGCGATGTTTGCTGCCAATCTCCCCTGTGGTGGAGAGGTCAACATAGCCAAGATGTTGGCGTCTGAGGCCGCATGGCATGCTGGCGAGGCTTGTTTACAAACCCATGGCGGCTTTGGTTACGCCAAAGAATACGATGTTGAAAGAAAATGGCGTGAAACTCGATTGATGCAAATCGCTCCCATTTCGACCAACTTGATTCTTTCTTATGTGGGCGAACACGTGTTAGGTATGCAGCGTTCTTTTTAATCAACTTCAATTCAAATAAAGAGACAAACATGACTGGACTCACCTCAGAACTTGCAAAATTTGTTCATCAACCCAATTTTCCTGCCTACCCACAGCGGGTAGTCGAAATTGTTCAATCGGGTTTCATCGACACCATTGGCACCATGCTGGCGGGTCGTGATGAACCCGATGTCAAGATTGTGCGTCAATTTGTTGCACAACTACAATCCACTGCGCGTGAAGCCTCTGTCCTTCTCACCTCCGAGATGGCTTCTTGCGCAGATGCTGCACTTATCAATGGAGCGGCGGGTCATGCTTTAGATTTTGACGATGTCGCATTGGGTGGTCACCCCAGTACTGTTTTGGTTCCTGCCGTACTTGCAGCGGGTCAATTCAAAAATTGCTCGGGTGCAGACGCCATGCGTGCTTATTTGGTGGGTTATGAAGTTTGGGCCGAATTATTTGCGCATGAAAAAGATCCCTATCACATCAAAGGCTGGCATCCCACCGCCGTATTAGGCACTGTGGGTGCCGCAGGCGCGGTTGCACATTTGTTTGGATTGAGTGCTGCGCAATGTCAACACGCATTGGCGTTGTCTGCAAGTATGGCCAGTGGTTTGGTGGTTAATTTTGGAACCATGACCAAGCCCTTGCATGCAGGACGTGCAGCAGCGTGCGCCATTGATGCGGTGCGAATGGTTGCATTGGGCCTTACTGCCTCCCCCGATGCACTCGAACATCATGCGGGATATTTGTCTGCACTGTCACCTATGCAAAATGTGGACAAAACTTCATCTGCATCCAAAATTGGACAAACATTTCGCGCACTTGATTACGGTTTATCCATCAAAAAATATCTAACCTGTTATGCCACCCATCGCGTGATTGACGGCCTTCTCGATCTCAAAAAAGAACATGCGCTGATGGCAGACAAAGTCAAATCAATTCGCACACAAATCGGAAAATCACAAGCGTCGATGCTTCGCAATCATTCGCCCATCACAGGCTTAGAAGCCAAATTCAGCATGGAGTTTGCGGCGGCCTCTGCACTGGTCGCAGGAAAAGTGGGCTTGTCCGAATTAACCGATGAATTTGTGGGTACACCCGCTATTCGCGACCTCATGAAGAAAGTAGAAATTTCTGTGGTCGATACTGTTTGCCCGATCGAACCTATTTTTGCAATGAACGATCGCGTACAAATTGAATTGAAAGACGGCACCACATTTAAATCGGGTGATATTCGATTCGCAAGTGACAACGCCATGTTGCCACTCAAAGAAGCTGAGATGCAAACCAAATTTTTAGATTGCACACGCGGTATCCAAGGATTAGACAACCAAGCCTTGTATGTGTCACTCTCTAATCTTCAAGGTGTGAGTCGCCTTCAACAAATCACACACTGATTCAATTGTCGCTCCCGATTGCATGGTCATCTGACCTCATTGGCACAGCCACTCGACACGGCAATCGTCTTGCTGTGCACGATGGCGCTGATGCTCAACTCACTTTTGCACAGTTGTGCCAACGCGCGCACAACCTCGCTGCATATTTAATCAATCTAGGCGTTAAACTGGGTGACTGCGTTGCTTCGTGTTTACCCAATGGCATCGACGCGGTGTGGGTGTCTTATGGCATCAAAATTTGCGGAGCGGCAGAAACACCATTAAGTTGGCGATACACGCTTGAAGAATTGGCGTGGTGTCATCATCTGTCTCAATTTAAAGATGTGGTGACTCAAACAGGCCGAGAAAACGATTGGAAAGAGTTAGGGGTTCACGCTCTTTTATGCAAAGATATTCCAACAACGCCAACGCGTCTATTACCCCGTATTGAACAGCAAGCTTGGGGACGCATGTTGTTCACATCGGGCACCACAGGCAAACCCAAAGCCATTGTGTATACGCATGGTCAACGCTGGCAAGGGGAGCAAATGCAAAAAGCACATTTGCCTTGGATTCCAAACGTCAGCGACAAAATACTATTAATGACGCCATATATCCATGGTGCATCACTCATCGCCTTTGCCTGGTTGGATCATGGTGCGTCTTTGATATTGCTCGATGGCGTTGAATTAGAAAAAGTAAAAAAACATATTTATGATCCTGCACTCAAAGCGATATTTGCACCGCCCACCGTGCTGGCCAAACTCTGCGCAGAGTTTCAAGGACAAATATTTCCACATATTCAATGCGTCTTTACTGGCACACAACCCTTACCACCCGCTTTGTATCAAAAAGCACTTGCAATTTTCGGCCCTGTTGTTCGCATCACTTACGGCAAATCCGAATGCGTCAACCCCATCACGATTTTGACGCCCGAGCAAACACACGCGTTTTATACACAAGATGTGGTGCATGCGGGCGCGTGCGTGGGTTGGCCGCCATCCGGTGTTGAAATCAAAATTGAACCGCAAACGCAAAACAATGACGACGACACAACAGAGTTCAAGCAAGGTGAAATATGGCTTCGTGCGCAACAAATGTCATTGGGTTTGATTGATGCCAATGGTTTGCGTATGCACGAACCCGATAGTTGGCATTCAACGGGCGACTTGGGTTATATCGACTCCATCGGTCGAGTCATGCTTACGGGTCGAATTGCTGATGTCATCAAAACTGGTGGCTACCGAGTGAACCCTGGTGAAATTGAATCGGTGTTGGCAGACCTACCCAACACCAGCGCCATGTGCGTCACGTCCTTGCCTTCCGAGTATTGGGGCGAAGTGATTGTGGCCGTTGCTGAATCAGAAGATTTATCTTGGGTGGATGCGGCCAAACAAAAATTAGAAACGATATCTCGCCACAAACAACCCCGAATATTTTTTCATTTCAAAACACTGCCTCGCAATCCACAAGGTAAAGTCAGTCGCAAACAAGTATCGGCGCACATCTTAAAAACGCACACCGTGAGCGAAGGCGCCCATCCTGTTTTGCAAGCCCTTTAAATGTTTATTCGGCTTTGATGTTGTTGGTCTTAATCACATCATTGAATCGTGTTGAAATAAATCGCAAATATCGTGTGTATTCATCGGCACGTCGATAATCAATATCGACAGCAATATTTGAAAAGGCTTGTTTCACATCGGGTGTAGGCATGATTTTTTCGATGGCAGTGCTGAGTCGCTCCACCACGGAAGATGGTGTACCCGTAGGCACCATAATGCCAAGCCATGCGCCCAAATCAAATCCAGCTAAACCAGGAATGCCAGTAGAGCTTGCAAAGGGGGTGATGCCGAGCGTGACTGCACTGCCTTTTTCGAGCGACACACCATATGCACGCAGGCGACCACTGCGAACAAAAGGCATGGTAGACGCGGCCGTTTCAATGCAATAAGCAACCTGCCCACTGATGACATCGGTTAATGCAGGAATGGATCCTTTGTAAGGCACGTGGACGGCTTTTAAACCCACTGACGCATTGAACGACTCGGCAATCAAATGCGCAGTTGCCCCAGTACCAGAAGATGCAAAACTGTATTTGCCTGGATTGGCTTTGACGACAGCAACAAATTCACGCAAGTCTTTGGCTGGAAAATCAATCGCAGTAACCAAAACATAGGGCGATATCCCAACCATTGCAACAGGAATTAAATCTTTTTCTGGCTCATATGGCGTTTTGCCAAATAAAGGACTGATAGAAACAGGCCCGCTTGAAGCAGCAAGTATGGTGTAACCATCAGGTGTCGATTTTGCAACCGCATCAGTACCAATAGTACCCCCTGCTCCCGCTTTATTATCGATGACAACCGATTGACCGAAAAATTTTGATAATTCTTGAGCAACCACACGACCTGCCAAATCTGTAGCCTGACCAGGGGGCCATGGCACCACCATTTTGAGGGGACGATTGGGATAAGCGCCTTGCGCTAATAATTGAGAAGGCGTGAGCATCGCCAAGGCCGTTGCAGAAGCAACACCCGTCATCAGTTGACGTCTTTTTGTTTGAATATTGATGGGCATGTATGTCTCCTAAAGATGAAAGATTTATTTTTTATTATTGGTGGATTCAAGAACCAAGTGCAACGTTGACTAAAAGTTGAGAGGCTGAGAATGATTTGGATTCATGGCTTCTTGACCTGGACAGTTAAGTTGCCATGACCTATAAACACCTCAGCCAAACTGAACGATATCAGATTTTTTGCCTCATGAAAGAAGAATTGAATTGCACCCAAATTGCCAAAAACCTTGGCAG
>SHXN01000152.1 GCA_009693305.1 Limnohabitans sp.
ATCCAAAAGCAGAAGCCTTTTTGCGTAGCCATGCAGTTGCACGACAAGCGTTATTGGGTCGCGCAGGTCGTTGGGTCAGTGTCGAGGCAGACAACCATCAACACTTGGTCAAACTCACTGCCAAATGGACGCAAGACGAGTCGTCGCAATTTCAAAAATTAGTCATCACACAAGAAGGTGGTGGTTTTTCAATCACACTCAATACAGCGCCTTTTACCGCATCGATTCGCATGGCCAGCGGCACCATTCAATCGTCGTTATTTGCTGCAACCGACGATGCGCGCATTCCAGATAGCGTTGCGGTTCAATTGGCCGACGTTTTTTCGGGTGATATCGATTTTCACCGCGCGCTTCGCAAGGGCGATCGATTCTCTGTGGTTTACGAAACCTTAGAAGCTGATGGCGAACCCGTTCGCTCGGGCCGTGTTTTATCGGCCGAGTTTGTCAACAACGGCAAATCATTTCAAGCCATGTGGTTTGAAGATCCCAACAATGCACGCAAGGGCGCTTATTACAACCTTGAAGGACAAAGTATTCGCAGAGCCTACTTGGCTTCACCATTGGCTTTTTCACGCATAACAAGCGGTTTCAAAATGCGATTCCATCCCATCTTGCAAACATGGCGCGCGCATTTGGGTATTGACTATGCCGCTCCAACGGGCACACCCGTTCGCAGTGTGGGTGATGGTGTTGTTGAAACAGCAGCATCCCTCAATGGTTTTGGAAATGTCGTCATTGTTTCTCATCGCAGTGGGCATTCAACGGTTTATGCACACTTAAGCAAAATTCAAGTCAAAAAAGGTCACCGCATTGCTCAGGGTCAAACCGTTGGAATGGTTGGCGCAACAGGTTGGGCAACAGGTCCTCATTTGCATTTCGAATTTCGTATCAACGGCCAACACAAAGATCCTCAGTTGATTGCTCGACAAAGCGAAGCCGAACCTGTGTTGGCCGCCTCTAAGCCTGAATTCATGCGACTTGCACAATCGGTTCGCCAGCAATTGGCTCTAACATCCACCGTGCAAATCACCAGCACACAATAATCACATGTCTGAGCTGTACATCGGCTTGATGTCCGGCACCTCTCTAGACGGTGTAGATGGTGTTTTGGTCAACTTTGACTCTGCTGGTTTTCAAGTGAAAGCGCATCATGCGCATGAAATGCCAAGCACACTCAGGCAATCTTTTTTATCACTCAATCAAAGTGGCGACGATGAGTTGCATCGCGGTGCGCTGGCTGCGAATGCATTGGTCCAAGTTTATTCAAAAGTAGTTCAGCATCTACTCAAAGAATCTCATTTTTCTGCAGACAAAATCAAAGCCATCGGCGCTCATGGTCAAACGGTACGTCATCAACCTCGATTGCACGATGGGGTTGGTTATACGTGGCAACTCAACAATCCATCCTTATTAGCAGAACTCACTTCCATTTCTGTCGTGGCCGACTTTCGAAACCGTGACATTGCCGCCGGTGGTCAGGGGGCGCCACTTGTGCCCGCATTTCATCAATCTATTTTTGGCAATCCGCAAAAATCTATTTGCGTTCTTAATTTGGGCGGCATATCTAATATCACCACGCTCATCCCTCAATCCCAAGTGCTTGGCTTTGATTGCGGCCCTGCCAATGCACTCATGGACGAATGGTGTTTTGAACACACACAACAATCTTTTGATCAAAACGGCAATTGGACCTTACAAGGAACAATCCACGATCAACTTTTAAACAAGATGTTGGCCGATGATTTTTTCCAACTAGCGCCCCCAAAAAGCACAGGGCGCGATCATTTCAATCGTCAATGGTTGATGCATCACTTAAAACACTTTCCCAGCATTCAAGCGGTTGATGTACAAGCCACGCTTACGGCGCTCACGGTGCAGTCCATCGCACAATCGACTCAACAATTTGCGCCCTCCACACAAGAGCTTGTTGTTTGTGGCGGTGGCGCACTCAATACGCATTTGATGCGGTCTTTGCAAAATGCATTACCAAGCATTCAGGTGATTGCATCCGATCAGCGTGGCTTGCCTGCCATGCAAGTAGAGGCCTGCGCATTTGCTTGGTTAGCGCGTCAAACAATATTGGGGTTAACAGGTAATTTACAAAGCGTAACGGGTGCACAAGGCACCCGTATCTTGGGGGCTATATACCCCGCTTAATCAGTACGTCAATATCAAGTTGAAAAAGATGAACCACAACCACATGTTGAAGTGGCATTGGGGTTTTTAATGACAAATTGAGCACCTTGCAAATCTTCTTTGTAATCGATTTCTGCACCTAACAAATATTGATAACTCATGGCATCAATTAATAAAGACACGCCATTTTTGCTCATGGTGGTGTCGTCTTCATTGACGATTTCATCGAAAGTGAAACCGTATTGAAAACCTGAGCAACCACCACCTTGCACAAACACACGAAGTTTGAGTTCGGGATTGCCTTCCTCTGCAATGAGGTCTGCCACTTTGGCGGCTGCACTGTCTGTGAAGACAATGGGTTGTGGGATTTCGGTTTGGATATTTTCGGCGACTGCGCTCATGGGATGCTCCAGGTTTCTTGGAAGAATGTGTAATAGTAACGTAAATTGGTCAACAATACTACAAGTGCGGTTTTATTACTACAAGCCATAGGGTTGATGGGCCATGAAAAAAGCCGCATAGCTTGTGGCCAGCGGCTTTTTTGGATTGCCAGAAAACAGCGTTTATTAACGCTTGCTGAACTGCTTGCGACGACGCGCAGAATGCAAACCAACCTTTTTACGCTCAACTTCGCGGGCGTCACGTGTGACAAAGCCTGCGGCTGACAACGCGGGCTTGAGCGTAGCGTCGTAGTCGATAAGGGCACGCGTAATGCCGTGTCTAACGGCGCCCGCTTGGCCTGACTCACCACCGCCGTGCACATTGACTTGAATGTCAAATGTAGCGTCGTTTTGGGTGAGCGTGAGGGGTTGCTTGGCAATCATGATGGAGGTTTGACGACCGAAATATTCGGAGATGTCTTTGCCGTTGACCATGATTTTGCCTGAGCCTTTTTTCATAAAGACACGTGCGACGCTGGATTTGCGACGACCTGTGCCATTGTTCCATTCACCAATCATTGCTGGCTCCTTAGATTTCTAGCACTTGAGGCTGTTGCGCACTATGGGGATGCTCAGCACCGCCATAGACCTTGAGTTTTTTGATCATGGCGTAACCCAGAGGACCTTTGGGCAACATGCCCTTAACGGCTTTTTCGAGCACACGGCCAGGATGCTTGGCTTGCATGTCTTGAAAATTGGTGCCGTAGATGCCACCCGGATAACCCGAGTGACGGTAGTAAACCTTGTCGAGAGCTTTGTTACCCGTGACACGGATTTTGGATGCATTGATGATGACGATGAAATCGCCAGTATCGACGTGAGGCGTATAAATGGCCTTGTGTTTGCCGCGTAAACGGAGTGCTACTTCGCTGGCAACACGTCCGAGCACCTTGTCGGTGGCGTCAATCACAAACCACTCATGCTTCACGTCAGCAGGTTTTGCGCTGAACGTAGACATGGTTTTCCTTGAGTGGGTTGTGCAAATCCTTTTCCACGGTCGGCGTTCTTCTGATGAGAACCTCTTAGGTGGGATTTTTAAACTTCGCCGCGGGATTTGGCATTGCGCTGCGAAGGGCTCTATTCTATCCCAAACTTCCTCTCAAAGGCTAGTTTGAAGCTATATTGCGGCTACCATGCATGCATGTTCAGTTATCGCCACGCTTTCCACGCCGGCAACCACGCCGACGTCCTCAAACACACGGTTTTGGTGTCTGTTTTATCTCATATGACCGACAAAGCCGCAGGCTTGGTGGTGGTCGACACGCACGCCGGTGCAGGCTTATATCCCATGGAGATAGGTTCATCTCATATGAGATTGGAGGCGAGTGAAGGCTTACATGCATTGCGAGCACGACTCCAATCTTCGGGCGAAACTGCAACCGAGGCCTTGCAAAACTACCTCAAGGTGGTGGGCGCATTCAGGGGTCAAGGGGGTTCTGCCATCTACCCAGGTTCGCCATTCATCATTCAACATCTGTTGCGTGAGCAAGACAAACTCAAACTGTTCGAATTGCATCCGAGCGACATTCGCGCCTTGGATGGTCATGTGGCACAACTGCGTGCAGATCGACAAGTGGCAGTACTACGAGAAGATGGGTTTGAAGGATTGAAAAAATTCATTCCACCGACAACGCGTCGAGGTTTGGTCTTGATGGATCCCAGTTATGAAATCAAATCTGATTACACGCGTGTTACCGACAGCATCAGCGACGCATTGAAAAGATTTTCAACTGGCACTTATTTGATTTGGTATCCGATCATTCCAATACCGCAAGCACACAGTCTGCCCAAAAATTTGATTCGCTTGGCGCAACAAGCGCGCAAGCCTTGGTTGCATGCAACCCTGCGCATCAAATCGGGTGCTGTTCAAACCAATACGGCAGATTTCGATCCCGATAAACGTCCCAAGCAAGGCGGTCTGACTGCGAGTGGCATGCTCGTAATCAATCCACCTTACACGCTGAAAGAAACGCTACAACAATCATTGCCACAAATGGTGCAATGGATGGGGCAAAATAAGCAAGCAGGCTTTACTTTAGAGACAGGCGCTTGATGATCTCGGTAGTAGCAACACTTTGATTCATCGTATAAAAATGCAATCCTGGTGCGCCAGCCGTTAGTAGCTGATCACATAAATCGGTGACCACATCTAAACTAAAGGTACGAATGCTGGCCGTGTCGTCACCAAACTCTTGCAAACGCAATCGAATCCAACGCGGTATTTCTGCGCCACACGCATTCGAAAAACGCATGAGTTGTGTCGAATTGATGATGGGCATAATGCCTGGTACAATGGGTATGTCTGCGCCCATGGCCAATGCATCATCTACAAATCGAAAATACGCGTCGGTGTTGTAAAAGTGTTGCGTGATGGCTGAACTTGCTCCCGCTTTCACTTTGGTGGCATAGGCTTGCAAATCGGCATGTGCTGTTTTGGCTTGCGGATGAATTTCTGGATAGCAACCCACTTCGATATGAAAGTGTGAAGCCGTTTCTTGGCGAATGAATGCCACCAAATCACTGGCGTAACGAGACTCACCAAAAGTGCCGCGTCCACTGGGCAAATCACCTCGCAATGCAACGATGCGATTGATACCTGCATCTTTAAAAATTTGCAATTGTTGACGAACACTTTGCGCCGAAGCACTAATACAAGAAAAGTGCGGTGCGGCACGATGACCGTCGGCCAGGATGGTTTGCACAGTTTGCAATGTGCCGTCTTGTTTAGAGCCTCCAGCGCCGTAAGTGACGCTGAAGAAATCGGGTTTTAAAGCATACAACTCGCGACGTACTTGCTCGAGTTTTTTCGCGCCCTCGGGTGTCTTGGGTGGAAAAAACTCAAAGCTAATGGGAGCGGGTTTTGACACGCTTAGGGAAGGTCTGAAAAACTCAGTTTAAAAAAGTTCTCGGGCAGTAAATTGTCACACTATGAAATTTGCAATGCTCCGATCGCAAAATCACTCTCTTTTTGAACATTTTCATGCGACCTGCCCCCTCACTGAGGGTTTTTGCCCTGTTT
>SHXN01000153.1 GCA_009693305.1 Limnohabitans sp.
AGAGCATGATTGAATTTGGTGAAGTCTGGGCCGAATAGAGTCTATATGGTGGTATGGTTTGGTCCAAATCGGTTTCGGCAAGACCCCACCCTACCCGGTTCTGTCGCAATAAGGAATTTTGAAGAATCTTACCTACTACCAGTAGCGTATTTTCCCTATGCCAAACACTACCTATAGCGTCCCTGAAAAACTGGGAATCCTTATTGCGACAGAACCCTTCTAAGCGAGGTCGAAGCCTGAGATAATCACGGTTTTCCTCCAAAAATAAGCCATGCCACTTTTTAGCATGACGGGCTACGCCAGCGCCCAAGTCTCCTTGCAAGACCCCGCCAATCCCACGCACCCGCAACACATGCGCCTCGGACTGGAAATTCGCTCGGTCAATTCACGCTTTTTAGATTTGAGTTTCAGACTGCCCGATGAGTTGCGCGAACACGAACCTGCCATTCGCGAATTAATCACATCCCACCTCAAAAGAGGCAAGGTTGAGGTCAGGGCATCCTTCGAATCCAATGCCTCACAGGCTTTATCCGAACTCAGCGTCGCGCTTTTGCAACGCCTCAATCATCTGCAAGATCAAATCAAGGTTTGGTTACCGCATGCCAAAGATTTATCCGTCTCCGATGTCCTCAAACTCGGCAGTCAACCCGATTTTGACAAAGACTTGGTGGGGCCTGCGCTCATTGATCTGGCCCAATTATCGATCAAACAATTGATTCAATCCAGACAGCGCGAAGGAGAACGCTTAGCCAAATCACTCATTGAGCGAATCGAACAAATCCAACAACTCAATGCACAAGCCCTACCCTTGGTGTCCACAGCTGTGGAGCAACAACGGCTTCGTTTTTTAGAGCGATGGCGCGAGGCCGTGGGGTTGGTTGAAGCCAATCAACTGCCGGATACCGTGCAAGAACGGGCTTTGGCTGAGGCAACCGCTTATGCGGTGCGAATCGATGTTTCCGAAGAACTCACGCGTTTGGGCGCTCACCTT
The DNA here is from genome assembly GCA_009693305.1 of Limnohabitans sp. Taxonomy (GTDB): domain Bacteria; phylum Pseudomonadota; class Gammaproteobacteria; order Burkholderiales; family Burkholderiaceae_C; genus Limnohabitans. Next base: position 992 of record SHXN01000153.1, read on the forward strand.
GAAGAAATTCAGTCGCTGCTCGAAAAAGGCGGCAAATCTGAAGGCATTGGCAAAAGACTCGATTTTTTGATTCAAGAATTGCATCGAGAAGCCAATACTTTGGGCTCCAAATCCACATCCCTCGAACTCACGCGCATCTCGGTTGATATGAAAGTCCTGATTGAGCAAATGCGCGAACAAGTTCAAAATCTCGAATAATGAGCAACTATCCAGGCAACCTCTTCGTCGTCGCAGCCCCCAGTGGGGCGGGCAAATCGAGTCTCGTCAAAGCGTTGATGGAGCTCGATACCCGCGTTCAACCTTCGATCTCTCACACCACGCGCCCACCACGCGGACAAGAAAAGCATGGGCGCGAATATTTTTTCATTGATGACAAGCAGTTCGACAGCATGGTGTTGTCCGACTCGTTTTTGGAATGGGCGCATGTACATGGCCACCGCTATGGCACGTCACGCAGTTCCATCGAAGAACGCATCAAACAAGGCGGCGACGTCATCCTCGAAATTGATTACCAAGGCGCGTTGCAAATCAAACGCATCTTCAACAATGCAGTTTTGATTTTTATTCTACCCCCCAGTTGGGCAGAATTACGCTCCAGACTTCAGCGTCGCGGAGAAGACACGCCCGAAGTCATCGAATTGCGCCTCAAAAACGCCGCCATTGAGATGGCTCAGACCCAAGAGTTTGACTACGTTATAATCAATGAAATGTTTGAACGCGCTTTGTTTGATCTCAAAGCCATCGTTCACTCACAAAGACTCAAATTCGCCGCACAGCAAATCAGCCGTGCATCTGTCTTTCAAGCCCTCAACCTCACCTAACACCAACGGAGTTCCGAGATGGCACGTATCACTGTCGAAGATTGCCTTTTACAAATCCCCAACCGCTTTCAGCTGGTTTTGGTGGCCACTTACCGCGCGCGCATGCTCAGCCAAGGCCACACACCCAAGGTCGAGAGTAAAAACAAACCTGGCGTTACCGCCCTGCGCGAAATAGCCGCTGGCAAAATCGGCATTGAAATGCTCAAAAAAGTACCTGGTTAATTTTCAAAAAAACAATTCATATCCCCCTAAAAGAACCATTTTCAGCGGTGCTTTTTTTATTTACTCCACAAAATCCTCACTTCACGCTAAAGTAGACACCTATGCTTGAAGCCACTTCCACAGCACCTCCTAAAAATCCTTTGCCCGCCAAACAAGCGGCGGCAGCGAGTTTTGCCACGTTGGTCAACAAACTTGATTATTTAGGGCCCGAAGGTATTCGCGACGTTAAAAAAGCCTACAAATTGGCTGACGCGGCACATCTAGGTGTGATTCGCAAAAGTGGCGAGCCTTATATTACTCACCCAATTGCAGTTGCCTCACAATGCGCCGATTGGAAACTGGATGCGCAAGCCCTGATGGCTGCCTTGATGCACGACGTGATTGAAGATTCAGGCATCACCAAATCAGAGTTGGTCAATCAATTTGGTTCAAACGTGGCCGAACTCGTAGATGGCCTCACCAAACTCGACAAGCTTCAATTCAATACACAAGAAGAAGGCCAAGCCGAATCATTTAGAAAAATGTTGTTGGCCATGGCGCGTGATGTTCGCGTGATCTTGATCAAACTTGCCGATCGAAGTCACAACATGAGCACTCTTGAGAGCATGCCATCCGACAAGCGTGCGGCCATTAGTGCAGAAACGCTTGAAATATACGCGCCGATTGCGCATCGATTGGGCCTCAATCAAACCTATCGAGAATTGCAAGATTTATCCTTTCAGTTTTTAAAACCTTGGCGATATCAAGTTTTAAAAAAAGCGGTTGCAAAAGCGCGTCAACGACGTCGCGACTTGATGAAAAAAGTTCAACTCGAAGTTGAAACCGCATTTCACAAAGCCAAAATTCCGATTCAAATTTTTGGTCGCGAAAAAACTTTGTTCTCCATTTACAAAAAAATGGATCAAAAACATTTGAGCTTTGCGCAAGTCACCGATATTTACGGCATGCGCATCATTGTTTCGATCATCACAGATTGCTACACCGCATTGGGCGTTTTGCATCAAATGTACAAACCCGTTCCAGGAAAATTCAAAGACCATATTGCGATTGCAAAAATCAACGGCTATCAATCCTTGCACACCACGGTTGTTGGGCCTGCAGGACTCAACGTTGAATTTCAAATGCGAACCGAGGCCATGCACGTGGTGGCCGAATCTGGCATTGCCGCGCATTGGCTTTACAAAGCCAAGTCGCCTGACAGTGAGCAATCCGATCGACTTGGAACTCAATGGTTGCAATCTTTGTTAGATATTCAAATCGAAACGCTCGATGCCAATGAATTTTGGGATCACGTCAAAGTTGATTTATTTCCTGATGCTGTATATGTCTTCACGCCTAAAAGTCGTATCATGGCCTTGCCAAGGGGAGCCACAATTGTCGACTTCGCCTATGCCGTTCATAGCAACGTTGGCGATCGCACTATGGGCGGAAAAATCAACGGAGAGCAAGTCCCGCTTCGAACGGAGTTACGCAATGGAGATGTTGTCGAAGTGATTACATCGTCGGTTTCATCACCCAATCCAGCATGGTTGGGCTTTGTCAGAACAGGACGCGCACGATCCAAAATCAGACATTACCTCAAAACACAAGCGCTGAGCGAGTCACACGATTTAGGCGGCAAACTGCTCACGCAAGCCCTTCGCTCCGAAGGTTTTGAGCAATTGCCCGATATGGTCGGCACGCATCAACACCTGTGGGAAAAATTATTGCGATTCACGGGTAGTAAATCACAAGAAGAGTTGCTTGCTGATATTGGTTTGGGCAAACGCATCGCAACCATTGTGGCCAAACGATTAGTGGTATTGCTGGGTGAATTGGGTGAAAAACCCGATGTTCTTTTGTTGAGTCGTGAACGATTCACCTCGCACGAAACAATCTCACAAGGTGGCGTCATCGTCGATGGCTCTGAAAACGTCTCTGTGCAATATGGGCGATGCTGTCGCCCCATTCCAGGCGATGAGATTGTGGGCTATTTGGGCCGAGGCGAGGGTCTGGTCATTCACCGCGAGCCTTGCGCCGTTGCTAGCAAATTGCTTCACAAAGACAGCGAGCGATTCATTCGCGTCGAATGGAGCGATGAACCCGTTAAAACATTTGAAGCCAATATTGTCGTTACGGTGACCAACGGCAAAGGCGTTTTAGCTCGCGTGGCCTCTGCGATCGCTTCAGCAGAAGCGGATATTAGTTTGGTCAACATGGCCGAAGAGGTGAGCGGTCAAGAAGCCATCGACTTGCGTTTTTTAATTGCAGTGCGCGACCTACAACATCTCAACAGCGTGATTGCCAACCTCTCTCGCATACCCACTGTTCTACAAGTGCGCAGACAAATTTCAACGCGCGAACATTAAGTCTGGTTGCTTGGTGACGGGTACGTTACTTTTAAAACTTCTACTTCTTGAATACCTGCAGGCGTTTGCAACTTCACCACGTCACCCACACTCGATTTGATTAAAGCGCGCGCAATGGGCGAGACCCAACTCACCTGGCCTTTTAGGCTATCGGCTTCATCAATTCCTAAAATAGTGATGGTGCGCTCTACATTTTTTTCATCGACATAGGTCACAGTAGACCCAAAAAATATTTGATCTTTGCCATGATGAACCGTGGGATCGGTTACTTCTGCAATATCCAATCGCTTGGTTACAAAACGAATGCGTTTATCTATTTCACGCAATCTTTTTTTGCCATAAATATAGTCGCCGTTTTCTGATCGATCGCCATTGCTTGCGGCCCAATGCACAATCTCAACAATCTTGGGACGATCAACGTCCATCAATTCAAACAATTCTGCACGCAATGCGGCGTAGCCTTGTGGCGTGATGTAGTTTTTGCTGCCAATAGGCAAAGAAGGCAAAGCGCCTTCATCTTCATCGTCTCCATCAGACTCACGAACAAACGCCTTGTTCATAGCGTCAATTTATAACAAGACGCGAACAATACCATATAAACCGCCCGCCCATAAACCCGCCATGGCTAAAAATGCAACGTTAAATCGCGACCCCGCTTGGCGGGATCCTTTAAATAGTCGATGCCATAAACAATGCGTGCGATCACCCAAATCAAACCAGCAACGCCCGCGCCAGGGTCACCAATAAATGCCGCATAAATCCACAAAGCGGGCAACAAGAGTAATGCCGATTCAATGGTATTCATTTGAACGCGATAAGCACGATCAAACATTTCATGCCCAGTTGTGGCTGGCGCTTTGACTTCATACTTGTAGCGGGCTTTGCCAACGAGTATGGACGTCCAAAACGTCAAAGCGACAACCAATAAGGTGACTAAAGCTGCGTAGGGAAGATGTGTCATGATATTACTTTCATTTAAAAAATCTGCATATGCGATTGAAGCTGACCTGAGTTAAATGTTGATCCAATCTCAGTGAGAGTTTTTAGTCTAACTGATTTCACTGCAAACACAATCGTTGTTGTACCTCCTGTGGTGTGGGGATCGGTGGGAATAAACTCAAGTGCAATGCTTTTTCAGCCTTGCTCTTGGGTAACCATGAAGC
>SHXN01000154.1 GCA_009693305.1 Limnohabitans sp.
TGGAGGCTAAACTTAAACCAGCTAACCAAACGAGGGCTTGTTGTATTTCGTCGGCCTCGAATCCTGCTGCGCTGAGTTTTCGACTCAGAAGCGGCAATTCGGGGCAGTCATCGCCTCGCCAAAAGTGTTCGTAAACGTAGACTAAGACATCGAACATTCGTACAATATAACCTTTTTTTGCGCCTTTTTGAAAAAATTTTTTAAGTCCATACTTTTTGTTGAAATAATCCGCAAGGCAATCGTGCAACATGGCCTTGCAACTCTAGATTCATCAATTGAGAAGCCCCTTGTGCGCCAGCCCAGCCCGTTCTGATTTGCAAAGTTTCTAGCCTCACCAGATCAAACCTCATCGCAATGAGCAATGGGTGTTGTTCATCAGAATGGGGGCTTTTTATTTTTATTACTTCTGCCTTCGCCACCTGTAGCATTTGCTAATCTTGCAATACGTCTTGCACAGTCTCCACCAGTTGCGCGCCTTGTCGAATTAATACATGACAACCGCGAGACAGCATCGAATGAATGGATCCGGGTACGGCATACACATCTTTGCCCATGGAGAGTGCCGAGTCTGCAGTGATGAGAGGGCCTGATTGGAGGGCGGCCTCGACCACCAAAACGCCGTCGCTGATGCCTGCAATCAATCGATTGCGTTTTGGAAAATGTTAGCCCAACGGTCCCATGCCAATATGTAACCCGCTCATCAACAAACCTTGTTGAGAAATTATGTGTGCGAGTTTTTGATGTCTTGATGGATAAACGCGATCGAGTCCAGTGCCGACAATCGCAATCGTCGCACAACTTGCTTGCGTATTTTGAACCGCACTCAAAGCTCCTCGATGAGCGGCCGCATCTATGCCCAGTGCCAAACCAGAAACAGTGCACAAACCCGATTGACTCAAACCGTGCGACAAATGTTGTGCGTTTTCAATTCCTTGTGCCGTTGGGTTGCGCGAACCCACAACAGCCAATGCTTTGAACGGCGCATGCCAAAAAGGCTTTTTTTGCACTTCCGCAATACCTTGCACATAAACCAGCAGCGGTGGACATGCATTTGTAACTATGAAGCGGGATAGGTATCATCCGACCATGTCCAAACGGCTCACGCGATCGCAGGTTCGGCTTGAGATAACCATTGCCTTGTTTGATCGACTTGCTTGGCCCACTGCGCGGGCGACTCACTCAAAGCCTTGGCCACTTGAGGACTCGCCACGTGCGACAACTCCATCATCAATTATTGAAAAACCAAAGAAAAACTTCCAAATGCAGATAAGAGTTTAAACGCTATTTGCGGCCCAACACCTGGGGTCGTATCCATTCGCAATGCATAAACCCAATCGGGCGAAGTCATAAGGGCATTCCTTTATTTTTGATCACACCTTGAGCTTAAAAGTTTCCAGGCCGTTGCGCGTGAGTTACAGCCCCATGAAAACTTAATTTTAACTTAACCTGATTTTTTTTAAGTCCTCCACAAAACTGGGACAATATGACCCCATGGCACTCCTCACCATTCTTTGTTACCCTGATCCACGACTGCACACGGTGGCCAAGCCCGTGGCTCAAGTCGATGATGGCCTTCGCACGCTCATTGATGACATGATTGAAACCATGTATGACTCTCAAGGCGTTGGGCTTGCAGCAACTCAAGTCAATGTGCATCAAAGACTCGTCGTGATTGACGTTTCAGAAACGCGCGACCAACCCATGGGGTTGATCAATCCAGAAATTGAATGGAAAAGCGAAGAGCGCTACAAAAATGAAGAGGGCTGTTTATCGGTCCCCGGTGTTTTTGATCAAGTTGAACGAGCCGAACGCGTTCGTATCAAAGCACTTGACCGCAACGGCAAGAGTGTGACAATTGAAGCCGAAGGTATGTTGTCGGTTTGTATTCAACATGAAATGGATCACCTCATGGGCAAAGTTTTTGTTGAGTATCTCTCGCCGCTTAAACGCAATCGCATCCGCACAAAATTGCTCAAATCTCAGCGCGAAAGCGTGCGTTAATTCATGCGCATTATTTTTGCTGGAACGCCTGCGTTTGCGCAGCAGGCTTTATCCGCACTGCATCAAGCGGGTCACGAAATTGCTTTGGTGCTCACCCAGCCCGATCGTCCCGCAGGTCGTGGTATGAAGCCCCAGGCCTCTGCTGTTAAGCAATGGGCTATCGATCATCATCTCAACATTTCACAACCGCGCAGTTTGCGTTTAGATGGCGGGTTTGCTAGCGATGCACAACAAGCTCAACAACTGATCGCTCAAACGCATGCGGATGTGATGGTGGTGGCCGCATACGGTTTGATTTTGCCCTTATGGGTTTTACAAAGTATGCACTTGGGTTGTTTAAATATTCACGCATCCTTGTTGCCTCGTTGGCGCGGTGCGGCGCCTATTCATCGCGCCATTGAAGCGGACGACACACAAACAGGCGTTTGCATCATGCAAATGGACGAAGGGCTCGACACGGGCGCCGTCTTGTTGCAACGCACGCACCCGATTGGCCCTGATACAACAACGCATCAATTGCATAATGAATTGGCACAACTCGGTGCGCAATGCATGGTCAATGTGTTGTCTGATTTCAAATCGTATACCCCTGTTGCGCAAAGCGCTGATGGCGTCACTTATGCAAAAAAAATAGATAAGAAAGAAGCTGTTTTAGATTGGTCGCAACATGCGCAAGTGCTGGCTCGTCGCTTGCGCGCCTTCGATCCTTTTCCAGGTGGACTCACCTATCTCAATAACGAGCCGCTCAAAATTTGGTCTGCCAAAGTGCATTCAAACTCCTTGCAACACTTATCACCAGGCACTGTTCTTCATGTTTCATCTGAAGGCATCGATGTTGCATGTGGTGAAGGCGTTTTGCGAATCACGTCGCTGCAACGCACCGGCGGCAAACGCTTAAGCGTTGTACAATTTATTCAAGGCTTTGAAGGGTTGGCTTGTGCTGTTTTACAAATGGCGCCTCTTAAATAAATATGTTTTTTTGCCGGCTAACTATCGACACCCTGCATTCAAACAAGGCATGCCCGATATGGCACCCGTCGCACCCGGCATTGCTGCCTGGGGATTGATGACAGGTGTGGCGATGGTCAACTCTGTCATGTCGATTCCATGCGCTGTACTCATGACGCTCACCGTGTTTGCAGGAAGCTCACAACTGGCCGCGATTCCACTGCTCGCATCGGGCGCGCCGATGTGGGTGATTTTGGCCACTGGCTTTTGTCTCAATTTACGTTTTGTTATTTTTAGCGCGCACTTCAGACCCTACATGATGAGCTCATCGCGTTGGCAACGCATGATTGCGGGATATTTATCGGCTGACATCACTTTTCCAACCGAATGGGGCTTGGGCTTTGCGGGTGTTTTAGCGTTGGTGGGCGTCACTTGTTCATTAATGAATTCACGCATGCGAATAATTTCTGCAGTGACTTCGGCCACTGCGGCTATCGCTACTTATGCATTACCCCTCAAACCCAACATTGTTTTATCCATTGCCTGTGCGGTTTGCATGTGCGTGATGATTTAAAAAATGTTGAAGCGTCAAGAAGGTCAGCCGTTATGTCTGAATGGCAAGACTACTTCACGATTTTGGCATTGGCTTACGTGACCGTTATCACACCCACTTTTTTCTTTATTTCCGATCATTCATTGCCCATACCCTCTTGGTTGGATCGCGCTTTGCAATACGCGCCCATTGCAGCGCTCGCTGCAGTCATCGGCCCTTAAATATTAATATCGCAAGGTCAACTCATCACACCCTGTCAAGACGCACGTGTGTATGCGGCGATAGCGGGTGCTGTGTATTACTTTGCCAGAGGCGGTCAAGGTCAAGCGGTGCGGGGCACCATTGTTGCGGGCATAAGTGTGTACCTACCTTTACACGTGGCTTTGGGTTGGTAAGTGGCGTGATTTAAAATCTTTTTTATACCTATTCATTTTTTATCATGAACATTCTCCGATTTGCAGATATTTGCGCCAGCGGTCAGGCGCGAGGAAAACGCGTTTTTATTCGTGCAGATTTAAATGTACCAATGGACGACAAAGGACACATCACCGAAGACACGCGCATTCGTGCGTCCATTCCTTGTATTCAAATGGCACTAGACGCAGGTGCGGCTGTGATGGTCACATCACATTTGGGTCGACCTAAAGAAGGACAACTCACACCCGCAGATTCATTGGCTCCTGTGGGGCATCATCTAGAAGAATTGATGAATCGAAAAATTCCACTCATCTCCAATTGGATCAATGGTGTTGAGGTGCAAGCGGGTCAATTGGTGTTGCTCGAAAACTGTCGCGTCAATATCGGCGAAAAGAAAAACGACGATGCGTTATCTCAAAAAATTGCGCGCTTCTGCGATATTTTTGTACACGATGCATTTGGATCTGCTCATCGCGCGGAGTGCACCACTTATGGCATCGCACAGTACGCAGCAACTGCGTGTGCTGGTCCATTGCTGTCGGCCGAGATTGACGCAATTACAAAAGCATTGGCCCACCCCAAACGCCCATTGGTTGCAATCGTTGGTGGCTCTAAGGTGAGCACCAAGCTCACGATTTTGCAAGCCCTCGCGCGCAATGTCGATCAATTGATTGTGGGCGGCGGTATTGCTAACACCTTTATGCTGGCCAGTGGTTTGCCCATTGGTAATAGTTTGGCAGAGCCTGATTTGTTGAATGATGCAAAAGCGGTGATTCAGGCCATGAAAGACAGAGGCGCTGAAGTTCCTATTCCAACCGACGTGGTCACTGCCAAAACTTTTTCTGTCGATGCGCCTGCTGTTATTAAGTCAGCCCAAGATGTGGCCAGCGATGATTTGATTTTGGATATCGGCCCAGAAACAGCCAAGCGTTTGGCACATCAACTGTTGTCGGCAGGTACGATTGTTTGGAATGGTCCCGTGGGTGTGTTTGAATTTCCTGTATTTCAAAATGGCACACAACAAATTGCGCGAGCGATTGCGCAATCCTCGGGATTTAGTATTGCAGGTGGGGGCGACACGTTGGCCGCAATTGCCAAATACGGGATTGAAAAGCAAGTGGGCTATATATCGACGGGCGGGGGCGCGTTTTTAGAAGTGCTCGAAGGTAAAACCCTGCCTGCTTTTGAAATATTGGTGAAGCGGGCTGGTTGACAGATTTGTCATATTTAGTATCTTAATATTATTTATATTTATTAAGTAGTAATAATTATCTGTATTTTAGAATGGAGAATTCAAATGGCATTTGTTGATAAATTCAAGATCGGTTTTGTTGCTGTGTTAGTGGGCTTGGTGACGAGCACAGCTTATGCAGAAGAGTGGACAGACGGCATGTATGGCGAGGTGGGGTTGTCGACGAGTCAATTGAAGGCTGATTGCGACTCATTCAAAGGCGCCAAATTAGGGATTCTCTGCAAAAGTCTCATCATAAGTCATCCACAGGCGTGACTCAAGCGTTATAGGTAGATGAAACAAACCACCTTTGCCAGCACCGGATTTGAATTAGTCACCAAGCGTACGCGTAAGCGTGAGTTCTTGGAGGAGATGAA
>SHXN01000155.1 GCA_009693305.1 Limnohabitans sp.
AATGGAAAAATGGCACACGCGGCAATTCCAAAAACAGGTGTTGACGCACTACAAGGCGCAACGGCCATCATGCAAGCCTTGTATCAACAAAATATCCTTTATCAAAATATCAAATCAACAGTTGAAGGCATTGAACATCCCTATTTGAATATTGGACTCATTGAAGGCGGCACCAATACCAATGTGGTTCCTGGAAAAGTGATTTTCAAACTCGATCGTCGAATGATTCCAGAAGAAGATTCAACTGTGGTTGAAGCCAGTATTCGCCAAGTGATTTATGAAGCCGTCCAAACTTTTAATAAAGGTAAAGCCAAAGACCAATGCATAGACGTCAACATTCATCGTATGCTATTGGCCAAGGCGATGAAACCATTGACGGGCAACGTGCCTTTAATTCGAGCCATTCAACAACATGGCGAAATTGTTTTTGGAGAAAAAATACCTGCACTTGGAACCCCTTTGTATACCGATGTGCGTTTGTATGTGGAATGTGGTATTCCAGGCGTTATTTATGGCGCGGGTCCTCGAACGGTTTTGGAATCTCACGCTAAGCGCGCAGACGAGCGCGTTGACTTGGAAGATTTGCGGCGTGCGACCCAAGTGATCGCTCGAACTTTGCTGGATCTGCTTAAAAATTAAGCAATTCGCAGGGTAATCCCCATTCAATCACCTCTCAAAATTGTATACAGTTTCAACTTATTATGCGGTATTTAATTTACACCAAAATGGTGCCCAGTGAATGCCTCACACCAATTTCAAAACTCATTCTTTGATGGGGGACTCAAATTCACCCAAAATACAAGCAAAATGCATCATTTGGTCAATTCGCATCCCCTGTTTCTGGGCATCCTAATTGCTCAATCAGATTTGGTTTTTAATTTTCAGGAGTACACAACATGAACAAGCGCCCTATTCTTAAATCGCTCATCGCCTTGACCCTTGCCTCGGGTTTAGGTTTAGCCCAAGCCCAAACAACGCCTATTAAATTTCAACTTGATTGGCGTTTTGAAGGCCCCGGAGCATTGTTTTTGGTGCCCGTTGCCAACGGCTATTTCAAGGACGCTAAATTGGACGTGACTGTGGACGCAGGTAACGGCTCCGGCGCTGCTGTTGTTCGTGTCGCATCTGGCACCTACGATTTAGGGTTTGCCGATTTGGCTGCGCTGATGGAGTTTCATGCCAACAACCCCGACGCACCCAATAAACCTGTGGCCATTATGATGGTCTACAACAACACGCCTGCATCCGTGATGGCACTCAAAAAATCGGGCATCAAAACGCCAGCCGATTTAGCAGGTAAAAAATTAGGCGCGCCAGTGTTTGATGCAGGCCGGCGTGCTTTTCCAATTTTTCAAAAAGAAAATAATATTGGTAGCGTGAATTGGACCGCAATGGATCCACCTTTGCGTGAAACCATGTTGGTTCGTGGCGATGTCGATGCCATCACTGGCTTTACATTCACATCACTTCTCAACATTGAAGCGCGCGGAGTCAAAGCCGAAGACGTTGTGGTACTTCAGTACCCCGACTATGGCGTGAAGTTGTATGGCAACGCCATTATTGCGACTCCCAAAATCTTGAAAGAAAACCCCGAAGCAGTGAAAGCATTTTTGAAAGCATTCACCAAAGGCGTGAAAGATGTCATCACCAATCCTGTTAAAGCTATAGAAACGGTTAAAGCACGTGACGGCATCATCAACACAGAATTGGAAATTCGTCGCCTCAAATTAGCCATTGATACAGTGATTAACAGTCCAGGTGCACGCTCAGAGGGTTTTGGTCAAATCAATGGGCCCCGTTTGTCTTTGATGTCTTCACAAGTGTCGGATGCCTTCAACACCAAAACTCGTGTCAACCCAGATGCCATCTGGAACGGATCGTTTTTACCAACGGCCAAAGAATTGGACATTTTGCCGAAGCCAAAAAAATAATAGATTCATTGCATGACTGCTGTTGCTGAAAATTTTGTTGATTTCAAAAATGTCTGGCTCGCCTACAACGACGAGTTACTTGCTCAAAATCACTTCGCTGTCGAAGACATCAATCTGCAGGTCAAACAAGGTGAGTTCATCGCCATCGTAGGACCTTCGGGTTGCGGCAAATCAACCTTCATGAAACTCACCACGGGCTTGCGCCATGCCACCAAAGGAAGCATTCATGTTGACGGTCAGCCCGTCAATGGGCCTCTCAAAATCAGTGGCATGGCGTTTCAAGCACCGTCTCTTTTGCCTTGGCGCACAACACTTGACAATGTTTTGCTGCCACTTGAAATCGTCGAACCTTATCGCACCCATTTCAAAGAAAAAAAAGACTAGTACGAAGCGCGCGCTATTGTATTGCTGCAAAGTGTGGGGCTTAAAGGCTATGAGCGTCAATATCCATGGCAACTCTCGGGCGGCATGCAACAACGCGCCAGCATTTGCAGAGCGCTGATCCATGAGCCCAAAATGTTGTTGCTCGATGAACCCTTTGGTGCACTCGATGTGTTCACACGTGAAGAATTGTGGTGCATTTTGCGTGATTTATGGACCGAGCAACGCTTCAACGTCATCTTGGTGACGCATGATTTGCGTGAGTCAGTGTTTTTGGCAGATACGGTTTATGTGATGAGCAAAAGCCCTGGGCGTTTTGTTTTACAACGTCAAATTGATTTGCCACGTCCGCGCGATTTAGAAATCACTTACACCAAAGAATTGACTGATATTGTTCATGAATTGCGTGGGCACATAGGCGCGATTCGAAAAACGGGTTCAACGACCTCTTCTTGAGTAAAACATCATGTCATCCAAGTCTTTAGAAAAATGGTCGCCTTTCATTTTGTTGTTGATCACCTTGGTGATTTGGGAAGCCATATGCAGAATTTTTCAAGTCTCTGATTTTATTTTTCCAAGCCCATCTCGCATCGTCGATCAACTGATTGAATATCGATCAGTGATTGCGGGTCATGCTTGGCGCACATTTTGGGTCACGATGGCGGGTTTTGGCATTGCCATTGTGGTGGGTGTTTTATTAGGATTTGTGATTGGTAGTTCACGCTTGGCTTATGCCGCCGTTTATCCATTGATGACGGCCTTTAATGCTTTACCCAAAGCGGCGTTTGTTCCTATCTTGGTGGTATGGTTTGGCATTGGTATTGGTCCGGCCATCCTCACGGCATTTTTAATTAGTTTTTTTCCAATCACGGTGAATATTGCAACGGGCTTGGCTACGCTCGAACCCGAACTTGAAGACGTGTTGCGAGTGTTAGGTGCAAAGCGATGGGATGTGTTGGTCAAAGTTGGGCTGCCACGCTCCATGCCTTATTTTTATGGGTCTCTTAAAGTAGCCATCACATTAGCGTTTGTTGGTACCACTGTTTCAGAAATGACGGCGGCCAATGAAGGGATCGGCTATTTACTCATTTCTGCGGGCTCGGCGATGCAAATGGGCTTGGCCTTTGGTGGCCTAGTGGTGGTTGGCGTAATGGCGATGGCGATGTATGAATTGTTTAGCTACATCGAGCGACACACAACCGCTTGGGCGCACCGTGGGTCGCAAAATATTTAGTCAATTATTTTATTTATTAATACTTAATTATTTATTTTTTATAATTGTTTATACCAGTTGATACAAACACTTAGTTACAAGAAGCTTTTTGCGAATATCATGACAAACTATAGGACGAGTCAAAATTTGAGTCGAGTTGTAACAACCTAATGGCATCAAAACATGGATTCAAAAATAACCAATCAGCCAATTTCCACGCCTTTTATGACTGGTGGAGACAAGATATTTTTACTTTTAATGATCGTCGTATTAGCCTTAACTTCATTCATTGGTTTATTGGCTTACAAAGATGCAATGAAAATAGAAATCACCAAGAAAAATGGTGAGGCCTGGGTAGAGTGGCTAACTAAGGTTAGTGAAGAAAGAATGAATCCCAAATATGAAATTTCAGCCTGTAATTCAAAATCGGGGGACTCTATTGAAAGCGCAGTAGTTGCAACTCCCTCAACACCGTCAACCTCTGCGGCACCGACTCCATCAACTTCCAAGCCCGATGAAAGCACTGCTGCTAGCGTTCAAATTGATGGGACGTGGGGCGCGTGTTTAAACCACATCATGAATAACACCGAGATAAAAGATTTAATCAATCCATTTACAAATCAATCGCCAAAAATTGTTGCCCAATGTCAACCCTCTGATCGCAGTTTAGTTGGGGCCATCGTTTTAGAAAAAATTGTTCCGACACCACCTGGCTCCGCAGTTCCCACCACCAACTCACAGTTTGTTGATAATGACTCGATTGAGAATAAGATCCTTATACGTATAACCGTGTGTGATAAAGGTGCTTATCCGGTCAGAGTTGCCGAAGTTGAATTTTGAGGTAAATCATGGAACAAAAGAAGCTATTTAATCTTGAAGATATCGACATTAAAAGCCTTTTGGCTGGTAAAGAAGATGTTGCTGTAGATATACCGAATGATCTGCCGTTTAGAAAATGGCTTTATTCATGGCTGTTAGACCCTAACCTCTTTGGAAATTATCAAAAAACTGTTGACAAGTGGATTGGCATTCTGATTGTCGTCAACTTATTTGCATTGGTTTTTGAACATGTTCCTGCAATATATGAGCCTTACAAGAATTTATTTCATGTATTTGATATTTTTTCGGTTATTGTTTTTACGATTGAATATTTCGTGCGGTTTTATTTGGCACCAGAAGATGAAGAATTTAAAAACAAAAAAAATCCTCACGCAAGTTATGTAACTAGTCCTTTTGCCATTATTGACTTTTTAGCTGTTGCTCCTTTTTACCTACAGTCATTTATACCCATCGATTTACGCGTTTTGCGATTTTTAAGACTGCTCAGGATTCTGAAGTTATTTCGGATCTTGATTCCCGCTTACGAAGAGTTCAAAAAAATTAATCAAGGAAGGACCTTTCGTCAAAGAATACACGCCTTGGTTTTTTCCAGCGCCTATGGCGGGAAAATGCAAGAAATTTTCGACTCCTTTATTGGTATTTGGGTGATCATCTCTGTTGTTGCAGTTGTAATGGAGTCAGTCGCTAGCGTAAATTATTTGTTGCACTTAGAGTTTGTGATTTTAGACAGTGTTGCTGTTGCTATTTTTACACTCGAATACTGTATGCGTCTTTTCAGTTGTGTTGAAGAACCCGGATACAAAAATCCAATCAGTGGGCGTTTAAAGCAAGCTAAAAGTGCATCTACGATGATTGACTTCTTAGCTATTTTGCCCTTTTTCCTTGAGGTGTTTTTACATCACCTCATCGACTTGAGATTTTTGCGAGTATTTCGTTTGGCACGCTTACTTAAACTCACACGGTATAACGATGCCACCGCCATCTTGATCAAGGTTATTGCTCGTGAGTGGCCTGTAATGAGTGCGTCCGCATTCATCATGATGTTATTGGTGGTACTAACCGCATCATTAGGCTATTTGTTTGAACACGATGCGCAACCCGAAAAATTTGAAAACATTCCTCAAGCCATTTATTGGGCGGTGAT
>SHXN01000156.1 GCA_009693305.1 Limnohabitans sp.
GGCTTCTTCAGCCAAGAGTTTTCTAAACCATTCACCCACTGTTCCGCGACAGATAAAATATTCTTCAGCTTCTGTTTTTTGAAAAGGCTCAATATAAGGACGTCGTTTGGAGTCAATATAAAACAGCGGCTCTTGGCCTTCAAAAGTTCTTTTGGGTCTAGACTTTGCGTGTGGCTCGGCACCTGCGGCGGCTGGAGGATGATCGTCGGCCGCATAGGCGTGCGTTTTTAGTCCAAGACTAAGCAAGGACACGCAACACAACAAAATAATACGACTCAGGCTCATAGCAACACCAATAGCATGACTCAAAGGGTATCGACAGGACAATCCGTGACTTGAGTTCATTCAACCTCGTAGCAAGAGATGTCTTTGTGTAATTTGCCTTTTTCGGTGACACAGTTTTGGTTCACTAACTTGCGGCTCATATCGGATATGAAATAAGACCGCCTTAAAGCTTGACCTTTTTCAACCAAATTGATGCTTCTAAACACGGGACAAATATTGCCTTTAATGCAATTTTTAAGTTCTTGGGTTGTGGTGAATAGGTTGACGCTGATGCGTCCTGGCATCAAACTTTTGGTGCTGCCAACGCTCACGATACAAGCATTGACGTTCACAAAAGGTAATTCAACTAATTCAGAAAAGTAATTGGTTTCAGAAACTAAAAGTTCTAAAAACCAGTCGGCAACGATGCCTTTGCATTCGTAGTAATCCAATTTGGGGTTGGTATGAACCAACTCGGTAAGAGGCCGCTTGTCTTTGCCCAAGATCAACATCGGCTCTTTTCCCGAGGTGGGTGGGCGCGCCTTTAATGATTTGAGGGCCTGAGACTCATCGTTTTTATCGGTTGCGACGTCCTCTTTTTTATCGGTTGACTCAGCCGTTGGGTTTTTAGTTTGCGCATTTCGCAAAGGAATGGGCTTGAATTTACTCTCGACCTTGTCTTCAGAACAGGCCAACAGTGCCGATACAAGAAGCAACAGAAACGGGAAATAGAACTTTTGAATTCTCATTGACTTGAACTTATGATGAAAACCAAGGCGTATTATGGGCTCAGGCTATCGGATATTCACCCGTTGACGAACAAAATTTTAAAGTCAATCGCTGGCCTGTGGTTTTTTGCGTTTTTATTAAGTTGCGGCGGTGGGGGCGGGGGTGGAACGCCTCAAGTCGTCAGCCTTTTACCGAGAGACAGAATCATTGAATCTTTCAGTACGGGCATTTATCTCAACGAGCCTAAGTTGATGGCTTTCAAAAACCATGTACTGTATGTTGCAAACTCTGGTGGAAACAATGTCGTCAAGATCGACACATCGGGACAGCAAAGCTTATTTACTCTAAATGCGGGACTTTCTTTTTCAAATCCAATTGGACTATCTTTTAATACAACGGGTGAGTTGTATGTGAGTTTTGTTCTCGCAGGGGGCGCAACCATTCGCAGATTCACTGCCTCTGGCAATCAAGTGCCAACGTTTCGCGCCTATAGCCCAAGCGGTCATTATGGAATTGTTTTAGATGCGAACAACAGTTTGTATCAGGTCGACACCACCAACGGTTTGATCAAAGACGGCGTTTTGATCTATGGTGCGGGCAACGCGGGTTATGCAACAGGATTCGCAGCAATTGCGCAAAGAAATTCTTTGGTTTATGCCACCAATCAATCGACGAACGAAATCAAAGTCATTGATGAAAACAATCAAGTGACAACGCTTCAATTGAGCGGAAAAACGCTCTCTCGACCCCATGGTCTCGCCTTTGATACCGACGGCAACTTATTTGTTGTCAATTACGGCGCTCAATCCGATGGTTCAACCAGCAGCGTCAGTAAATTGGTTATTACAGGTCAAACGGCTGTGGTTACTGAGTTTGCAACCGCCGACAGCGCAGGACTGTGTGCTTCAGTAGGTGCTGCTATTGATGACGGATTTATTTATGTGAGCAACGGCAACTGCTCGCTTTATCCAACGAGAAGCAATCGAATACAGCGCATTGAACTGAAAGTAAATTGAAACCTGAGGGCGCCTTAACGCTTTTCGAATTGCGTTTTACCAAATAAATTTTCTTTGGCTTTGTCGTCGCTTTGCAGAGGCTTTCTAAGGTCAGCCAAAATTTCTACACCGCGTTGAACCGCTGGACGCTCGCCAATCGCATCAAACCATTTTTTGAGATGCGGAAAATCAGCCCAATCAATGCCTTGATTTTGCCAATTGCGAAGCCAAGGAAAGATCGACATATCAGCGATGGTGAAAGTGTCGCCTGCAATGTATTTATTTTTACTCAACTGCTTGTCCATCACACCGTATAAACGCTTGGCCTCATTGGTGTATCGATTGATCGCGTATTCAATTTTTTCGGGTGCATAAATTCTGAAGTGATGGTTTTGTCCAAGCATGGGGCCCACACCGCCCATTTGAAACATCAACCATTGAAGCACTTCAAATTTGCCGCTGTCAGAGGTTGGCATGAATTTTCCAAACTTTGAAGAGAGATAAACCAAAATTGCACCCGACTCAAACAAGTGAAAAGGTTTCCCATCGGGGCCGTTTGAATCCATCATGGCCGGAATTCTGTTGTTGGGACTCATGACCAAAAAATGCGGTTCAAATTGTTCACCCTTGCCAATGTTGATGGGGTGGACATGCCAGTCTTTGCCAACACGCATGCCGCACTCTTCAAGCATGATGTGAATTTTGTGGCCGTTGGGAGTTGGCCAAGAATAGACGTCAATCATGGAGATTCCTTTTAACTTCCGCGAGTAATGGGCATTTCAACGTCTTTTGAAAAAGTTGAAATATGTCTTGCTAATTCGAGTTTAGCAATCGAGTTGCGGTGCACTTCATCGGGACCATCAGCAAGTCGCAAGGTGCGTTGATGCGCATACGAATACGCCAACGGGAAATCATCGCTCACACCCCCTGCACCATGGGCTTGAATCGCCCAATCGATGATTTTTGTTGCCATGATGGGTGCAATCACCTTAATCATTGCGATTTCGGCCTTGGCTGTTTTGTTGCCTACGGTGTCCATCATGTAAGCGGCTTTGAGTGTGAGCAAGCGCGCTTGTTCAATCATGATGCGCGACTCGGCAATTCGCTCATGCCAAACGCCTTGTGATGAAATGGGTTTGCCAAATGCAACACGACTGTTCAGACGCTTGCACATCAATTCAAGCGCACGTTCTGCACTGCCGATGGTTCGCATGCAGTGGTGAATGCGTCCTGGGCCTAAGCGACCTTGTGCAATTTCAAATCCACGACCTTCACCGAGCATGAGATTGCCTGCAGGCACTCGCACATTCTTTAAAACGACTTCCATATGACCATGCGGTGCATCGTCGTAGCCAAAAACCGTTAAGGGACGCAATACTTGAATGCCAGGTGTCTTGGCAGGAACCACGATCATGCTTTGCTGAGAATGACGCGGTGCTTCGGGGTCTGTTTTACCCATCACAATATAAACAGCACAACGTGGATCACCTGCACCCGAACTCCACCATTTGCGACCATTGATCACATAGTGATCGCCGTCTCGTTTGATACTGCACTGAATGTTCGTGGCGTCTGATGAAGCTACATCGGGCTCGGTCATTAAAAACGCAGAACGAATCTCACCTCTTAGCAAGGGCTCGAGCCATTCGTCTTTGATCGCTTCACTGGCATAACGCTCCAGCGTCTCCATGTTGCCTGTATCGGGTGCAGAGCAATTAAAAATTTCTGCGGCAAATGGAACTCGGCCCATGATTTCACACAAAGGTGCGTACTCAAGATTTGACAATCCTTGCGGTGCGCGTTTGCTATGCGGTAAAAATAAATTCCATAGACCTGCTTTGCGAGCCAATGGTTTGAGTTCTTCAACAATGCGTGTGGGAATCCACGCATTGCCTTTTGCACGGTTTTCGGCAATCTCTGCAAAAAAACGATTCTCGTTGGGATAGATGTGTTCCTCCATAAAAGCCAAAAGCCTTGTCTGAAGTTGTTTGACTTTGTCGGTATAATCAAAGTTCATATTTTTCCCCCGTTCGTTTTTTTGTTTAAGCGTGTTGTGCATACTTCCAAGCCAACTGTGCCATCGGCTTGGCTCCAGCGCCCGAGGCTTTCGCCTGTTCGCTCGAAGCGGTTCCATCTTCAACACGCTTGGCAATACCTTGCAAAATTGCAGCGATACGAAACATGTTGTAAGCCAGATAAAAATTCCAGTCAATCCTTAATGCGTCAGGTGTCGTAAACCCTGTGTGATCGCAATACCTTTGGATGTATTCATCTTCTTGGGGTATACCCAAGGTTTTTAAATCAAGACTCCCAATTCCCCTGAAGTTTCCGGGTTCAATATGCCAAGCCATACAGTGATAACTGAAGTCAGCCAGAGGGTGTCCCAAGGTTGACAGTTCCCAATCTAAAACAGCTTTGATGCGGGGTTGTTGTGCATCAAAAATTAAGTTGTCTAAGCGATAGTCACCGTGAACAATGCTAGTTTTGCCATCGTGCGCACTATCGGGCATGTTGGCGGGCAACCAAGCCATGAGTTTTTCCATTTCTGGAATGTCTTGTGTCACGGAGGCTACATATTGTTTGCTCCAGCGACCGATTTGACGTTCAAAGTAGTTGCCGAGTTTACCAAAAGTCTCCAAACCCTGCGCTTGGTAATTCACGCGGTGCAACTCGGCAATCACGCGATTCATTTCTAAATAGATGTCACGTCGTTCTTGCGTTGTCATACCAGGAAGCGATTGTTCCCACAACACACGACCTTGTACAAACTCCATCACATAAAAAGCGCGTCCGATGATCGATTCGTCTTCGCACAACACGTGCATTTGGGCCACAGGTACATCAGTACCGTGCAGTCCTTTCATGACTTTGTATTCTCTTTCGATGGCGTGTGCAGAGGGCAACAGTTTGGCAACAGGTCCTGGCTTGGCTCGCATGACATAATTTATTTTGGGCGTGATCAGTTGATAGGTGGGGTTGGACTGACCGCCCTTAAACATTTCAACGCTTAGCGGCCCCTCAAAGCCGGGCATATTCGGTTGAAGCCATTTTTCTAATTGAGGGATATCAAAGCGGTGCGCACCGCTGACCTCACGGGTTCCAATGAAGTTGTCGTAATTACTCATGTTATTGCTCAATTTCACTAATACGCATCAATGTTTCTCGGTTACGAACGACCAGACCACCTGGCTCAATTCGAATCGCTTCTTCGCGTTCCATGGACTTGAGCTCTTGATTAACACGTTGACGCGACGCGCCTAAGAGTTGTGCCAATTCTTCTTGTGCCAAATGCAAACCGATGCGAATTTCTTGCGCATTGTTTAAACATGGCACACCATAGCTTCTGACCAAATGCAACAGTTGCTTGGCCAATCTTGAACGCAAAGGCAAAGTATTGAGATCTTCAACCAAGCCAAACAATTGACGAATTCTTCTGGCTTGTAAGCGCAACATGGCTTGATAAAACTCCACATGTTGATCCAGAATTTTTTGGAAATCAGCTTTGGC
>SHXN01000157.1 GCA_009693305.1 Limnohabitans sp.
CGGGGCAAAAGCCCTCAGTGGGGGAAGAAATCGCTTGAAAATGCTCAAAAAGAGAGTGATTTTTCAATCAGGTCATAGAAAATTTCACATGGCGAAGATTTGTTGCCTGGGAACTCGTTTAAACTGAGTTTTTCAGACCATTCTTAGATCTTCTGGAAAAAAGATAAGTTATAGCAAGCATTACGTAGTCTGATCTTGAAATCTTAATCCCCCGTATCAATCGCAATCTGCGTGCACACCGATCGACAAATGGTCACCACGCTCTCATTGATGATTCGATAGTAAATTTGCACCCCGTCGCGGCGTTTATCCAAAACGCCTGCGTCAAATAAGGTTTGTAAATGTTGCGACATATTGGGTTGCGTGGTGTCGATTTCAGTTAACAATTCTGATACATTTTTTTCGCCATTGCACAAGCTGCTAATTATTTTTAATCGCATCGGCGCCGACATCAACTTGAATAAATCGGCGGCTGACTCAAACACCGCATCCGACTCTTTAACCGAATCGGGGATAACTTTTTTGTGTCGGTTTGATGTTTTGGTTTTCATAGCCGCCTATCGTTTTCCCTAGGTCTTTGAAGTTTAATTGACGAAGTCCTTGATTCATTCTATATATCAGTGTTTAATTATATAAGTTAATACTTATTTAGCAAGTGCTGGATGAATTCACAAGGAGTAGGTGTGAAAAAAGAGTGTTTCACAACTGGTCGTTTTAAAAAAGCCCCAGAAAATTTTTTAAAGCCTGCAGATATTCAAACCGTTGTGCGCGACTACCAACAAGGACGCAGAGGTTTTATTCAGGGTTTGTTTGCTTCTGCAGTCGCAGGTGCTACAAGCGCCACTGCGCAGGCGCAAAACAATTCCATCAATGCGGCAAGTGGTGATCGGAATATTTTGAATTTGCCCGAGCATTCAAAGGGCTTGGGGCAAAGCGTTGTGACCGACGGTTATGGCAAGCCATCGAGTTTTGAAGTCAATATACAAAGACGCCAAAGCCCTGGCCTCACGCCGACCAATCAAGCGTCTGTTTCATTTGCGCCTTTGCAATCCTTGTTTGGCATTGTCACGCCCAGTGGTTTGCATTTTGAGCGGCATCACCAAGGCTGGTGGGACATCGATCCAAGCAAGCATCGATTGATGATCAATGGCATGGTTAAGTCTGCGCAAGTGTTGAATATGGATGAGATCATGCGACTACCCAGCGTGTCGCGTTTTTATTTCATTGAGTGTGGCGCTAATACGGCGGTTGAATGGCGCAATGTTGCCGTGCCCACCGTGCAATATACGCACGGTATGTTGTCGTGTAGCGAGTTCACGGGCGTGCCGCTGATTACCTTGCTTGAAATGGCTGGCGCTGATTTAAAAAAAGGAAAATTTATTTTAGCCGAAGGTGCGGACGGCTCGTCGATGACGCGCACCATCCCCATGAGCATGGTGACCTCTGGTGAAGTGTTGGTCGCTTATGGTCAAAACGGTGAAATGCTCAGACCAGAAAACGGTTATCCCCTGCGCTTGGTGGTGCCTGGTGTGCAAGGTGTCAGTTGGATTAAATATTTGCGCCGCATTGAAGTGGGTGATATGCCGTATGCAACCAAAGACGAAGCGGTGCATTACATTGATTTAATGCCCGATGGTATGCATCGTCAATACACTAGCATTCAAGAATGCAAAAGCGTGATCACTACGCCCTCAGGCGGACAAGTGTTGCTCGATCGCGGTTTTTATAACGTGAGCGGTTTGACATGGTCAGGCCGCGGAAAAATCAAACGTGTGGACGTGTCAGTTGATGGGGGACGCAATTGGCGCACTGCACGATTGGAGATGCCCGTATTGGAGAAGTGCTTAACACGATTTAATTTGGACTGGGTGTGGGACGGCAAGCCTGCTATTTTGCAAAGTCGAGCACTGGACCATACAGGTTATGTGCAGCCCACTTATCAACAACTCAGGCAGGTTAGGGGTACTCGTTCGATCTATCACAATAATGCGATTCAATCGTGGTTGGTGCAAGAAGACGGCGAGGTGAAAAATGTTCAACTGTCTTAAATATTTTTTGATGATCGTCTGTGTGACGTGTTTATCAATCGATGTTGATGCACAAACCACTTCATCCACGCATCGATTTGTTGGAATAGGAAGAGAAACAACGCCAGCAGAAATCAAAGCTTGGGACATTGATGTAAGACCTGATTTTGAAGGCTTGCCCAAAGGCTCGGGAAGCGTGAAATTAGGTCAAGAAATTTGGGAAACAAAATGTGCGAGTTGTCACGGCATATTTGGTGAGTCCAATGAGGTGTTCAATCCTTTGATTGGTGGCACTACGCAACAAGATATTCAAACAGGAAGAGTTGCAAATCTAAAAAACACAGACTACCCCATCCGAACCACCATCATGCGCGTTGCCACTTTATCCACGCTATGGGATTTCATCAATCGCGCTATGCCGTGGGACCAACCCAAGTCGCTCAGTGTGCAAGAGGTGTTTGCAGTGACTGGCTACATGTTGCATTTAGCAGATATCGTTTCTAAAGATTTTGTTTTATCCGATGACAATATCAGAGACGTGCAAAAAAAGATGCCCAATCGAAATGGCATGACGACACAACATGCAAAGTGGCCCGGCATGGAATTCAATCCAATCAATCGACCCGATACACAAAATGTGGCTTGTATCAAAAATTGTGCGCCTGAGCCTCGCATTGCTTCTTTTTTGCCAGACTATGCGCGCAATGCGCACGGCAATTTGCAAGAACAAAACAGAGGGGTTGGGCTGCAAAGAGGCGTCAATACATTGGTGGCCAAAGGCTTTTCCTTGCCCACTGCCGTTGTGTTGACTTCAGATGCAAGCAAACCGACTGAAAAATCTTTCAATCAAACGGCCATGGCCTTGCTCGCCAAGCACGGTTGCACGGTATGTCACGCCATGGACAAAAAAATCGTGGGCCCTAGCATCTCAGATATAACTAAAAAGCATGCGAATCAGGTGGGCTATTTAACTGCGCAAATACGCGCAGGTGGTTCTGGCGTGTGGGGTAATATTCCCATGCCAGCACAAAGCCTACCCCTTGCTGATGCAAAATCCATCGCACAATGGATTGCGCAAGGCGCAGGCCGATAATTTCTAACATCGTCATTCAACCAGAGGAGTTATTTATGCAAACCCGTCGAAAGGCACTTCAACAAAGCGCTGTGCTTGCAAGCCTATTGGCAAGCACTGGCTTGTTTCCGCAATTTGCACATGCGGCATTTAACAAATCAGCATTCGAATCCAAAACCGTTGCTGACGCCGTCAAGGCCATTGGTGGCGGTGCAATTGCTGAAAGCAAAGACGTCACACTGACTGCACCCGATATCGCAGAAAACGGCGCCGTAGTGCCATTGGGTGTGAGCGCGGGTTTAAGCGGTGTAAAGCATTTGCTTTTGTTGGTAGAAAAAAATCCCAATGTATTGGTGGCTGTTTTTAATACCAACGATTTGATTGAATCGAATTTCATCACCCGTTCCAAAATGGGTCAATCATCCGACGTGTACGCGGTTGCCATCATGAATGACGGCAAAGCTTTGTATGCCAAAAAAGAAGTCAAAGTCACCTTGGGTGGTTGCGGCGGTTGATCAATTTATTTTTTAAAGTTTTAATCAGGAGTACATCATGGCAGATCCCATGCGCATTCGTGCACAATCAAGTGGTGACAAAGCAATCGTTCGTGTGTTGATGAGTCACGAGATGGAGTCGGGCCAGCGCCGCGATTCCGCAGGAAAAATTATTCCTGCATGGCATATTCAAGAAATCACGGCAACGCATAACGGCAAAGTGGTGATGACCACAGAGTGGGGCCCCGCCGTTTCTAAAAATCCATTTTTGCAATTCAACGTCAAAGTTGCAAAAGCGGGCGACAAAATTTCAATCAATTGGAAAGACAACAAGGGCGACAGCAGAACCGACGAGGCCACGGTGAGTTGAGCGACAAAAACGAGGACGACCATGAAAAAAACATTTGCCCTGCTCAGTGTTTCATTGCTATTGGCCACACCGATAGCAATGGCGCAAAAAACCGCCAGTCAAGGGATTGATGAATACCGTGCCATGTTGCAAGACGGTAATCCCGCTGATTTGTTTGAAGCTAAAGGCGAAGATCTTTGGAAACAAAAACGCGGACCCAAAAACGCAAGTTTAGAAAAATGCGATTTGGGTAAAGGAGCAGGCGTGGTCAAAGGTGTGTTTGTGGAGTTGCCCAAATATTTTGCCGATACCAATCGTGTGCAAGATTTAGAGTCGCGTTTGCTGATGTGTATGGAAACCTTGCAAGGCTTGAATGCAGCAGAAATTGCAAAAACACCTTTTGGTCGTGGCGAGCAAAATAATTTAACCGCATTGGCTACTTGGATTGCCGCTGAGTCCAAAGGCATGCGATTTAATTTATCGCAGTCGCATCCGCAAGAGCGTGTGTTTTATGAGGTGGGCAAGCGTTTGTTTTTTCAACGTGGTGGCACGCATGATTTTTCTTGCGCGTCGTGTCACGGCGAAGAAGGTAAACGCATGCGCTTGCAAGACTTGCCCTTGCTCACCAAAAATCCAGGCGATGGATTGGGCTTTGCCGCTTGGCCGGCTTATCGCGTCTCCAATGGACAAATGTGGGGCATGCAACAACGCCTCAACGATTGTTATCGCCAACAACGATTTCCATTTCCAGGTTTTGCCAGCGATGCAACGATTGCTTTGAATTCTTATTTGGGCGTTAATGCCAAAGGGGCGGCGTCGATTGCACCCGCAATCAAGCGTTAATCAGGAGAAAAAAATGAATATTAAAAATACTTTTCTGATGGCGTGTGGTGCTGTGCTGGTGTCGGGTTGCGCCATGGGCCCCAGTGTTGCAGAACTCAATCAACTCACCGATCAAATCATCAAGTCGTCTTTTAGAACGGAGACCATTGCCAAAGTTGAACGCATCACGCAACTCGATGAGACCAATCGTATGTGCAGTGAGGCCGATGCTTTGGGCAAACCCCTTGATGAGAAAATCACCAAAGCGATAGAAGTAAGCAATTTCAAATCGATTCAATGGCCCAGCGACGGAAAATTTATTGGCGATTGGAAATTGGGTGAGCAAATTGCGCAAAGCGGTCGTGGACTTACATGGACCGACGACGACAAAACGCCCAATGGCGGCAACTGTTACAACTGCCACCAGATCGACAAAAAAGAAATTTCATACGGTACGATTGGCCCGAGTCTTTTTAATTACGGAAAAATTCGCGGCGTCACAGATACTGCAAGTGAATCTGCAAAACCCATTGTCGAATACACGTGGGGGAAAATTTGGAACTCAAAAGCCTACAACGCTTGCTCCAACATGCCTCGCGCGGGTCACATGGGCATACTGACGCAAGATCAAGTCAGACACATTGTGGGATTGTTACTCGACCCCCAATCTCCTGTGAATCAATAAATAAAAACACAATCTAGCGATTGGGTTTTTTTA
>SHXN01000158.1 GCA_009693305.1 Limnohabitans sp.
CCATTCCCACGCGTAGCACGCCTGCGACGATTCAAAAATTCATGTTATGCACACCCTTGCAGCGCGTGGGTCAGCCCGAAGAGTTGGTAGGGCCCATTGTTTTTTTGGCATCTGAAATGGCCAGCTACATCACAGGTGTGACGCTTCCTGTGGATGGCGGCTTTTTAGCGACTTAAGTTTCCCCTGTTTGTGCCGACTCTCTTGTTTTAGGATATTCTTATCCTATGGAAACTCGTATTCTTTAGGAGAAGTTTATGTCCTCACTCATTTCCAAGCCTCAATTCCCTATGTCTTGCACTTGTTGCGCCCCTTTTTCTTTAACGGATGCGCCAACAAGGCGCAGTTTATTGGGCCTCGGTGCTGCCACATTGGCGGTGGTCGCATTGGGTCTTCATTCAAACAAAGCGCAAGCGGCCAGTGGTAACTATGAATCCATGTTGATCAATTGCATTGATCCACGCTTTACCACTTTGAGTTGGCAATACATGGGCTTGTTACAAGGTGTTAATCGCGACAAACTTGACGACAACTACAGCCACTTTGTCATTGCGGGTGGTCCTATTGGTGCGGTTCATCCCAAATTTGCGGCATGGCACAAAGCCTATTGGGATAATTTAGATATCACCGTTTCTTTGCATCACATCAAGCGCGTCGTTGCACTCACGCACCGCGATTGCGGAGCCGCCAAATTAGCTTTTGGTGACAATAAAGTTTCTAACAAAGAAGTAGAAACCGCCTCTCACTCTGAAGCACTCAAAGAATTCAGAGCACAGGTGATCAAGCGTCAACCCAAGTTGAGCGTGATTACGGGCATCATGGATTTGAACGGACGCGTTGATTTGATTGGATGAAGCGTATTAACGCTGAACCGTTACTAAAATTCCCAACCATTCATGCAAAACTTGTCTTGAGTTTTGTAGTCCGCCTGTAAAGGGAAGCGCGTCTAAAAGTGCAGACCCCGAAGGAGAAAATTTTCCTGTCGGCGCAGGCATGACTTCAAAACCTACTTTTTGAAACTGCGCCACACTGCGTTGCATATGCACATGGCTAGTCACCAAGACAATTTTTTTAATACCCTCTTTTTCAAGCATGGCCCACGTGTTTTGCGCATTTTCTTGTGTGTCTATTGAAGTCGACTCCATCCAACGCCAACTTTTTTGTAATACGAAGTACCACGATTTGTGCGCTTTGTGCTTAGGCCATTTTTTGATTAGGTGCCCCGTGCCCCATTCCACCCGAAAACAAGACGGGTAATTGGGTTTGCTGCGACAGCCATAAACCATAACGAAGACGGCCATGACTGGATTCGCTCAATTCAGCCGACTTGTATTCATCTCGCGAATCGTAAGAACCACCCCCCAAAATAACAATGGCCTGCAAGTCTTTCAATTCGGATGCTTCAACCGTTGAATAGTTCTTGAGTAAATGGTCAGATAAGGCAATCGCCACAGTTTGACAGCTTAAAGTCCACAAACTAACAAAGCAAAAAAATCAAACAACAAGCAAGTTTAAGAAATCGCTTGATTAAAAATAAACCCAACAATGCACATAAAATAGGCCCTGCGGGTGGCAAGATAAATGCAGTAATTAAAGGCTTGATCATCGTGTCATCGTTGTTGCATCCAATACTGGCATGATACACAACGCTCATTCATCCCTTCATACAGGAACATCCATGTCCGATTCTTTGTCCAATTCACTCAATCCAGGCGTACAAAAGCGTGAAGTTTTTGGTTGGGCCATGTATGACTTTGCCAATTCAGGCTATGTCACCGTTGTCATGACGGCAGTGTTCGCCTCTTATTTTGTAGGAGGCATTGCCAAATCGGCTACATGGGCCACATTGGCTTGGACAATCGCCTTGAGCATTTCATACGCGTTGGTCATGATCACCATGCCCATCATTGGGCAATGGGGCGATGTGTACGCCATCAAAAAGAAATTGTTGATGTGGACAACAGCCGCTTGCGTTGTAACCACGGCCATGTTGTCTTGGGTGCAACCAGGAGATATTTTATTGGCACTATTTTTAGTCATTATTTCCAATTTATTTTTTTCTTACGGCGAAACGCTTGCTGCTGCATTTTTACCCGAATTGGCACAACCTCACGCCATGGGCAAAGTCAGTGGTTGGGGATGGTCCTTAGGATATGTAGGTGGGATGTTGTCACTCGGTGTGAGCCTTGTCTATGTTTTAAATGCGCAAAAAAATTCAATCCCTGCATCCGAATTTGTGCCCGTCACCATGTTGATTACGGCAGGCTTGTATGGAATCGCTTCATTGTTTTGTTTTGCACTACTCAAAGAAAGAGCCATTGCCAGAGAGGTGAACGAAGATCTTGAAAAACCAGCGCTCAATTTAAAAGCATTGTTGCTAACATTCAAAAAGGCGCGTAAATATAAAGATTTTTTACAACTCTTGGCTTGTATCGTGGCATATCAAGCAGGCGTTGCAGTGGCCGTCACATTGGCGGGCATTTATGCAGAACAAGTGATTGGTTTTGAACCTCAAGAAACCATGGTGCTGATTTTTGTACTCAATATCGCGGCCATGGTTGGCGCATTTGGATTGGGTTACTTACAAGACAAAATGGGGCATAAATCCACATTGGCCCTCACACTGGTTGGATGGATTCTCACTTGTATTTTGGCCGCACTCGCCACTAGCAAAGGTGTGTTTTGGATCGCCGCGGCTTTTGCAGGTTTTTGCATGGGTTCGAGCCAATCATCGGGGCGCGCCATGGTTGGCATTTTGGTTCCAGCCGATCAATCGGCAGAATTTTTTAGTTTATGGAGTTTTGCGGTTCGCTTAGCCAGTATTTTGGGACCCTTGATGTATGGTTTGATTACCTTTCTTACAGAAGGTAATCAACGCATTGCCATTGCATCAACAGGACTTTTGTTTGTTGTCGGACTGTTATTGTTATTGCCCCTTAATTTACATAGGGGGCAAGAGTTACGCCGGCAAGAATCGAACGCAAGCAACTAATCCTTTGGATTGTGGGTTGTCTTCAAGAGTAAATTGAGCATTCATCAATCGTGCGTAATCACTTACGATTGATAGCCCCAAACCAGAGCCATTGGCAGACTCGCTGGTTTTTTTGCCTTTCGACCATCGAGCAAGGGCTTGTTTTTTTTGCTCATTACTCAATCCCGCTCCTTCGTCAATCACGCGCAGTTGAATCAGCTCATTGGCATAGATTGTTTTAACGATGGCAACCGTGATGTGAGACTTTTGATTTGAAAAATCGCAACCATGACGCATCGCGTTATCAATCAGGTTATTCAAAATACCCTCTAACAAAGGGCGATGCGCTTTGATATTGCAGGGTGTATCCAAACCCATTCCACCCAAATCGATACCCAATGCATCCGCACGCGGTAAAAAACGAATCAAAGTGTTTCGCACAACTTCATCGAGCGCAACGCTTTTTAACACAATGCTGTTGCGCGCTTCATCAGCCAGTGCCAGAGCAATGAGTTGATCGATCAAGCGACTTGCTTTATCTTGTGTGCCCAATATCGCGACGAGTTGATCCTTCATCACTTCGGGTGATGTATTTTTAATACCGTATTCTGCCAATGCGCGAATACCCGTAAGTGGTGTTCGCATTTCATGGGCAATATTGCCAGAGAACTCACGCTGCGCTTTGACTTGTTCTTGAATGCGCGACATTAAGCTATTAAACGAATTGGCGAGTTTTTGAATGTCACTGACCTTGGCATCTAGATTCAAAGGATTGAGGTTGCTAGAGTCACGGTGACGCATGTTGTCTTCAAGATCAGACAAGGGCTGTAAATCGTCGCGGATCATTTTTCTGAGCCAAAGCAGCAAAAGTAAAAGTATAAATATTTGCGGCAAGATGCTGATGTAAAGCAAGTTTTTGAGCATGCTGTCTCTGCCTGTTGTGGTTTGTGCCATCACCACATAAAAATCAGGCTCTGTTTGATGATGCAACGTTATAGAGCGAAGACTCTTTCCTTGATAGTCGTATTCTGTGAATGCAGGTTTTTTCTCTGCTTCTTTTAACTGCAAGGTGAGGCCGCCGTGTCCTGCAACCCATTTTCCTTTAGGGTCATAAAGTGCAAAAAAAATGGACTCTACGGGGTCAAATAAAACCGTGCTTAAATCTTGCGAAGTTAAATTCAGTTTTATTTTTTTCTCATTATGCTCATCTGCTTCTAAAATTCGGCTTGAAATCAAATAAGCATCATCCAATAAGCTTCGGTCATGGGCTTTTTGCAAAAAATAACTCGCCACCATCATGGTGGTGGCCGTCCCTAATATCCAAGTAATAGACAGCGGAATAAAGACATGCCGCAATATTTTTTTTAAGGATGGAAAGCGATATTGCTCAATCATGAAGGGCTCACTTCTAAGATATATCCGATGCCTCTGACAGTACGAATCGTGGCGCCACTGTTGGCAATTTTTTTTCTAATGCGCGAAATAAAAACATCTAAAGCATTGTTGCCCAAGTAATCATCTAGGTCCGATAGTTTTTCGGATAACATCGACTTGCTCACCACGCGACCCGAAGGTGAGCAAAGTTCCAATAACACTTCAAACTCGCGCGCAGGCAAAATCAATACATCGCCACACATTGAAAATCTTCTTTGCGCGCGATGCAAAACCAATTGACCAACCTGATGTATTTCTTCTGATTTTTGTTGAATGCGCCTTGTTAATGCGTAAAGCCTGGCTTCAACCTCTGCCAATTCAAAGGGCTTTCCTAAATAATCATCGGCCCCTAGATGCAGTCCCTCGATGCGCTCTTCAGTGCGATTGCGCGCCGATAAAATCAACACAGGGGTCATGTCACCGCGTTGTCTGGCTTTTTGAAGCAACTGCAGACCATTGGCCGTTTCAAACTGTGCGTTGTGTGACATCGGTAAATTCAAATCAAGAACCACTGCGTCATAGGGTTGATTGCGCCACAGTTGATCGGCATCTGAAAAATTGTCACTCGCGTCAATGCGGTGACCACTATCACTTAAGCTCCTTTGTAATACCTTTTGAATAACAGGATCGTCTTCAATTAAAAGAATTCGCATGGTGTGGTTTATATCGCAAAAAAAGGATTTAATCGCAGTTGGTCAGGTTTTGGTCAGGGCGGGGATGGTGTAATCGATGCATGAGCATACGACATTCGTATATATTTTGCAGGATAGCCCAAGGGCTGATAAGCCTTTGCGCCTTTATTTTGATGGTATCTGCGCAGGCGCAAGTCACACAAAGTACAACGGGCTCTGCGCCCTCAAGCGTTCAGCAGGCTACACCTTTAACGCTTTCAGTCGTTCTCGATTGGGTGGAGTGAACTTGCCCCTGTTTGACGTACATCTTAGCAACCCGATTATGCGGCCTTTTTGAACTGTGCCGCGTGCCAGTTTTGTTCAAACTGCATGGGACTGACATACCCTAAGGTTGAATGCAATCTGCGGTGGTTGTAGAACGTCATCC
>SHXN01000159.1 GCA_009693305.1 Limnohabitans sp.
GTGTGCATGCGCCAGTGGTCTGCTCACCGAATCGGTCATGGTGGGCCCCGATGGGTGCGTGAGTTTTTCATCGATTTCTCAAGAAAAGGCTTTGCAACACATTCAAGCATTGCATCAACTCTATCAACAGGCTTGGGATAAGCCCATGCCACTTGCTTGCAAAACCGCCAGTGAGTGGATGGGTTTGATGAACAATCACCATATGGAAGACATCAACCAACGCAATGAATACACATACAAAAAAGCGCAAACGGTTTTTAATGATCAAGTAAGAAAAGGCAGTCGACACTTGGGCGAGCGAAATAGCACGCCCATCTTGCGACGACATTTTGACAACTTTGAACAACTGCGCACGCATTTGCCAGAATTAGCGCCCTTGTTGTACCAACCACTTTTTGATTGCGTGGTGATGCATCCACTCAACAGCGTCGCAACGGTTGAGGAAGAAGCATGACGCCCGTGCAAGAACTCAATCCCATCGAAGTGCCCCTACAAGGCAGGCAAATCATCGAAGCCAGCGCAGGCACCGGCAAAACCTACATGCTCACCGCGCTTTATTTGCGACTGGTATTGGGTCATCAATCGAGCACCGCATTTGATTTCCAACAATCATTGCTGCCGCCACAAATATTGGTCCTGACGTTCACAGAAGTAGCAACAGCGCAACTCAGAGACCGAATTCGATCACGATTGCACGAAGCGGCGCTTGCCTTCTCATCAGCCCCTCAACCCACCGATGAATTTTTAAAAAAATTACGCGCCACTTTTCCGTCTGATATGTGGCCCATCTGCCAACAAAAACTCACATTGGCGTCGCAATGGATGGACGAGGCCGCTGTTCACACCATTCACGGATGGAGTATGCGCATGTTGCGCGAACATGCATTCGATAGCAAACACCTGTTCGAGCAAAAACTCGTGGAAGACGCACAAGCCTTAGAGTTAGAAGCCGTCACCGATTATTGGCGCCAGTGGTTTTACCCACTCACACCAACGCAAGCCAAAATATTGCAAGACGAAGTGGCAGCATCGCCCGAGCAATTACTCCATCTTGTTAAACTCTTATGGCGCATTGCAGACAAAAGACCCTCAAGTATAGTTGTCACTTTTCCAAGCCCTGCTTCATGCATTTCAAATTGGGCAGACTGGGCATCCGTCACCGAGCAAATACAAACTCAAATCCATCAACTGTGGACCGTAGATGTGGTGCAAGCGCTACAGACTGCCTTAGCAAACAAAAAACTCAATGGCGTGAGAAGCGATCATTTCGCAGGCTGGCTTAATCAAATGCAACAGTGGATAACTGGCGCTGACATCAAACACGATACGCTACAACGCTTCACCACGCAAACGTTGATCAACAAGGGATGGACCGACGCCACTCAATTTTCAGTGTTTGATGATATCCAACGCTTGTGCGATCAATACAAGCTGCAACCCAGTTTGCAAGATGCCATTGTACAACACGCATGTCACTCCACGCGCATTCAAATTCAAAACGCCAAACGCGAACGTGCCCAGTTTGATTTTTCAGATTTATTACAACATCTGTACCACGCAACTGTGAGCGATGACGGTCGTTTGGCACAAGCCATTCGTGCGCAATGCCCAGTGGCCTTGGTCGATGAATTTCAAGACACCGATCCATGGCAATACAGCACCTTGCATCATATTTACTATGGCCAATCCAATGCGTGCCTCATCATGATTGGCGACCCCAAGCAAGCCATCTATAGTTTTAGAGGCGCTGATTTGCCCACCTATTTAAAAGCCAAACACGATGCCCTACAAGAAAATCCCCATTGTGCTCATACGCTAAGCGGCAACTACCGATCGACACCGCAATTGGTCAATGCTATCAATCATATTTTTAATACTCAACAATCGGTCTTTGGACAACTCAAATACATTCCTGTTACTGCCAAAAATTCAAACGTTACTCCCTTAATGATCAATGGTCAGCAACAAGCAGCGATGACTGTTTTTTATTACAACACGCCACACGACAAGCCAATCAAACCAGCCGCTTATCAACAATTCATGGCTAATCAAATGGCGCAAACCATGGCTCAACTTTTACAAGACGGTCATGCGAAAAAAGAAGATTTTGCAGTCTTGGTTAGAAGTTATTCGCAAGCGCAACTCATGCGTGAGGCACTCAGCAAAAGAAAAATCTCAAGCGTTTATTTGTCCGACAAAGAAAGTGTTTACAAAACCCAAGAGGCACTCGATTTATGGACGCTCTTGCGCGCCATCAATCAACCCCGCAGCTTGAGCCAATTGCGCTGTGCGTTAGCAACTCGCTTATGGGGCTTGTCAGTGGATCAACTCCACCAATTGCTAATGAGCAACAAGCAACTCGACATTTGGCAAGAGCAAATGAATCATTGGCATCAAATCTGGAAATCACAAGGTTTGCTCGCCATGTTGCATCAATGCTTACATGCCAGCGGCGCCTCTGAGCGATTGATGGCGCACGCCATGGGTGAGCGACGACTGGGCAATCTATTGCATTTGGGCGAATTACTCCAACGCGCATCCATACAACTACAAGGAACTTTGGCCGTCGAGCGATACCTCCACGATCAATGTATGTCGCGAACCTCCACCACCGATGAAGCACAAATGCGATTGGAGTCCGATGCCGATCGCATCCCCATCATCACCTATCACAAGAGCAAGGGCTTAGAGTTCCCATTGGTGATGATGCCTTTCTTATCGGGATTCAAAATACCCAAAGACGACTCATCAACCGATGATGAGTCTGAGGACGACGACGAGGGCAATAGCGTCGATGAAGATTTGCGTTTAATTTATGTAGGACTCACCCGTGCCCAACGATCGATCTGGGTGGGCATGTCGAGCGTGAGTGGTGAATACCGCGAAGCCACCAACAAAAAACCAGAAGCTTGGAACGCCACCTCACAATTGTTTCAACGCAAATCACGCCTCGATGCACTCCAACAATTGCAATCACTGTGGGGTAATTCAATCAGTGATATTCAGATTAAATTATTTGCAACGGATGCCATACCCGACTTCACCACCGTCACACCCACACAAACCGAATGGGATCACAACCGATTATTGATTGCCAATCCACGCAACACGCAACGTTGGTGGACAGCGAGTTTCAGCGCCATCAGCAAACATTTAGACCTAAACATTGAAAACGAAACCACACGTGAATTACTCTCCAACGAAGACGAAACCGAACAAGCGATGAGCTACTCAACAAATCAATTGTCACCGACCTCCATCAGTGCTTGGCAAGCATTTCCTGCAGGCGCCTCGTATGGTCTTTTGTTACACGAATTATTGGAGTGGCAATGTCTGCACCAATGGCCTATCTACAATCCCAAACAAAAAGGCGAAAAATCTGATGCGTGGCAAATATTACTAGAC
The DNA here is from genome assembly GCA_009693305.1 of Limnohabitans sp. Lineage (GTDB taxonomy): Bacteria > Pseudomonadota > Gammaproteobacteria > Burkholderiales > Burkholderiaceae_C > Limnohabitans. Next base: position 3,406 of record SHXN01000159.1, read on the forward strand.
AGAAAAAAAATCTATCTTCAACTCAAAGATGAAGACGTGGCACTGATAGAGCCTTGGCTCCAAACAATCATTCATCATTCGTATTCAATCGACAACACCCAACAGCCCTTGGTTTTAGGACAACTGCAAGCCCAACAATGCTGGGCCGAGATGCAGTTTCATTTGCCCGTACATCGCATCAACACACAAGCGATTGATTCAATCATCACTTCGTCTGTTTTTCCAACCAACGATCGCCCGCCCTTGCAAAGCAAAACCATGCACGGCATGCTCACAGGTGTGATAGATTTGGTGTGCGAGCACAACGGCCGCTATTGGGTGATTGATTACAAATCCAACAAACTCAATGATTACGACGATGCTCACCTCTTAAAATCCGTTTTATCGCATCGCTACGATCTGCAATATGTTCTGTATACCTTGGCATTGCATCGATTACTCCGCTCACGACTTGCCAATTACAACTACGAAACACACATGGGTGGCGCCATTTATCTTTATTTGCGAGGCATTAATCATCCAAGCTCTGGCCTTCATTTTCATAGACCCAGTTTCGATCTGATCGACCATTTAGATTCACTCTTCCGGGCTGACTCATGACCTCATCCCTTTTTCAAACTTTTTTAAAAATTTCTAGCGATACCCACGCGCCGCAGGTCTTGAGTCGTCTCGATATGGCTTTTGCTGATTTTTTAGATTCACAAATTCCCAGCGTACAAGCGTCGCACCACTGGATAGCGGCTCTCACCAGTTATCAATGGATGCGTGGGCACGCGTGTCTTGATATCGATCAACTCCAAAGCAATCCTCAATCACTACTCAATTGGAATTCGCAACAAGTTGATTGCATTCCCAACACGATTACAAACCATATTGTTGATTGCCATTGGCTTGCTGGCGAACATTCGCCACTGGTCTTGCAAAACAATCGCGTGTACTTGCGCCGTGCATTTACTGCAGAAACAAATATTCGAACACTGATTCAACAGCACCTACAAAGCACCCACTTATTGACGCCTGCAGACCCAGCGGTGCTCGATCAATTATTCCTGCAATCCAATGATTCATCTTCTCAACAAAAAGAAGCTTGCCGATTTGCTGCGCAAAGTCCCATCACTCTCATCACAGGCGGCCCCGGCACGGGAAAAACCACCACGGTTGTCAAACTCATTGCATGCTTACAAGCCAATCGTGCCACGCCCTTGCGTGTTGTATTGGCCGCACCCACAGGCAAAGCCAGCGCACGACTGAGTCAATCGATACGACAATCCATTCCGTATTTACCTACCACACTCACCCAACACATTCCACAACAAGCGCAAACACTGCATCGCTTATTAGGTCGTCCCAGTCAGCAACCGCAATATTTAGCCGCTGATTTAATCATTGTGGACGAAGCGAGCATGATCGACTTAGAAATGATGGCCCGTTTGCTTCGCGCAGTACCACCTCATGCGCAATTGATTTTGTTGGGCGACAAAGATCAACTAGCTTCCGTTGAAGCGGGGGCTGTGATGTCTCAACTGTGCGAAGGGCAACTCCTTTGCAATCACACCCAAACACTCACACACAGTCATCGTTTTGATGCCACGCAAGGCATTGGTCAATGGGCGCGCACCATTCAAAGCATGGATCAGCAAGCATTGCGTCAACTTTGGAATCAAGCACCTGTTGGGCTCATGCATCCACATCAGGCGGTGACACAACTCACTCATTCATCACATCATCCTGACGTATTAAAAGAAATGTCACACGCATGGCAGGATTGGCTTTTGTTATTGAAACAAGTTAATCAACAAGCAAGTGGCTGTACCGATGAACAAGCGGCACAGTTAATGCAACTGTTTCAACAATTTTGTGTTTTATGCGCATTTCGCAAAGGCTACTGGGGTGTAGAGGCGCTTAATCGCACGATTGAAAAACACCTTCAACTAGGTCAAACCGACTGGTACTGCGGTCGCCCCGTGATGGTGACACAAAACGACTACACCTTAAATTTAATGAATGGCGATATTGGCATATGCTTGCCACAAATCATCAATCA
>SHXN01000160.1 GCA_009693305.1 Limnohabitans sp.
AATTTTTAAAAGGTGAAATGTTGTGAAATTTTTCAAAAAATATGTAATTAATTTTTTGACGATAGTTTTTCTGATGCTTGGCGCTTTATCAAACGCGTCAGCTCAATTGATGATGGCGTCGACCACATCAACCGAACAATCGGGTTTGTTTGCGCATTTGTTGCCCGCATTTAAAAATACAACAGGCGTTGATGTCAAGGTGGTGGCACTTGGAACAGGGCAGGCCATTGACATGGGCAGACGTGGCGACGCCGATGTTTTGTTTGTGCACGATCAAGTGGCAGAAGAAAAATTTATTGCAGAAGGTTGGGGTATCGCGCGCTTTGCAGTGATGTACAACGATTTTGTATTGGTAGGGCCTGCATCAGATCCTGCCAAAACAAAAGGGAAAGATATTACTTTAGCGCTTCAAAAATTAGCACAAACTCAAACCTCATTTATTTCACGCGGTGACAAAAGCGGTACGCACGCAGCAGAGCTTCGTTATTGGCAGATCAGCGGTGTTGTAACCAAAGGTGCGGGCTATAAAGAATGTGGATGTGGCATGGGGCCGGCTCTTAATATGGCAGCGTCAACGGGCGCATATGCTTTAACCGATAGAGGCACTTGGTTGAGTTTTAAAAACCGCGCAGATTTACAAGTTTTGGTTGTAGGCGATAACCGATTATTCAATCAATACGGTTTGATTGTTGTTAATCCAGCCAAGCATCCGTATGTTAAAAAAGACGCAGCTCAAAAATTTGTGGATTGGGTGATTTCACCCGCAGGACAAAAGCAAATTGCATCGTACAAAATCAATGGGGAGCAACTTTTTTTTCCAAATACTAAAAAATAAATAAATTGATTTAGCGAGCCATCCACCATTGTGTAGAAATAATGCCTGCAAGCGTAAGAGCCAATGAGCCCAAAAGATGTAATCCTGCTGTAACTAACGCCAATAGATAACGCGATTGCATGAACATGGCAACAACTTCTGCGCTAAATGAAGAAAATGTGGTGAGTGCGCCTAAAAAACCTATCACAAGTGCAAGTCGCCATGCAGGATCGATGTGAGGCATGGCTTCAAACAAAGCAACGCAGATACCAATCAGGTAGCCACCGATTAAATTGGCCGCCAAGGTGCCCCAAGGCAACAGAGCGCCTGCGTTAAGCCACAAGCCCAATTGCCAACGCATCAACGCGCCAACGCATGCGCCGATACAAATTGCAAGAACAGCCATCATGATGCGCAACTCATTTAGCGATCAACCCCCATCACCATATTGGGAAGAAAGGTAACAATTTGTGGAAACAAGGTGATGAGCACAATGCACACCACCAAGCATCCAAAAAATGGAAGGGCTGCGCGCGCAATCGTGTTGCTGTCTTTGCCCGTCATGTTTTGCAAGACAAATAAATTAAAACCAACGGGAGGCGTGACTTCTGCAATTTCAACCAACAACACAATGAAGATACCAAACCAAATCAAATCAAATCCTGCTTTTTGAATCATGGGTAATACAACGGCGCTGGTTAAAACAATCATGCTGATGCCGTCGAGCGCAGTTCCTAATATTAAATAAACAAAGGTTAACACCGCGATCAATGCAATGGGGGAAAGTTGCATCGCGTTGACCCACTCGGCGAGTTCGCGTGGAATACCCGTGAAGGCCATGGTTTTAGTTAAGAATGCCGCACCCGCCAAAATAAACATGATCATGCAACTCGTGCGCGTCGTGCCCATGAGTCCTTCCCAAAAATTAGACCATGTCAGACTGCGACTCCAAGCGGCCAAAGCCAACGAGCCCACAACGCCATAAGCCGCGCATTCGGTGGCGGTGGCGTAGCCTGCAATCAACACCCAACAAATAAAAACAATCAAAGCACCGCATGGAATCAAGCTGCCCGATTGTTTGATTTTTTGCATCCATGTGGTGGGCGCATCAGGTGGCGGTACCTTGTCTGGGTTGCGCAAACTCCACCAGATGATGTAGCCACTGAGTAATCCCATCAATAAAAAACCAGGTGCAAAACCAGCCAAAAAAATACGAATGATGGAGGCATCTGCCGCAACTGCATAAACCACCATGGTAATAGACGGTGGAATCAAAATGCCCAAGGTGCCGGCGGTGGCCAAAGAACCTAAAGCAATTTTTTCGTCGTAACCGCGTTTCATCAATTCGGGCAAAGCCACTTTGCTGATGGTGGCGCAAGTCGCGGCAGAAGAACCCGAGACAGATCCAAAAATACCGCAACCCAAAATGGTGGTGTGCATCAAGCGACCCGGTATGCGATTGAGCCATGGACGCAAACCTTCAAACATTTCTTCGCTGAGTTTGGTACGAAACAAAATTTCACCCATCCACACAAACAAGGGCAATGCGGCCAATTCCCAAGACGCATTGCTTTCCCAAAATGCAGAAAATAAATTTTTTCCTGGTTGAGTGGTGGTAAAAAATTCTTGACCAATCCATCCGCAAATTGCAAGCGTCATGGCAATCCATACGCCGCCACCCAATAGCAATAACATGATGAACAGCAATAAACCGCCGATGAGCAAAATATCCATAGATTTAAACTTCCGAAGAAAAATCGCCTTTGGCGTGGCGCTCTTCCACGGCGGTCACAAACGTAGGCTTGTTGCCTTGAATCACAAAAATAAATTCATCCACAACAGCAATGAACAACAAGACCGAGCCCAAAGCAAAACTCATTTGCGGAATCCACAATGGAAATGGCAGCAAGCCTTGTGCAATGTCATTGAACTCCCAACTCTCGTAGGTGAATTTGCACGCCCACCAACACAAATAACCCGTGGCCGTTGATGCAATGAGTATAGAAATCAATTCAAGACGACGACGAATGCTAGGCGACACTTTTTCTAATATCAATGTGACTCGTACAAAGTCGCCGTGTTTAAAAGAATGCGCCATGGCAAAAAAAGCTGCTGCGGCACAAAACCATGAAACGATGTCGTTGATCGCCCCAGTCCGCAGGCCCAACTCGCGAAAAATGCTTTGCCCTACCATCAACACACAAATGCCAACAATGAACAAAGCGGCAAGCGCGCCTGCGCCTAAATAAAGGCGATCAAGAAATCGACGAAGCATTTATTTTTTTGCTTTGGCGGCGGGCTTTGTTGCAACGGCTTTATTAAACGCAGCAATCATCGCCTCACCATCAGGCCCTGCCTTTTTTTGCCAATCAGACAACATGATGGAGCCCACTTGTTTCATGTCGCTGATTAATTTGGGCGATGGCGTCATGATCTTCATGCCTTTTTCTGCAAGTGCTTTTTTATACCAATCGTTTTTCTCTTCGCTGACTTTCCATCCGCGTGCTTCAGCATCAGCCGCGGCTTTCATCACAGCGCTTTGTGTTGCTGCGTCAAGTGCGTCAAATGCCTTGCGATTGACAAGCACTGCATTTTTAGGCAACCATGCCTGTGTGTCGTAAAAATATTTGATGCTTTCGTATGTTTTGGTGTCGTAGCCAGTGGAGCCCGAACTCATATAGCTTTCGATGACACCCGTGGCCAAGGCCTGTGTGAGTTCTGCGGCTTGAATGGTGACGGGTTGTGCGCCGATTAATTCGGCAATTTTGCCAGTGGCAGGGCTATAAGCGCGCCATTTGAGGCCGCGCATATCGGCAACAGAGGCGATTTCTTTTTTGACATAAATGCCTTGTGGCGGCCATGCGACTGCAAATAAAAGTTTCATGCCTTGGGCATTTAAAAGTTTATCGAGATAAGGCTTTTGCGCATTAGAGAGTTTTTTGGAGTCTGCATAACTGGTGGCTAAAAATGGAATGCCATCAGCGCCATACATGGGATTTTCATTTTCAAAATTGGCGAGCAACACTTCACCGATTTGTGCTTGACCACCTTGAACCGCGCGCTTGATTTCATTGGCTTTGAACAATGACGCGTTGGCATGCACGGTGATTTTGAGTTTGCCGCCAGTGGCTTTATCCACATCATTGGAAAATTGGATGAGATTTTCTGAGTGGAAATTGGTGGCCGCATAAGCAGCGGGCAAATCCCATTTGGTTTGCGCCCAAGAGGCGCTTATTAATGCAAATGTGGCAATGAAACTGAGGATGGTTTTATTCATGATTTCTCCTATCAAACAAATACAGCGAGACCAACCTTAAGCATAAACCCAAAACATCAGGTCAATACACAAATCACTGGTGAATACTTTAGTATTGTAATAAAGAGAGGCAAGACATCCCTTGTACAAGCCTCTAGATGTTGCGTGCATTCTCTTTTAGACTTACAACAAGAGAAAGAACCCTTTCGGACATCGATTTGGGCTTAGTAGGGATCATCCTAAACAATGAAAAATATGAATCACAAAATATTTTTTTACATCATGGTTTTGTTGTTCGGTTTAATGACAACGCAGATACACGCTGAGGTTCGCCCTTATAAATTCAAATGTCAACTGAATGGAACCATTCCTGAATTAGAGGATAAACCACTCAAACCCGCGCAAGTCAAAGTTGAAATACGCACCATCGGCGCTAATATATTTTTAACGATTCAAGGCCCACAGCCTTATGATATGTATATCAGTACCTTAGCAACAGAAAAATTCACAGGAAAAAATTTGACAGGTTCAAGTTCGATGGGAATCAAAAGCAAAGACATTGAAACGGGATACGAGCGCGAAGTTCGTATTGCACGCGACAGTTTGGTTCTCAGTGGCTCTACTGACATTCTCTATCGCAAACAAAAAGTGAAAGCAGTTTTTGAAGGCGACTGCTTAAGAGATTCATAAACCAATAAGGCATTTAAAAAAATGGCGACTCAACAATCGGACGAGTTAGTACACGCGCTAGTTCTCAGAGAAATGAAAGACGGCATTCGCAGAGACGGGTTGTGGGCGCAAGCCATGTCCAAATCGGAAATGGATTCCAACAAAGCAACCGCTCGGTATATTGAATTGCGCGTGCAATCGATGAAAGATGAATTGCGTCAGAAAATGGTTAAACAAATTAAGGGTGCTTTTTCAAAAGAGGGCTCGCTTGATTTGGTAAGCATGAAGCCCAAAAAGAAATAAGGTTAAAAATTAAAACAAATGCAAAATAGGCTATTTAGCAGTTGATGGCATTGTAAGTCTAGGTGTGGCTATCATTACATTATGTCAATACTAAAATGTCAATAGAATCAACAACCCATGTTAAAAAATGGCAGTTCTTGATGCATTAAGTCAATCTGGAACCCAGTATCCATGCGAGTTTCCTGAGTATAGAATACCATGTAAACATTATGTCAACATTTTGGGGGTAATTTAATGCCAGAAATTCATAGGGTGGGAATTGGAGTTGGTGGAAGACTAATGATTTCTGTTTATTTGCGTGAGCATAAGACTGGAGATTGTTATTACGCAAGGTTTAAGGTCTCAAATCCAAAGTCAGGTGCATATCAAAGATACAACACAGAATCATTACGAACTAACGATTTAGA